>CAVESC010000006.1:0-47080 GCA_963618275.1 Bacteroidaceae bacterium
ATACAATCTATATTTCTTCTGATTGAATTTATGTCATCTTAACTTAATGACATTGGGCGTTTGCCTTTTTTATTTTGGATTATTTATGATTATTTACTTTTTTTATGAAGTGATGTATAAATAATATAAGGGGGTGTTTCGCTTGAAATTTAAAAAGTATTTTGTAGGTCTTGTATCATCTGCTATGTTAGTATCTACATGTTATTGTATAAAGCCTGTTGCGGCCATTGACTTTTCAAAAAACGAAGCAAAATACATGTCGATATGTGCAAGCGGAAAATTAACTAATAGTAATAAAAAAACATGTGAAGAATTTAATAATTATCTTAAAACTAAAAATAAGAAATTAAAAAAGGATTTAGAGAATCAAAAAAGTGCTGCTGCTAATACAACACAAACATTAGATAGTGTACAAAAGAAATTAGATTCTATTAATTCAGATATTTCGTCTAAAGAAGCTGAAATTCAATATGTCGAAACATCTATTCAAAATACCCAAGCTGAAATTGATCAAGATAATCAAGAAATAAAAGATCGTATGTATGTTATGCAATCTTATATGAATGAAAATACTTTTATCAATTATGTCTTTGGTGCTGAGAATTTTACTGATATGTTATCTAGAATAGATAGTTTCAATACACTTACTGCTAGTGATCAAGATTTGATTGCTCAAATGTTAGAAAAGAAAAAAGAAATTGAAAATCAAAAAATAACATTAGTTAATGCTAAAGCTGTTTTAGAAGAACAAAAAAAGGAACAAGCAACGATTCAAGTTCAATATGAAGCATTATTAGAAGAACAAAGAAAACAAATAGCAGCAACAGAAGTTGATGCAAATGTTGCTGCTTCACAATCTAAACAAATAGATGAATCATTAACCGCATTCTATGAAAGTTCTAAAAAAGATGATGTTGGACATGTAAATCAATTACCTGTACCTTCAACACCATCCACAAGCAACAATACAAATAATAATAATAATAATAATCAAAATACAAATAATGGTCAAAATTCTAATAACAATCAAAATACCACAACTGATAATAATACATCAACAGATTCAAGCGCTACACTTGGTGTGAAAATCGCCAACTATGCACTTTCTAAACAGGGTTCTCGTTATTATTGGGGGGCACAAGGACCAAATTATTTCGATTGTTCTGGTCTAGTTTATTGGGCACATAATCAAGCTGGGGTAAAAATAGGAAGAACAACCGCTGCAGGTTATGCTGGTAGTGGAAAATCTGTTTCTTACAGCAATTTACAAATTGGTGATGTCATTACATTTAGCTATGGTAGTGGCGTTTCTCATATTGGTATTTATATTGGTAATGGTCAAATGGTTCATGCTTCTGGTAAAGGTTCTGAAACTGTTGGTCAGGATCCTAATCAATGTGTAAAAGTAACATCTATTGCTCCAGGAAGTTATTTCTATAGTCGTATTTATAATTGTCGTAGACTTTATTAAAATAGGATGCGCTACATTTAGTAGCACATCCTATTTTTTATTTTAGAAATGTTTTGTAATCTTCATAATTTTTCTTTAATAATTCAGGTGTATTTAAATGATATGGACAATGTTGTTTACATTTTCCACAATTTAAACATTCCTCAATTTTTTTCATTTCTGCTTGCCAACGATCATTAAGCCAACTTGCTGCTGGTGCTCTTCTTAACATTAAAGACATTCTAGCACATTGATTAATTTGGATTCCTTTAGGACAAGGCATACAATAACCACAACCTCTACAGAAATCTCCTGCCAATTCTTTTCTATCATGAGCAATTAAATCTTGAATTTCTTGTGTAAGTTCAGGTGCTTTTGTTTGATATGAAATAAATTCATCTAATTCACTTTCTTTTTGAATTCCCCAAATTGGTAATACATTATCAAACTGTGCTAAATAAGCATAAGCTGCATCTGATCGATTAATTAGTCCCCCTGATAAAGCTTTCATACAAATGAATCCAATGTTATTTTCTTTGCATTTATTAACTAAATCAATATCTTTTTGATCTGCTAAATAACTAAATGGAAATTGAATTGTATCATATAATCCACTTTCACAAGCTTCTATCGCTACTGGTAAACGATGATTCGTTAAACCAATAAAATGTATTTTCCCTTGTGCTTTAGCTTCTAACATTGCTTCATATAAACCTGTACCATCTCCTGGTTTAGGACAAAATGAAGGATTATGAAATTGATAGATATCAATATAATCTGTTTTTAAATTATTTAAACTTGTTTCTAAATCTTTCCAAAAACCTTCTACTGTTGTAGATCCTGTTTTAGTTGCAATATAAATATCATCTCTTACATCACTTAAAGCATCCCCTAGTTTTTCCTCACTATCACTATATGCTCTTGCACTATCAAAAAAACGAATTCCTTGATCATAGGCTTTTCTTAAAATTGTTGTTGCATCTTCTCCAGTTACTCTTTGAATTGGTAATGCCCCAAATCCATTACGATTAACTGTAATGCCTGTTCTTCCTAATGTTACTTTTTCCATTCCTTTTTCCTCTTTCCTTTATTTAACTTAAATATTCGCCAATTCCATTTACAATTCCTTGTACTATCTTATTTTGATAATCATCACTCGAAAGTAATCGATCTTCACCTGGATTCGATAAAAATCCCATTTCTACAATAGTAACAGGCACTTTAGACCAATTCAATCCTGTCATATTATCTACAATTGAAACTCCTCTATTTCTAGAACCTGTAATTTTACAAATATTATTCACAATACTTTTTGAAAGTACTTGTGATTGACTTGCAATACTTGCACAATATTTATTAGAAGTTGAAGGTGCAAGTGTCAATGTTCCTGTAGGGGAAGATGATTCACTTGAGTCACAATGCAAACGAATAAAAGCAGCTGCATTTGCTTCATTCGCTATTTCTGCCCTTTGTACATTTGATAAATCCACATTTTGTGATGTACGACACATAACTACTGAATAGCCTTGCTTTACTAAAGCTTGTTGTAATTTAAGTGCTACTTCTAAGTTAATTTGTGATTCAGTTTTACCTGTTACACAACCTGTCGCTCCTGATGTAACTTTTGCTTTCATTGTAGAAGATCCTGGTCCATTAGGTTCTAATGAACTATTTCCTCTCCCTTGATGTCCAGCATCAATACAAATGACCTTTCCACCACCATGATAAACCTTAGCTGCTGATAATTCTTGTTTAGGTTTTGCTTTTACGTGAATCGTAATTTCTTTTTCTGTTTGATTTCCAAAGCTATCTTTCGCAAGAGCTTTTATTTGATAATCTCCTGCTTTATTCACATCTAACGAAGTTGTATCATATTGTAAATCAACATTACTTAAATCTGTTGCCTTAATAACCTGATTAAAATCATAATTTTCTGTTCCTTCTTCAAATGAAACTTCATTTATTTCATTAAAAACAGGAGCTGTTGTATCTTTAACAACTACTTTCTTTTTTAGTTTTTGATCTTGATATTTAATATTTATCGTATAATTTCCAATTGCTGGATATTCTTTTTGATCTTCATTTTTTATATTATCTGTTATTTTCGTTTCTTTTTTTATTTCTTTCAATTGATCTTTATCTATATCTTTTGTTTGAATAAGATCATTAAATGAATATTTAACTGTATTTCCATATTCTACAACAATATCCTTTTTATCTTTTAAAGACAATTCTATTTTTTCTTCTCTTGTAAAATAGAAAATACAACCAATAACTACCACTATAACAATGCCAATAATTCCTATAAATTTCTTTTTCATATTCCCTGTTTCTCCTTAAAACTATTATACAAAAAAAAGAGAAGAATGGAAGTTCTTCTCTATAAACCTTTGACATGAATACGTGTAATTGCACGTTGCAATGCTGCTTGTGCTCTTAACATATCGATTTCATCGTTTTGTAGTTTAAGTCTTTCTTCAGCTCTTCTTTTTGCTTCTTGTGCTCTATTTAAATCAATTTCATCTTGTGATTCAATTGCATTAGCAATTAAAGTTGTTTCTGTTTCATTAACATAAACAAAACCACCAGCAACAGAGAAATAAGTTCTATTGCCATCAATAATATAATTCATTTGAGACACTTTCACACCACTTGCTAGTGGAATATGATGAGCTAAAATACCTATTTGTCCAGCAGTTGTATCAAGATTTATCTGATCAATTTCCACTTCTTGGTAAATACCTTGAGGTGTAATGATTTTTAGCTTAAATTTAGTCATTTTCGATTTGTTTAGCCTTTTCTACAGCTTCTTGAATAGTACCAACATTATGGAATGCTTGTTCAGGTAATTGATCCCATTTACCTTCAAGAATTTCTTTAAATCCTTGAACAGTATCTTCTACACGGACATATTTTCCATCTAAACCAGTAAATTGACTAGCTACTGTAAATGGTTGTGATAAGAAGTTACGTACACGTCTAGCACGTGCAACGATTAATTTATCTTCATCACCTAATTCATCCATACCAAGAATAGCGATAATATCTTGTAATTCTTGATAACGTTGTAAGATTTGTTGAACACCATGAGCAACTTCATAATGATCTTTACCTACAACTAATGGATCTAAGGCTCTTGATGAAGAGTTAAGTGGATCTACTGCAGGGTAAATACCTAAAGCAGCGATTGAACGATCCAAGACGATTTTAGCATCCAAGTGAGCAAATGTTGTTGCTGGTGCAGGGTCAGTTAAGTCATCGGCTGGTACATAAACTGCTTGTACTGATGTAATTGATCCTTTTTTTGTTGATGTAATACGTTCTTGTAAAGCACCCATTTCAGTTGCTAGAGTTGGTTGATATCCTGCTTGTGATGGTACACGTCCAAGTAAGGCAGAAACTTCTGAACCTGCTTGTGTGAAACGGAAGATGTTATCAATGAATAATAACACGTCTTGACCTTGACCATCACGGAATTGTTCAGCCATTGTTAAACCAGTTAAGGCAACACGTAAACGTGCTCCTGGTGGTTCGTTCATTTGTCCAAAGACAAGTGATGTTTTAGATAAAACGCCACTTTCTTTCATTTCATAATATAAATCGTTACCTTCACGGCTACGTTCTCCAACACCAGCGAATACTGATAACCCACCATGTTGTGTTGCGATATTGTTAATAAATTCTTGGATTAATACTGTTTTACCTACTCCGGCACCACCGAATAACCCAATTTTACCACCTTTGATAAAAGGACAAATCAAGTCTACAACTTTAATTCCTGTTTCAAAGATTTCTGTAGTTGTCATTTGTTCTGCATAAGTTGGTGCAGATCTATGGATTGGCATACGTGGAACATCATTTCCTAATTCACCTTTACCATCGATTGGTTCCCCTAAAACATTAAACATACGTCCTAATGTCGCATTTCCTACTGGAACTGAAATTGGGTGACCTGTATCAACAGCATCCATTCCTCTTACTACCCCATCAGTTGGTCCCATGGCGATACATCTTACTGCATCATCTCCAATGTGTTGAGCAACTTCTACTACTAATTCTTCTTTACCATTTTGAATACGAATGGCAGTATTTAATCGAGGTAATTTATCTTCGCCATCAAATGCAATATCAATAACTGGCCCACGGGCACTAATTATTTTCCCAATATTTGCCATATTGACCTCCTTATTGCGCATTAGCTCCAGCAACAATTTCACTAACTTCATTAGTAATTGCTGTTTGACGAGCTTGATTGTATTTTAATAATAATTGTTCTGTTAATTCTTCTGCGTTATCTGTAGCATTTTCCATTGAAGTTCTACGTGACGCATTTTCACTTGTCACACTTTCAACAAGATAACCATAAACGACAGCTTGTAAATACATTGGTATTAAACTATCTAAAACTTCTTCAGGACTTGGTTCAAAAACAGTAAATTTATTAGTAATTTCAATGTTTTCAAACTCATTTGTATCAATTGGTAAAAGTGTTACTGTACGTGGTTTAAATGTTAAGTTATTAACAAATTCAGTATAAATGATTTTTATACTTCCCACTTCTTTATTGATATAAAGATCTGTAACACTTTTAACTAATTTAGTCACTTCATCAAAAGCAAGTGTTGAATTTAATGAAGCAAAATCAGCATTAATTGGTCCTTGATGCGTTCTACGGAAATAATTTGTTCCTTTACTTCCAATCGAGTAAACATAATCTTCATCTTTAATTTGTTGACTAATTTCTTTAAAGACATTGGCATTATATCCACCACATAATCCTAAACTTGAAGAAATAACAATATAAACATCTTTATCTACTTTGTTTTCAGCGAGATAGGCAGAATCTTTTAAACCCTTATTAGAAGCTAAAATTTCTGCACATGTTTGTCTAACACCTTGATAATAAGGTTTTAATTCATCAAGTTGATTTCTTGTTTTACGAAGTTTAGATGTCGCAACTAATTCCATTGCTTTAGTAATCTTTTTAGTAGATTCAACGGATTTAATACGACGCTTAATTTCTTGCATTGATCCAGGCATTAGTTAGCCCCTTGAGTTTTTAAGAATTGATCAACATAAGCGCCTGTTGCTTCTTTCATCTTCGCTTCTAATTCATTTGAAATCACTTTTTGAGTTTCTATTTCAGTAATAAATTCAGGATGAGACATTTGAATATTTTCTACTAAACCATCCATAAATTCTTTTACTTTTTCTACAGCTATTTGTTTTGTATAACCATATTTTAATGCAAATAAAGTAATGACTTGTGTTGGTACACTACGTGGTGAGTATTGTGCTTGTTTTAATACTTCACGTACTTTTGCCCCATGATCTAATGTTGCTTTAGTAGCAGCATCTAAGTCAGAACCAAATTGTGCGAAAGCTTGCATTTCTGCATATTGAGCAAGTTCAAGTTTTAATGAACCAGATACTTGTTTCATCGCTTTAATTTGTGCAGTAGAACCTACACGTGATACAGATAATCCTGTATCTACAGCTGGTCTAAATCCAGAGTTGAACAATTCTTGTTGTAAGAAGATTTGTCCATCAGTAATTGAAATAACGTTTGTTGGAATATATGCTGAAATATCCCCAGCTTGTGTTTCAATGATTGGTAAAGCAGTAATTGATCCTCCACCATTTTCTTCATTTAAACGACAAGCACGTTCAAGTAATCTTGAATGTAAATAGAAGACATCCCCTGGATAAGCTTCACGTCCTGGTGGTCTTTTTAATAATAACGACATTGTACGATAAGCTACCGCATGTTTCGATAAATCATCATAAACGATTAAAACATCTTTTCCTTCATCTAACCAATGTTCAGCAATTGCACATCCAGCATATGGTGCAATATATTGAATTGGTGCAAGTTCACTCGCTCCGGCAGAAACAACACATGTATAATCCATTGCTCCACCTTGACGTAATTTTTCAACAACTTGTGCAACTGTTGAGTTCTTTTGTCCAATAGCAACATAAACACAATAAATGTTTTGTCCTTTTTGGTTTAAAATTGTATCAATAGCAATTGCAGTTTTACCTGTTTGACGGTCACCGATAATTAACTCACGTTGACCTCTACCGATAGGAATAATAGCATCAATTGATGTAATACCAGTTTGTAAAGGTTGATCAACTGATTTTCTTGTCATTACCCCACTAGCAACACGTTCGATTGGTTTAGTTTTACCAGTATTGATTTCACCTTGACCATCGATTGCTTGTCCTAATGGATTAACAACTCTTCCTAACATTTCATCCCCAACAGGGACTTCAATAATTCTTCCAGTACGTTTAACTTCGTCTCCTTCTTTAATCGTACTTTCAGATCCAAGTAGTACGGCTCCTACACTATCTTCATCTAAGTTCATGACCATTCCATAAACATCATTTGGGAAAAGTAATAATTCACCTAACATTGCGTTATCCAAACCATGAATTACACTTACACCATCACCAACAGTCATAACTGTTCCGACATCTTTTTGTTCAATGATATCGTCATAATGCTTAATTTGTTCTTTAATTAAAGCACTAATTTCATTTGGTCTAAGCCCCACTATTTCCACCTACTTTCTTAATAGTTCTTTTTTAAGCATTTCTACTTTATTTTTAATTGTTCCATCATAAATACGATTAGATATTTGAACTTTAATACCACCTAATAATGATGGATCAATCGATACTTTTAAAGTAACCTTTTTATTTTCTTTTTGACTGATTGCTTTTTCTATATCTTGAATTTGTTGATCAGTTAATTCATAAGGTGTATAGATCATACCTTCTTCTATACCTAAATATTGATTTGATAAATTAATATAAGATTTAACAATATCATCAATATAACGAATTCTTCTTGATTGCACTAATAGTTTTAAGAAATTTAAAACATATTGATCAACATTCCCTTTAAATGATTGATCCAATATTTGAATCTTTTTATCATTTCCAATAAGAACGTGATTAAAGAATTGAACAATTTGAGGATCACTATCAAGAACCTCTCCAACTAATTTGATGTCATCAAGATATTGAGTGACTTTATTTTCTTCTTTCGCTAAATCAAATAAAGATTCAGCATATCTATCGCCAACAACACTCATTAGTTAACCACATCATCAACAAATTCTTCTACTAAGCCTTTGTTGATTTCTTCATTCATTTCTTTGTTCATGACTTTAGTTGCAACCTCAATAGCAACATCCACAATTTCTTGTTTCATATCTGCTTGAGCTTGTTTCTTTTCTGTTTCAATTTCTTTTTGTGCTTGTTCAATTTTAGCTCTTGCTTCTTCGTTTGCTTGGTCAATAATTTGTTGTTTTACTTTTTGACCATCATCTTTTGCTTGATCAAGAATTTCACGATATTTACTAGCCGCTTCACGTGCTTCTTTTTCAGCAGTTTGTAAATGAGCAGAAGCTTTTTCATTCATTTCTTTTGCATCATTAATAGTAGATTCTATGTAATCTGCTCTTTTAGCAAAATATTCCATGACATTTTTCCATAAAAACTTCTTAAAAATAAGTAACAAAACTCCTGTAGATAATAATTGAACAATCAGTGTTGTAAGATTAGGGAATAATTTTCCTGCTATATCTGGCATCTTTATTCCTCCTTTGTCAGATTTTCAATTATTAATATACGAATAATAAGATTAAAGAAACTAATAAACCATAGATGGCAACTGTTTCTGATAAGGCAATCCCTAAGATCATCATAGTACGGATTTTACCTTCAGCTTCTGGGTTTCTACCTACAGCTTCTACAGCTTTACTAGCAGCAATCCCTTCACCAATCCCTGTTCCTAAACCTGCACATACAGCAAGACCTGCTGCAATAGCAATTAAACCTTTTACCATAATTTTTTTCCTCCTAAAAAATAGTTCATTTTTCATTTATATCTTAACTAGCGAACTAGTAAAGAACTTAATCTGGATTTTCCATCATTATCAAGATAGATGATAATGTAACAAATACCAATGTTTGAATGCATCCTGCAAAGACATCAAAATAACAATGTAACCAAGGAGCAATCACTGGTCCTAAAAAGTTAAAGTTGATCAATAATCCTGAAATGTAACCTGTTAATTGATAAACTAAATACATAAGGATTGATCCACTTAAAATATTCCCGAATAAACGCATTGATAACGAAATCAATGGCGAAAGAATACTTAATAAGTTTGTTGGTGGCCATACAGCACCCCAAATGTAGGATAATAATCCTTGTTTTTTGATTGCATTAAACTGAATTAAACAGAATGTAATTGTTGTTAATGCTAAAGTAATAGAATAATTTGAAGTTGGTGCTTCAAATCCTAATAATCCACTTAAGTTAGCAATGATCAAATAAGCAAAGAGCATTGCAAAGTACGGATAATAGTTCTTTTCAAATTTCTTTGGCATGATACTTTTTAAATAGTCGTAAATCATTTTAACACCTGTTTCAACAACTAAAACAACACCTTTAGGTCTTGCTGTTGGATCAGCAGCTGCAAATTTCTTTCCGGCATAAATAAAGAAGATAGCCATCACCACCATAATAATCAATGAAAAGATTAATTCTACTTGTAAAGAATCTAAGAAGTTACTCACCCTTTCACCCCCTTCATTTGATAACTTACAATATAAATGGTTATTTTAATGACCATATATCCAAAAAGAACACCGATAAGATTAAACCATTTTGGAATAAAAATAGCAATCAAAAAACCAATCGCATAAATTGCAAGTTTGACTATATTTAATAAGATAATTAAACTTGTAGATCTTTTTAAGTTTAATATCATATCAGACGTGATAATAATAACATAAAAAATTGCAAGATTAAATAAATATCCAAGCAAAAAACCTAGCGGATAACTAACAGATTTCATTATCAAACCAACAATTGAAAAAACAATAAAACCTATTAAGAAAATAAAAAATGATTTCTTAAAAACTAACTTTTCATTCATGATTTTCCACCTTTTAATAATATTCTCATCACTTCTATAAACGCTAAAACAAGAAATACCAGCGTCATAAAAGGTCTGGTTAGTAATATACTATCCAAATATAAACCCAATATGACGCCAGCCATTAAAGTTCCAAATATTTTTCCTGATAACGTTAATGCATATATCAAATCTTTAAAAAGTTTTTCTTTATTATTCATTTGTTCCAAACAAACGATCTCCAGCATCTCCAAGTCCAGGAACAATATAACCATGCTCATTTAATTTTTCATCTAATGCTGCTAAAGTAATATCCACATCTGGATGTTCTTCTTGAATCGCTTTAACTCCTTCAGGAGCCCCTACAAGACATACAAGTTTGATTTTTTTAGCTCCTCTTTGTTTAATATTTTCAATTGCCATATTAGCACTTCCACCTGTTGCTAGCATTGGATCTAAAACAATGACTAAGGCATCTTCTAAACCTTTTGGAAATTTAGCATAATATTCACGTGGAATTAAAGTTTCTTCATCTCTTTCCATCCCAATATGTCCTACTTTAGCTGTTGGGATAATATCTCTAAAACCATCAACTAAACCAATTCCTGCACGTAAAATAGGTACAAGAATAATTTGTTGATCCATTTCTTTTCCCACCATTGGACAAACAGGAGTTTCAATTGCTTTATCTTTTAAAGAAACATTACGTGTTACTTCAAATGCCATTAATTTAGCAATTTCATCTAAATTTTGTTTAAAAATATAAGTTGACGTATTTTTATCACGCATAATTGTTAATTTATGCTTAATTAAAGCATGATCTAATATTGTTACTGACATAATTGCCTCCTAGATATATTTAATATTTGAATACATTGTGACCTTTTCAGTAAGTTTTGCTACTCGTTTTAAACATTCTTCTTTAATTTCATCTGTTTCTTCATTTTTTAAACGATAAGCAATAATTCTTGCAACTTCTTCAAAGTCTTCTTCTTTGAATCCTTTAGTTGTCATTGCTGGTGTTCCAATACGAATTCCTGATGCTTTAAATGGTTTTTCAGTATCAAAAGGAATTGCATTTTTATTGGCTGTAATATTGATTTCATCTAATAAACGTTGTGCTTTTTTACCAGAAATACCACAACTTGCTTTAACATCAACAAGTAATAAGTGATTATCAGTTCCTCCAGCAACCAATCTGAAACCTTCTTCTTTAAAAACCTTTTCCATTGCTTTAGCATTTTTAATAATTTGTTTAGCATAGTCTTTAAATTCAGGTTGTTGTACTTCATAGAAACATTGTGCTTTAGCAGCAATAATGTGCATTAATGGTCCACCTTGCATACCAGGGAAAACTGCACGATCAATATCAGCTGCAAATTCCTTTTTACACATGATGACACCACCACGAGGTCCTCTTAATGTTTTATGTGTTGTTGTTGTTACAATGTCAGCATATGGAAATGGTGATGGATGAACACCTGCTGCTACAAGTCCAGCAATATGTGCCATATCTACCATAAATAATGCTCCATTATCATGAGCAACTTTAGCCATATATTCAAAATCAATAATTCTACTATAAGCACTTGCTCCAGCAACAACAAGTTTTGGTTTAATTTCTTCTACTTGTTTTTTATAAGCTTCGTAATCAATTGTTTCTGTTTCTTTTGAAACACCATAGCTATAGAATTCATAGTTAATTCCTGAAAAGTTCAATGGATGCCCATGTGTTAAGTGTCCACCATCAGCAAGTGACATTCCTAACACTTTATCTCCATGTTGTAATAAAGCTAAATAAACTGCAGTATTTGCTTGTGCCCCACTATGTGGTTGAACATTGGCATGTTCTGCTCCATAGATTTCACAAATTCTTTGTCTTGCAAGTTCTTCAACTTCATCAACAAATTGACATCCCCCATAATATCTTTTTGCTGGATAACCTTCTGCATATTTATTTGTAAGAACTGATCCAGCTAATTGTAATACTTCTTCAGAAACAAAGTTTTCTGAAGCAATTAATTCAATGTTATTTCTTTGTCTATTTAATTCTCTTTCAACACTTTCAAATAATTGTGTATCTTTCATAATTTATTACTCCTTTTCTAACGCCATCATTTTTTGAATTCTTGCATCATGTCTTCCACCTTCATATTCGCTTTCAAGCCATGCATGTAAGATTTCTAAAGCTAAGCCTTCCCCTATAACACGTTGCCCCATTGCTAACATGTTTGAATCATTATGTTGACGTGTTGCTTTTGCACTAAATACGTCATGACATAACGAACAACGAATTCCATTTACTTTATTTGCTGTAATGCTGACACCAATTCCAGTTCCACATACGACAACCCCCTTGTCACACGTTCCATTGGCAACAGCTTTTGCTGCTTTAGAAGCATAATCTGGGTAATCACAGCTTTCTTCTGTGTATGTACCAAAATCTACAACTTCATAACCATTTTTTTCTAAATCTTCTTTTAATACATTTTTTAATCTGAGACCACCATGGTCACATGCCATTGCAATTTTCACTTCAATACCTCCCTGATTTTTTCTTCACTAATACAACCTTGACGTAATATTGTTACATCATCATCAATTTTTACCACCGTACTTGCTAGAGTATTTTGACATTTTCCTTTGACGATCATCTTTAGTTTCCCATTAAATTCATGATACACATCTAAATCATTTAAAAGTGCCTCTTGACCTGAAATATTAGCACTCGTCACTAACATTGGTCCTACTCTTTTCAATAATTCTAATACAAATGGATCATCAGGTATTCTTATCCCAATCGTTTCTAATCCAGCTGTAAAATCATCCGATAAAATTGATTTCTTTTTTAAAACAAGGGTTATCATTCCCGGCATAAATTCATCAATCAATTTTTGAGCATTTGTATTTACATAAGCATATTTTTCGATATCTTGAGGATCATAAATCATCAAAGATACTGCTTTACTATGACTTCTATGTTTAATTTCATAGATTTTTTCAAGTGCTGAAAGATTTCCAAATTTAACACCTAAACCAAAAACAGTCTCGGTAGGAAAAGCCACAACCTCATCTTGTTTTAATAATTCAACAACTTCGTTTATGTTCTTTTTTTCTACCAAAACTGTTTCCATGATTCCACCTCATTTTGTGATATTATACTATTTTATCAATTAAAATGATACCCTTATCCCTTGATATTTATCTCTTTCAATAGAATATTTAATATCTTTTCTGATAATTTTCCCACTATTTCTCTTATTTTCCCTGAATAAACAAAAAACATTTTCTATCATATAAAATAACAATGAAATCTCTATACAAATAAATTTAAAAAAAGAAATTCACTACCGACACACATTAAACGAGAACCTGAGCAAATATTAAAAAACACATCTATTTGTTCTCAGTTTAATAAATAGAGATTTTACTTGTGTTTAGAAAGGAGGTATTTTAAAAACAACTCTGTTAATCGGAGTTGTTTTTATGTCTATATCTTCTATTTGTATTTGTACCAATAGCTTCGAGTGAATCCATTTGCGAAAGAATCTCTCTAGTTCTAGAAACTTTCAATCCAATATATTCAGCAATATCTTTCGTTTTTGCTTCTTTATTCTCATTAAGATATTCTTCTATTTTAAACATTTTTTCTTTTGTTTTGTTTGTTATTTTTATTTCTTTACCGGTTTTCTTCGCCGATTTTTCTTCGCCGATTTTTCTTCGCCGATTTTTCTTCGCCGGTTTTCTTCGCTTGTTTTTCTTTACCTGTTTTATTTATAAATTCAAGCGTTAAAGTTGTTCTATCAGGATCAAACTTTTCCTCAATAACAGGTTCTTTCCATCCTTGATCATTCCAGGTATTAAAAATATTTGGAACACCACTTCCAGAACATTTTCAAATATTTATTAAATTAAATAAATATCTTTATATTATTTTTGTTCTTTCTTGCTTTAGGTTGTTATCAAAATAAAAGACATCATCTATTGCAAATAGTCATTACATTTGCTTAATTATTTTATACAAAAAATCCAACCATTTTAGTTGGATCTTATTAATATTATTTACTTGGATATTCAATACTGAATCCTCTAAATATTCCATTTCTATTTTCATTACAGCAATCAAACATATATTTATATCCTGCATCATCTGTATAATGGAATCTTCCATCAGTTTCTTGTGATGGTTCACCTAACATTCTTTTAACTTGAGCATATTTTACTTTATTATCTAACGCTAAAGTTCCTTCGCTTGTTTCAACTTCAACACCTTTAGCTGCTTTATCATATTCTTCTTCAGCATATACATCATATTTTACTTCAATAAAAGTAACAGAAGCTTCAGCTACACTAATTGTTTTTTTAGTAGGATTTTCATATCTTAAATAGAAACGAGCCACATCTCCACTATCTAACTCAACACTTAAATATGCTGCCATTGATGAAATACCTTCAGCATCTAATTTAACATCTTCTACTTTTTCATCTGTATCATTTAAAGTAACTTTTCCTACTTGAGATAAGTAATTAGCATATTCACCAACTGTTTCAGGAATAGCTATTTTTTTACCATCAATTGTAAAATATTTAATTAAACCATCAAATTCTTGAAAATCACTAACATCTTTAATTTTAATACTGCTTGATGTAGATGATTTTTTAGTAGTTGTTGTTTTATCATTTGAACTACTACATCCTACTAATGACATTGATAAAACAAACGCCATTAATACAGCTGTTATTTTCTTTATCATAATTGTTCCTCCACGAAATTTTTCATTTCTTTTCTTTATTACTATATAACAATTTACAATTATCTACAAATCTTTTTTTCTTAAGAATAAATTTTCATAGTCAGTTACAATTTTATCCCAACTATAGGCAGTTTTTATTCTTTCTTTAGCAGCATTACCTAAAGTATTAATATATTCTTGATCAAATGTTTCTACATGTTCTATTAAATTCTTTAAATTTCCTTTTTCTTTACCCCAATAAATACTTGAATCTAAACCTACTTCTTGGTTAAAACCAACATTTAATAAAAGATTTAATTTTGTAGAACCTAACGCTTCTAATAAAGATGGATTTGTTCCACCTACTTCATGACCATGTAAATAAGCAAAAGCATTTTTTCTAACACTTTTTAATAGAGCATCATCATAAATAGTACCTACGAATTTAACTCTTGTATCATTTTCAAAATGATATTTATTATTTAAAATATGATACAATTTATTATCTTGATATCCTGTAACAATCACTAAATCCTTTTTAGTATGTGAACTCATGAATTCACGAATCATTGTTTCATAATTGTTTTCAGGAACAAAACGTCCAACAATTAAATAATATTCATTTTTTGAAACTTCATGTTCTTTGGCCCAAACAGCAAATTTTTCTTCATCACTATTATCAACAACATCTGCTCCATAAGCAATAAAAGTTGTTTGAGGGTGATATTTTTTATAATCTTCTTGAATATATTTTTCTATATTTTGTGAATCACAAACAACATAGTCTGCATTTTTAATCATTAATCTTTCAGATAATTTCCAGTATTGTCTAATAAACCAATTCCATTTAGCTCTTTTAAATTCATGTCCATCTGGATTAACAAAAACTTGAATATTCTTTGAATGAAACATTTTAACAAATTTCTTTAAAAACGGACCGATACGACAAGCTAAAATATAGACAATAGCATCTTCAATTTGATGTTCATCAACATATTGATAAACTGTTTTTAAAGCAGCAATATCATAATAAACAGCTTTAGCTGGTCCAATAGCAGGTACTTGTACCTTAAAACATCTGGCTTGATTATGTTCAAATTCTTCTTCATGATCAGACATACAAGCAACATGATATTTAATATCTTCACTTACTTTATATTTCGTTAAATATTCTACAAAAGTTTCAAAACCCCCATAATTAGCAGGTATTCCTTTACTCCCTATAATAAACACATTTTTCATATTTTACATACCTTTCCATAATAATTGATAGATCGTATTATATAAAAATAAATCTATATTTTTTATTGATGGAACTAATTTCCCTTGTTTTTTCATATTATATTTATATGTAATAGTTCTTTTCAATAAATCAACATTGACATTATGACAATATTCTTTTAATAAATCAACCATTTCCATGTTAGATCTATGCACCTGATCAATACTTCCAGAAACATTTTCACCTGTATATTTATGCGTATATAAAACATCATGATTCACATTGAATTGGCATTTATTTTCTATCATCAATAGCCATAAGAAGTAATCATCTGCTGAATTAACAGACATAATATTCTTTGTCCAATATTCTGGTATACTTATTTTTTTAATCAAGCAATGTCCCGGTGAAACAATTAAGTCTCTTACTTTAATAAAACCAATTTGTTTCTTTAAATAATCTTGAGATCTTTTATTTTTATAAATCAAACATTTTCCATTTTCTGATTCCATAATTCCATTAGCAATACATAAATCAGCTTCTCCAATATGTTCTAATTGACTTTTAATAAAATTATCACTAATTTCATCATCTTGATCTAAAAATAAAATATATTTTCCTAAAGCTTTTTTTAAACCATTGATCCTTGTTTGATGAATTCCTTGATTCATTTCATTATTGATAATTCTAATTGGAAAATCATGTTGACTACCTACAATAATTTCTTCATCAGGATAATCATTAACAAAAATAACCTCTATCTCTTTTTGACTTAATTTATAATTCATCTCTATTTTATTTAATAAAGACTCTATATATCCATTTCCCTTATAAATAGGAATAATAATTGATACATCCATACTTTCACATCCTATATCTCATTAAAAATATCCACTAGACTTTGAGAAATATCATTTACATCATATTCCTTTGCTGTTTGATAAGCATTATCTTTAATATCTTTTATTTGATTTTCATCCATTAATAAAACATCTTTAATCTTTCGACTTAAATCTTCACCATCTTTTGGTTTAAAGAAAAAACCATTTTCTTGATCTTTAATATAGCTTGTTGGTCCTGCCATATTTGAAGCAATTACAACACACCCACAAGCCATAGCTTCTAATCCTACTAATCCTAAACTATCACTTTTACGATAAGTTGGAAAACAAAAAATATCAATAGCTGAATAAAATAAAGCTAATTCTTTTTGAGTTTGCATTGGATATTTTTTAATTACATTCTCTAAATGATATTCTTTGATGAGTTCGTCTGCTTTTTCTTCATCTTCACCAACACCTACCATCACAATTTGATATTGGTCTACATTTTCTAATAAACTGATAGCTTTTAAAAAGACTTCCCAACCTTTTCTTTTTTCATATCTTCCAATATAACCTATACATTTTTTATT
This sequence comes from Bacteroidaceae bacterium, assembly GCA_963618275.1. GTDB lineage: Bacteria > Bacillota_I > Bacilli_A > Erysipelotrichales > Coprobacillaceae > Faecalibacillus. The sequence goes on from CAVESC010000006.1 coordinate 17,759, forward strand.
TGTATCTAATTGTAATTTTTCTTTAGCTTGATTTATTTCCTTAAAAATGTCAAAATTAATACCACCAGAAGGAAAGATTTTAATCATTGATTCTTTTAATCCATAATTTTCCTTCATTACTTTTTGATAATAACTTGAAGGAACAATACAAATATCTACTAATGGTAAAGTTGATTTAACTAAAGGAATAAATTTTTCATCATGTTGATCTTCTGGAACAACATCATTTCCATGAACATTAACAACAACCTTTATATTAGGTTTTAACTTTTTAATGATTTTAATCAATAAAGCACAATGAGAAATATAATGTGCATATAAATAATCATAATGATGAAATAAACATAAAAATATACTTTTTAAATAAAACCCTAAATAGCCACCTAATTTTCCTAGTTTACTATCTTTTTTCTTTAACGCTGATACATCTACTTGATATCCATTGTTTTCTAATATACGTGCTGTATTTTGTACAAATACACCATAATGTTTATATTTTTTTGATGGATACATATTTGATATTAATAATATTTTTTTCATAAAATCTCTCCATGTATTTTATATAAAATTATTGCCGTTATAAACGGCAATAATTCTTAAATATATAAATTGAGAATATCTTTTTCTATAGATTCCCATTTTCTTGATTCAGCAGTTTCTTTTCCATGAACTAACAATGTATTTCTCAATTCTTCATCATCAACTAATTCATTAATTTTAGCAACAGCATCATCAATATTTCCTTGTTCATAGAACAAGCAATTATATCTATCTTTTAAATATTCCACATTTCCACCATTAGCTACCGCTACTACTAATCCACCTGTACACATCATTTCTAATGGAGGGTATGAGAAACTTTCAAGCAAACTAGATTTAATTAAAATATCAGCATCTTGATATACTTTTCCAACTTGATCATATGGTACTTTATGCATAAACTTATCTACATAATACCATTTTTTTGGTTCACCTTGATAAGATAAGAAATGTATTTCAAATTTATTTTTATCTAATTTTTCAACAATTTTAAAACTTTCATCAACATTCTTATAATGATCTTTACTATTGCCTTCAATTAATATTTTAATTTTCTTTTTAGAAAAATCTCTTTCTTTATAAGGAAATTGTTTTAAATTAATTCCATTTGGTGCATAGATTGAGTCTTTTCCATAGTCATCTTTTAACCAATTTTGACACCATTTAGAAATTGTTAAATAATCTATATCTTTATATGTTGAATATGTTTGATTTGCAACAATTTTAGCATATTGACCATATGGCATAAAATCCGTTTCAAAGTTTTGAACAAAATACTTAATATTTCTTACTTTTGGATAAGCTAATGGAACCCTTAATGTATCCCAAAGAGTTGCAACCATTGTATTAATTCTTGCATTTAATTTAACTTTTTTTCTTGATATTACATAAACTGTCCCATCATTATTAATAATATCCTCATTATCTACATCATTGTTGATAACAAATGCATCATAGCCATTATTTCTTAAAATGGCAATATGTTTCATAACAACATTCACTCCCCCACTAATATTAGTAGTAGGTAAAATAAAGGCAATATTTTTACTTAACTTACTTTCTATATATTCTGCTAAATTTCTTCCTGTATATGTTGTCACATTTTTCTTAATACATCGATTAAATGCATTATTACCTATCTTTTCTCTATAGTTTGTATCAGATATTAATTTATCTAATGCATTTGTCCATTCATCAACATTATTTTCACACAAAACACCATCTTCATCATGTTTAATACAATGTTTAAATGCTCCTATATTAGAAGCAATAGTTGGTACTTTACATAGCGCTGCTTCAACCCATTTATTTTCTGATTTTGCTTCATTAAAAATACTATCTTCAATTGGAGCCAAGTTAATATCTAAACTAGCTATAATTTCTGGTAATCCTTGCCATTCAACAAACGGTGCAACATCAATTCTATCTTTAAATTTTTCTAACTCATTTGGAATATCTAACTCACCAACTATTTTTAAATAAACATTAGTATGCTTTTCCATCACATTTATAATCGCTGGTAAAATCATTTCAAAATCAGGATTATGAGTTATACTGCCACTTAAATACCCAATATAAACTTTATTTGTATCTTTAGTAATTCTATCCATGGCAGCTAATGAATATTCAACCATTTTTTCTGATGCAACATTTCTATTAATAAAAACATTAGGACAATAATTTTTTAATTCTTCAGCTAATTTTTCAGTAGTTGTAATTGCATAATCACATAAACTTAATGTTTCTCGTGTACGATTTACACCATCGTCGTAAAATGCTTTATCTTCTTTAGACATTTTACTAACAAAATCAATAGTATCTGTATATTTTTGATCAATAACTAGATCATCAATATCAAAAAATACTGTTTTATTATATTCTTTGGCAAGCTTTATAAATTTTCTAACTTCATCAGTAACTGGACATCTATAAAAAACAAAGCCTCTATAATATTTAAAATGTTCTTCATTTAATTGTGAACTATCTATATATGTTGCTGATAATCCATAAGATGCCAATTGTTCAATTTGATGAACCACACGATATCTTGTTGGATGAGGTAAAGTACATCCATTAATAAATAAAATATCATTATATGTAGGCTTTGACCTAGTTAATACATTAAACTTAACAAAATTTTTCGTTCTTGTAGTAAATGACTTAAACCCTTCCTCTTTTAATACTTGCGTTGTTTTGTGCATATAATGTTTAATTTTAGCAGTTTTCATATTTCAATTCTCCCTTGTTAATTTTTATAAGGATACTTCCCTTTTATCCCTTTTTTATAATCTCTTCTTCCACGAATGACATTTCTTATTTTTCTAATTTTATCATCTTCAAAAAATATAATTCTAAAAATAATTCCTTTAAAAGCGATAGGCATATTATCAAAGTTATATCCATCATTCTTATATTCTTCTCTTAAATAACAATAATTTCTTTGCATATAATATTTTCGAATATAATTATGATTAGTGCATAAAAACGTTTTCCATAAAATCTTATGAATCTTAATGTCCCCTAAAGTATGATCTATACATACATTATTGAGCCTATCGATACGATACCCTAAACGGTTTCCATCATAACAATATGCTATGTCTACTCCATCAATAAAGAGCCATTCTTTAAAACCACCTATTTTTTCATAGAGTTTTAAATTCATAATACTTCCTGATGTCATTACATCACTAGGATGACTTATTTCTTCTTTTGGCTTTTCTTCTAATAATTTCGTATTAAGCCATGGGGAAACGATATAAGTTTTAGACATATCATTTTTTTCTATATATTCACATAATTTATTTATTGTTTCTTTATTAAAAACACTATCTTGATCCATCGTTAAAAGCCAATTAAAACCATCTTTGATTGCTAGACGACAACCAATATTAAGTGCTTTAGCAACGCCCATATTTTCTTTTCTATTATAGTATACAATGTTATCATTTTGACCAATTAAATGTTCTTGACTTGAATTATCAACAACATATATTTTATCTAAAAAAATCAAACTTTTTTTAATATTTTTAATTTGTTCATTTGTTGGATTATACAATATAACTATTCCAGCAAGTTTCATCTTATCCATTACTTTCTTCCGCTTTTACATAAAATCTATTAATTAATTTAGATATGCATCTTGGCCAAAATTTTTGAAACATAACAAAGTCTTCTTTTGTTCTAACTCTTTCATTGATAATTTCTGTTGTAGTTGATTCCTCATGAACTCTATGACCCATTAACTTCTTATTCACAAATAGGAAATTACCTTTTAATAATGATAATTTTTCCCATGCAAACCAATCAACATCACAAACAAAATTACACTTGAAAACATCATTAGTTGAAATATTATTTTTTACGAATGTTACAGCAGGACAACTTATCGCATTTCCAAATCTAATAACAAATCTTTTCCAAAATTTAAATGCTGATAAAAATTTAACCCTTAAAGGAAATAGAAGTATTCTTTTTATCTTTAAATTTGTATTAGAAGACACCTTATTTTCATTTCTAATTTCATAATAATCACTAAATAATATTACAGACTTCGGATATTTTTTATACATTCTAACCATATTATAAGAATAATCAAAATCATATATATCATCTTGATGTGCAATAGTAACAAGTTTTGTCTTTCCACACGACAATGCGAAATCAAAATCATATCCTATTCCCATCCCTGGACTGGGATTAACAATTACTTCTAAATCATATTTGTTAGCCAAATCATATATATAATTATTAGGCGTAGATGTGGCAATTACAACCTTACTTTTATATTTTTGATTACATACTGATTTTATACACTTTTCCAAATATACAGATTCTTTATAAGCTAAAACTACATATGTATGCATAGATATTCTCCTCTTTATACTTTTACTATTTTATACTAACATTTTTAACTATGTTTATCAATTTTAAATCTTATCGCATAAAAACTCGTACCTCCAAGGTACGAGTCAATTTAATATTCAATTTCTTTTAAATATCTGCTTAATGCATCTTGCCATGTAGGAAGTGGTTTAAAACCATTTTCTACAAGTTTAGATTTATCTAATCGACTATTAAATGGTCTAGCAGCTTTAGATAATCCATATTCTTCAGTTGTTACTGGTAAAACTTCTGTAGTATACCCTGCTTGTTTAAAAATTTCTACTGTGAAATCATACCATGAAATATATCCACCTTCATTAGTAGCATGATAGTAACCATATTTATCACTTTTTGCCATATCTACTAATAAACGAGCAAGATCATAAGTATAAGTTGGTGTTCCAATTTGATCATTAACAACTTTAACTTGTGGATATTTCTTTCCAACATTTAACATTGTTTTAATAAAGTTTTTACCATTAACACCAAATACCCAAGCAATACGTACAATAAAATACTTTTCAAGATTATTAGAAACAGCTAGTTCACCTTCTAATTTAGTTTGTCCATAAACATTTAATGGTTTATAATCTTTACAATCTGGATCCCAAGGTGTTTCACCTTGACCATCAAATACATAATCTGTAGAAATATAAATCATTTTACAATCAAGTTTTTTACATACTAAAGCAATATTTTCTGTTCCTTTAGCGTTAACATCTCTTACTTTTTCTACCTTATCATCATCCTCTGCTAAATCTACAGCAGTCCATGCTGCACAATGAATAACAACATCAGGATTGATTTTTGTAATTTCTGTTTCTACAGCTTCTTTATTTGTAATATCTAATTGAACATATTTTTGAAAATGTTCATTACTTTCAGTAATATCACTTCCAATTGCTTCATGTCCTCTTTGATTTAATTCATTCATAACGTCATAGCCTAATTGGCCATTAACACCTGTAACTAATACTTTCATTGATTTACCTCCATTATGTGTTTTCATTATAACGCAAATTTAAATCCAAAATCTTATAACAATAAACATTATACATACCATTAAAATAGCATAAGCAACAGCCATAAAATAACTATCATATTGTTCCATCACTTCATTTACATATTTATTTTTGCATAAAACCTTATTTTTAAAAATCATCATTGGTAAAAAAAGTGCTGGTATAAAATATCTTCCTTGTACACCCGTAATTAAATCTGAACCCACACCAACTTCTTGAGGCGCCCATGTTAAATACATGGCAAAGAAAATACCTAAAAAAGAAAGAACATAACATAGAATTGATGAAATTCTCATGGCCCATGATATTTCATAAGAACACTTACTCATTTCAACAATTCCAGTAATAATAATTAATAATAGATATAAATAACAAATAAATTGTGGTACATATGTATCAATTAATCCAAATGTCGCAACCATTGTCGAAATATAATAGGTTGTATTACTAGAACAAGTGGCGAAAACTGCTTTAAAGAAAGCAAAAGGATGTGCTTTTAAATGTGCTATTTGTTGTCCTGTTAAAGATACACTGCTTGTATCAGCTGAACCTGTTGAAACCGCTTTTATAAAAAATCCTGGGATTCTCGTTAACAAATAACCTATTAATACCATTAAACAGAAGATTCCTGCCATTTTCATAAAATGTTTTGTATCTTCAAATTTATTTTTAGGAATAAAGAATAGCAGTAAGAATATTGGTAAATAAATTGGTTTGCTTACTAAATAAATCGTAGCAAATACTGCTAAGCAGATCATATTCTTTATATTCAAAGAATAACTTTCGTCAAAAATCAATTTGAATATAATTCCTAAAGAAATAAAACTCAAGGCAATCATTAAACTATCATAAGACGCTGATGATGCCATGAATAAACTTTGTGGCATTATTCCAACCAATAACATTGTCTTTTTTAAAATTGGACTTAATTTAATCGCTAATCCAACTAAAATAACATACATTATTAAATTCGCAAATCTCGCAAAATATAATAAATAAGCAACCGAAGCATGACCACCCTGTGTAATCTTAGCAACTGCTTTTCCACAAACAATTCCAATTGCAGGAACAATATGAACAGCAATATTAGAACCTGCTGTTGAAAAGTTAACAAATTTTACATTACCATAGTCCACTGGTAAGCGATCTGCTAAAATCAAAGAAGAATAAGAAACTTTTTTATCTCTATCACCAAAAACTTCTTTTGTATAATTATTGACTGTATCCACTACTTCTTTTGAAAGATAGAAACCTACCTTCCCATCATGATTTTCTGGATTAAGTTTTCCCTGAGATATAACATAGGCTTTTTCGAAATGTTGTGCTTCATCAGGAACTTGAAAAGGCGGTATAAGCATCATAATGATTAAGCCAAAAAAGAGTGCTGAAATAACGAATATTTTTGATATATTTTTGTCTTCTAATGTTTTTTTCATCATAATAAACTTGCTGTTATAAAAAAAGAAAATAATTATTTTCTTTTTTTATAATTCTTCAGCGAATCCTCTCTCTAATCTTTTAAATATTTTGTAACCTACAAAACATAAAACAACACTAATCGCAAAAACAATTCCTACCATTGTAAAATCAGGCATTGCTTTTGAATAAAAAATAGCTCTATAAGCATTTAATAAATGTGTTAACGGGTTTAAATTTAACACCCATTCCCATTTAGCAAACATACTTGTTTCATATAAAACAGGAGTTGCATAAAAAGCTAAACTTAAAATAAAGTTAACTATATATTCAATATCTCTAATATAAACATCCACAGCACTTAAAATGAATATACAACCTAACGTAAATATATACTGTACAATCGCAATAACAGGAACTAATAGAATATACCAACTAAGTCCTACTCCAGAAAAAATACAAAATATAATAATAATAATACATGAAATAAAGAAGTTAACTAATGCACTAGTAGTAACCGATATTGGCATGATTTCTCTTGGAAAATATACTTTTTTGATAATTCCACCATTCATTAAGATTGTGTTTGTTCCTTGAGTGATAACTGTTGTAAAGAAAGTCCAAGGAATAATACCTGTAATAACATAAATAAGATAATGTTCCATTGTTGATCTCATAATGATTGAAAACACAATAGTATAAACAATAGTTTGTAATAAAGGATTAATAAAAGACCAAAGAACACCTAAAATTGAACCTTTATATTTTCCTCTAATTTCTTTTTTTACATTTGATTTTAATAATTCTCTATAATCATATAAATTTTTAAACATTCTTGATCACTTCCTATCCACAAACCTTTATATATTCATCAACTACTTCATCAATAGGCCCATCTTTGCGTACTTCACCTTCATAAATCCATACGCCTCTATCACATAATTTTCTAACCGGTCCTAAGCTATGAGATACAATAACAATTGTTTTATCACTATTTTTTAATTCATCTAGTTTCTTAAAACATTTTTCTTGGAAATGTGCATCACCTACTGCTAATATTTCATCGATTAGCAAAATATCTGCATCTACATTAATAGCAACAGAAAACGCTAATCGCATATACATACCTGATGAATATGTTCTTACTGGATTATCAATAAAACTTCCCAATTCAGAAAATTCAATAATTTCATCCACTCTACTTTCAATTTCTTTACGAGTCAATCCAAAAATCGAAGCATTAAAGTAAATATTTTCTCTTCCCGTAAAATCTTGATGAAATCCTGCACCTAATTCAAGCAATGATGTGAGTTTACCATTGGTTTCAACAGTCCCTTTATTTGGATATAAGATTTTAGTCATTAATTTTAAAAGTGTTGATTTGCCACTCCCATTTGTTCCAATTAAAGCAACAGTTTCACCTTTTTTTATATCTAAATTAATATTTTTTAAAACGTTATGTACGCCCACTTTAGTTTTATTCCAAAATACTAATCTTTCTTTTAATGTATAAGGCTTATCATATATTAATTTGAAATCTTTATACATAGATCTAACTTCTATAGCATTTTCCTTATTCATCAATTAACCTCCTCATTTAATATTAATCAGTTATAAACAACTACGTAATAATACATGATTATGTTGAAATAATCAACATAATCATGATTTTGTTATTTTTTAAGGATTGAGCATATTCTAAAGTAAAAGCTTCTGCAGCTCCTTCCTTTTTCTAAAGAAATAATTAATTTGAGATAATATTACTAATTCTGATCCTACAAGTTTTTAAAAATTAGAAATATAAACTATATTATTTTCATTATACTTAAAATTGAAGAAAACATCTTTACGTATAATCATTCTACTATTAATTGCAGAAACATAATTCATATCTATATCAACTAAATTTCTTACTTCAATTACTTTTTTTGATTTGATAAAATCATAACACTTTTGTTTGCATTTTAACAACAGATAAGAAAACATCTACTTTTACTGTATTAGCACAATCAAGTCCTTTTTATTCATATCTGTATCATCATCAAATAAACATATAAAGTGATATTTATTTTCAATTTGCTTTAAGCCATATCATATGCCTTACTTAACCCTTTATTTCCATGCATATTTAAATAAATATTATCATCATTTCTAACTATAATTTTTGTTTTCATAATCCTTTGTACCATTATCACATCAATCATTTTTATTTCGTATTCTTTTAGTCTTTTATAACCAATTGAATCACAACAAGAACAATTATATTTTTTCATAAATTTTTCCTTTTAAAAAGCACTAAAAATAAATAACATTACACTTCTAATTAATTGGTTTAGCTAACACAAAAATTACTAGAAATCACTTTTTTTCTAATTTATTAACCTTTTCTTTTAGCATCGATAGTTCTTGTGTCAATAAAGTAATTCTATATTTTTGACCAGAAACTATAATCGTAAGAGCAATAGTTATAAACATAAGCATTGCTATTAAAATTCCTATCAACATATTAGACATAGTTTTAAATCCAAATATTCCTGCTATACTAGAAATTATTTCTGGAAACAATCCCACTACCAATAATATTATAGAAATAAATATCCATAATAATGAAAATTTTACAGGTATTCTCCCTTTTTTTAATAAATATAAAGTTATAAATAGGAGTAACAGCCCTGTAGCAACAACAGTTAAAACTGTTCCTAAGCTCATCATTTTTCCCTCCTTAAAGTAATAACTAAAATTGAAAAGAATATATTAATCATAAAATAAACATTTTTCCATGTATGAATAGATGACATTCCTGCTTCTCTTTCATGCATTTTAACAGGAACTTCTTTAACTTTAATACCCTTTTTTAATAATTCTGCATTTGTTACGGGTTCTGGATACTCTAATGGATACACATGTGCAAAATAATCGATAATTTTTTTATTAGCAGCTCTAAAACCAGAAGTAACATCATAAATTCTTTTACCTGTTGTTACCTTGATTAAATTGGAAATAATTCTTATTCCCATTCTTCTTGCTGCACTTGACTTAAAATCACTAGAACTTTTATCTATAAAACGCGAACCCACACATAAATCAGCCTCATTATTTTGAAGAGGTTTCAAAATATCCTTAACACATGAAATTTCATGTTGGCCATCTCCGTCATATTGAATAGCATAATCATAATCATTTTCATATGCATATTTATATCCAGTTTGTACTGCGCCGCCAATTCCTAAATTTTGTACTAAATTTATTACTGGTATATTATTTTCTTGACATATTTGTTTTGTATTATCTATAGATCCATCATTAATCACAATAACATCATAATTTGTATTATTATCTCTATTATAATCCAATATTCCCTGATAAACTCTTAAAATACTTTTTTCTTCATTATACGCTGGAATAATGATTAATATTTTCTCATTCATAACAATCTCCTTTACTAGCTTTTTTTTCTATGTTTAATCATAATTGGAATTAGAGTATCCATTATTCTATATCTTAACATAGGAAAAGGCTTCATAACTGTATTAAATAGATTAAATACTTTAAAATAGTTTTCCCACCCTAATTCCAATGGTGTATTAGCCCAAGGCGTTTTATTCCAATAAAACATGTATTCATTAGTATATGTATGCTTATTTCCAACCCTCCATGGTCTTTCTTCACCAAGAAAATGAATGATAATAGGATTATTACATTGCACTTGATAATCCTCTTTAGAAATAAATTTTGTTGGTTTCATCATCTTAGCCAATGCTTTATAACTATAAAATCTATAGCTATTGCAGAAATTATAACTTATTGGTATTTGCAATATATAATCTTTTAAAGCGCCATTTATAGCACATTGATCATTAGCAAATAATCTTCCTTGATGTTCCTTATAGAAATTTAAAACTATCTTACCTGCATTCATTTCTTTCCATTTTTCCATATTTATTAGCAAAACCCCCGCATTATAATACGGCTTTGTTAGCTCTAAATTTATCGCTTTTTTTCTTTCACTATTTGCAGTTGGCTCTACTGCTGCACCAATTACATAATTACTAAGATCTATAGACCATAAATCATGTAAACTTCCTCTTACCATTGTATCACCATCTAAATAGATAATCTTATCTACATCATTAGGCAACAAACGATCAAAAAACAATCTAGCTAAGACAATATCATTCCAACTACTTGTGTCAAAATCAAAATCTATATAATCTTTTACATTCGATAATTCTATTATACATATTTTTTTTCCGTATTTTTCCACATAGCTTGTTAATGCGTCTTTATTATCATCAGTAATTCCTTTAGACACAACATAAAAACAAATATGCTCATCTTTATTATTTTCACATATAGAACATATACCTGTAGCTAATTGGGGTACAAACTTATTATCAACTGTATAAACTATATTCATCTTTCCAATACCTCCCAAAGATTAACACTTGCCTAATAGAAATAAAATTCTTAAAGCGATTTCTCCACCTAATGTTATTTTTAACTTTCTTGGATAAAATAATTTTTTCATTTTATTAGAAAAAGATTTATTTTCATTTGCAAATAAATTTAATACACTAGATGTTTCATCATTAAAATCATTTATATATGCTTTTTTAAAATAGCATAAACTTTGATGCCACTTTTTCATTTCATCACCACATATTTCAGTAGTCCACCATCTTTTTACGGATGCTAATTTAGATTTATTTCCTGACGTCACAGCAGATTCATGTCTTCTAAATTTTGCTAGGACTTCTTTATTAGGAATAATTTTCCCTACTGACGTTGCTATCCATTGACACCATATGTCATGTGCTAAATTTTTTCCAATTATGAAATCAAAATCTAAACTATCTACTAAAGCTCTATTTATCATTTGTGTAAATCCTGGAGCATATGTATAATATATTCCTCTTTCAAAAGAATAACTGTTTAGAATATTTTCACCGCTTCTTAAATATTCCATATTTTGATTATAATAATCAAATGCACAATATGTAATAGCAGGTATAGTAGGATCAACTTTTTCTAGACACTTAACTGATGATTCTATTTTTTCAGGTAGCCAATAGTCATCTTGATCACAAAAACAATAATATTTTGCACGTGGAACATTTTTTAATATTTCCCAAAAGCAATCTGGATAGCCTAAATTTTTTCCACAAGAGCCCACCTTAATAAAATTGATTCCATTGATTGATTTTTCACAATACTCATTAATAATATCCATTGTCTTATCTGTTGAATTGTCATCTCTTATATATACATCAATATTTTTGTATGTTTGATTTATCAAACTATCTAATTGATCTCTTAAATACTTTTCCCCATTATATGTTGCTAATAAAACGATTACTTTTTCCATTTCTAACTCCTATCTTCTCATTTAAGATTTTACTTTATTCTTAATACCATTTAATACAAAGGAAACAATTGAATCCTTTGATACAATTAATAAAATTATATATATACCTGCACCAATTATAACTAAAACAAAAGTATTTAATATAGAAGCTGTCAATTTATTTCCAATAAACATCACAAAACCCATCATTATAAGTCCAAAAACAATGTATTTTAAAAATACTTTAAATACTTCAAAAAAATTAAAATCTTTTTTCAAAATGAATATCATAACTAAACATGACGTACATTCAGCTAGAATACTTGCTAGTGCAGCACCACAAGAAGCAAAAAAATGAATTAATACAATATTTAATAAAAAGTTTACAATGGCAGCAGAAATAATAGCAATGGCATATTGTTTTTGTCTACCGATTGCAACTAAATACTGTGTTCCAAGTATGCATGTCATTCCCATAAAAATTAATATTGGACTTAGTAGCATTAAATTAGGTACAACTTTTTCATAACCAGTCCCAAAAAACCATGGAACAAAATTTTGAGAGACAGCCATTATTCCAAAAGCAAATGCTGTAGAGAACGCCAAAACAAACCTCATAGAAGCATTCATATATTTATTTACTTCGTCTTTATTTCCGTTTTTATATAAAAAGGCAATTCTTGGCATAAGAGTTGTTCCTAAAGAATTAATAACTTCTGCAATAGTTCTTATAATCATTTGTGATTGACTATAATAAGCAACTTCCTCTGTACTTTCAGTAATCATTTCTATCATTGTTTTATCTAATAAAGAATAAACAGTTGATGCGATTTGTGGTAAAAATATTGTCAATGTAGGTTTAATATGTTTTTTTAAACATATCTTTTTTAATTCCACTTTATGTATATATTTTGGTAAATAAAACCAAAGTGACAAGTTACCACTCAAAAGAGTAAAGGAGTATATAAAAACATAAATTGGCAAATCACTTGGCTTTTTCACAAAAATAAATATAGCTGCAACACATATAATACGTATAACAAAGTTCCTTAAGACAATTTTTTTAAACTCTTCCATACCTTGAAAAAACCATGACACATCAAATATATATGAAATAATATCTATCATTTGAATAGCAAATATATTTGAATATCTAAAATTCATAACAAAGCAAAAATAGAATATTATTAAACTTATTGATAAAGAAATTGCTCTTAGTAGTACTAACTCATAAAAGATTTCACTCCTTTTATCAATATTTTGTTGATAATATGCAACTTCCCTTTGTCCATATAAATTCAACCCTATACACCCAAAAACCATAAAGAATTGTGTGATTGAATTAGTATAATTATATGTTCCAACTCCTCCTGCTCCTAAAACTCTTGATACATACGGAGTTACTATTATAGGAAGAACAACTAATAATATTTGATAACTTGCATTATAAAAATAATTTTTAATAGCTTTATTCATCGTATTCTCTTCTTTTTAAAAAAATTTAACTAAATATTTCTAACCAAAAATAATTAGCCAAACTTTTCTAACAAATCCAACCTTTCTGATATTATTTTTTTTATAAAATAATAATCTAGTAATTTTTCTTTTATCCTCTAACTCAGAATATCCCTTAATCATGTCGCTCAATCCAATTTTATCGATATCTTCTTTATTTACTCGATAGAACTCTCCAGCTTGCACATATGTGCCTATAACTACTTTTCGTGCAAATTTAAATCCTCTTTGCGCTTCTTTTATAAAATTTCTAATACTTTTAGCTGGCTTAGCTCCTAATGTATTATTTCCATGTTGTCTATATTTTATTAGAGATTTATTAATAAACCTTCCTTTACCTAAGCCATAGGCAATTAAAGCCGCCAACCAATCATGCATATATATTTTTTCTAAATCATAGTTTTTAAGCATATAACTTTTTAAGTTTTTATTAAACATCATTGCACAACCTGTTACATAATTTTCAAGCAAATAATAATTTATTGAATCCGCATTTTTATTAAATAAAGAGTAATCGAACATAGAATCTGCTATAATATTCATGTTTTGATCGACAACACATAAATCACAATGCACTAAAAGTGGAATATCTTTTGAATTTTCCATCTCAAGTTTTTTTATTTCTTGATACATAATTTCAAGTTTATTCTCTAGCCATATGTCATCCTGATCACAGCAAGCAATATACTCATTTTCACTAAAATTCATTAATCTAAAAAAATTATTTTTTGCGCATCCAGAAGAAACTCCGTCGTTAATAATTGTAACTTTACTAGAATTCCTTTTTTTAAAATCCTCTAAAATTTCTATTGTTTTATCTTTAGAAGCATCATCTCGTACAATCAAATGCCAATTAGTGTATGTTTGATTTTCTATACTAATAAGTTGCTCTCTCAAGTACTCTTCACCATTATATGTAGCTAATAATATATCAATAGTATCCATCTAATATCCTCTTTTTCTTTCATAATTTATAAGCATTTATCTTCTCTAATATTATCAAATTATAATGTAAATGTAAAATTTCGTTCCTTCTGTTTATGTATTCTTAATATCTATAAATAACAAACATTTATTAAATTACTAATAGTTAATACTACTAAAAAAAACGCAAAAACGTTTATATATTTATAAATATCTTTTTTCAAACAAATTTTTTTATTATTAATAATTATAACCATAGTATAAATAATTGGTATAAAATATCTTCCTTGAACTCCTTCAATGTGATCATATCCTAATGGTGTCCAATAAATGCACATTGATAATAGTACTAAAAAGAAAACTGTAGAATTTATACATATAAACAATATTCTCATTCTACCATCTATTTTATTTTCCTCTTTCTTTAATGCACTAATCAATAATAGTAGTCCCCAACATTTAAATAATTCATACGGCAATTTAACAGTAAACCAACTTAAATCTTGCCCTAAACATGAATAATAATACCATTCTAGTTTAAGATTTATCGTATTTATAAACAGTGCTATTCCTTCTATTGGATGCGTAATTAGCCAGCCAATTGAATAACCTTCTGTCCCACTCCATGAAATAATATGTTTAGAAACAGCTGTAGACTCTACTACTTCTTTAGATGATGTACTTCCAAATGAAACAAAATTAAGCAATAATATCAAAATTGAAATACTCAGTACTAAAATGATTTTATGTTTTCTTTCTAAATGTATATTATCATTTATATTATCAAATTTAGACAATATTGGAATTAAAAGCAAAAATGAATAAATAGCACTTTTAATACTTAATAATAGAACTGCCGCAAATAAATATTTTATATATTCATCATACCGTACATCTTCGCTATGATAAACAAAGAATAAACCATATGCCAAACAAAAGAATGCCGCAGCATTTAAAATTGCGTCATAAGATAAAGACATCATTTGTTGAGAACACATTGGAAGAATAGATATCATAAACAATAATTGTTTTCCAATAGGAATTTTCTTTATAGAAAAATATGTAAGCCATATATAAAAAATTAAATTAAATAATCTTGCAATATATAAAGTAGGTGTAGCTCCAAAATGCATAATTCTTGCAAAAATAGTGCCTATAACTGCCGGAAAATACCAAAATATTTGCTTCCAATTTGCTGAATCTTCATCTATTGTTACATATTCACCATTATCTTCACCTGAAAATAAATGTGTGTAACTATAATCATAACTTTCTTGATTTGGAGATTGTGGTAAATGCTCATAGATATATTTCTCTTCTCCCCTTAATGTTATCTTATCTTTTTCAACACCCATTATTTGACTTGCAAGTGAATAGGTAAGTCGCATATGTGTTGCTTCATCAGGAACCATTCCAGGAATCATGATTAATGAATAAACGATACTTATCGGTATCATAATCATTAAAAACAATTTTTCTAATTTATAATCTTTTTTCGATAATATATAGTTCGTACTTACAAACAAACAAACTGAAATAATCACAAAAAAGAAAAGAATTATTTTTTGTATTGAAGATGCTGATTGCCCATGTGTTATTACACAGCTTTTAAAAAAATATATAAGTATAAATAGTATTATTATATTAAATAATATTTTAAAAATTTTATCCGTATTTGTATTTTCTTCAACATCTTGTTGAAGAATATCATCTTCTTCCAAAATTTCTTCTTTTTGGTTATCAAATACAAAGTTCTTCTTTGCGTGTTTCATAATAATAATCCTTTCAAAACAAATCAATTTCTATAAGCTAGAGTATATCAATAAGAAGTTAATTTCAAGAAAAAATATCTTAATTTGTGTATTTTCTATCAACAAAAAAAGAAGCTTAACTAAAAAGCTAACCTTCTCTAATTATAAATATGAACAGCTGTACTTATGCCACAATTATCATAGATCCATTTTGCATCATTTACATTTAAACGAATACAACCATGTGATAAATTCAATCCTAAACGTCCATCTTTGATAACAGCTGGACTTCCACTTTGATAATACAATACCGAATGGAAACCATAGCCTCCTTTAAACGGCGAAAAATACCAACATCTAGAAGAACCAGAATCAAAATAAAGACGCTTTGTATAAATAGCATAATTTCCAGTTATAGTAGGTGTAGAACTTGCACCTACTGTACACGCAAATGTTTTAACAATTACATTATCTGCATTATTTCTTACATATACACGATGTGCTGATCGATCAACTTGAATATTATATCCAGTAAATAATTTCTTACTTATAATATTACCAGCTGCATTCTTAATAATATAATAATTTCCTGAAGTACTTCTATCATAGAAAGAATTATTACTTGTTGAAATAGAATTTGCACCTTTAGGCACTAATTGAATTTGGATAGCCTCTAAACGATATGAAAAACCACTTGTTCCAGCTAATTGACCATTTGCTGCCCAACCAAGCCAACCATATTCTTGAGCATGCACACGATAATAAACATCATAATAATTAGCGATATCTCCTGTTAAGCGAATCTTAATCGCTTCTAATCTTTTTGATTGATTTACAGTACCTGATAAACTATTATTACTTACCCATGATTGCCATCCAATATCTTGAATATGAGCACTATATTCAATAGCACCACTATAATTGTTATCATCTAATTGAATTTGAATAGCTTCTAATCTTCTTGATTGATTTGTAGTACCTGAAGTATTACCATTTTTAACATAGGATTGCCATCCAATATCTTGTACATGTGTACGATAACTCACATTTCCTGTTGTCTTATAAGGCGTACCTGTAGAACCAGGGGCATTTTGCCCTTTTTCTACTAACTGAATTTGAATAGCTTCAACACGTAAAGATAAATTTGTAGTTCCTGCTATACTATCATTACTTGTCCAATCTAACCACCCAAAATTTTGCACATGAACACGATAATACACATCATAATAATTAGCGATATCTCCTGTTAAGCGAATCTTAATCGCTTCTATCCTTTTAGATTGACCTGATGTTCCACTTATCGAACCATTTTGTCGATAAGATTGCCATCCAATGCTTTGAACATGTGCACTATATTCCACATTACCACTATAAGGTAAATTACATAATGAAACTTTTAAAGCTTCTATTCGTTTAGATTTACCTAATGTTCCACTTATTGAACCATCTCCAACATTAGATAACCATCCATAATCTTGTACATGTGTTGAATAATAAATATGTCCTGGATAAATAAAAGGATTTTGAGTATTTTCAGGTACTTGATCACCTTTTTTTATTAATTTGATTTCTATACCTTCTAATCGTTTACCATAAGTTTCACTACCAGCGCTTGCGCCGTTGCAAGCCCAGTCTAGCCAACCATTATCTTGAATATGTACTCGATAATACACATCATAATAATTAGCTATGTCTCCTACTAACTTAATTTTAATAGCTTCTAATCTTTTAGATTTTCCTTCTGTTCCACTTAACTGATCATCTGATACATAACTAGTCCATCCAATATCTTGAATGTGAGTTGAGTATTCAATAGATCCTTCATAACTTCCTAAATCCAGTTTCATTTTAATAGCTTCTAGTCTCTTTGATTTACCAACAGTTCCTGTAACGCCTTCACTTATATAATTACTCCACCCATAATCTTGTACATGTGTTTTATACATTACTTTTGGGGTAATTACTTCCTCTGATAAATTTGTTGTAACTTGATTAGTTATTTCATCGTTCCCTTTAGTGTTATTGTTTTCACTATTTTCATTATCATCTACTATTTCAGTATCCCCATTTTGATCTGCGTCTTGTAAATCATCTTCATTTATAGAAGAATCGTTTGTATTATCTTCTACTACTTCATTGGAAGTATTTTCTATCTGATTTGTTTCGAAAGCCCTTACATTTAAAACGGTACTGAAAATCAATAGCAAAGAAACTATAATGCTTAATGTCTTTTTCACATTCTCACCTCCCTACTTAAAGTTTACAACATTTATAACTATTAAAAAAGGTAAATATTATGTCGTTCAGTATCTAAAACTGTTGTTTAGTACTATTTCCTAATAATTACCTTTTGATCATTTACTTTTTATAAAAACAATTGCTTGTACTTCCTGGTGCACTGCTTCCTTTTTTTACTAATTGGATTTGAATTGCTTCCAGTCTATATGAATATCCTTCCGTTCCTGCACTCTCTCCATTCTTTGCCCAGCCTAGCCAGCCAAAGTCTTGTGAATGTACTCTATAGTAGATATCATATTGATTGGCCATCTCTCCTGTTAGCTTGATTCTTATTGCTTCCAGCCTCTTACCTTGCCCACTTGTTCCTGCCATCTGCCCATTGGCTTTCCACCCTTGCCAGCCTATATCTTGCACATGTGTCTGATATTCGATTGAGCCACTATACAATGGATTGCTTAAACTGATATTTATAGCTTCTAGCCTTTTACTTTGTCCGCTTGTCCCTGCTACATCTCCATCATATTTTATTCCTTGCCATCCTATATCTTGAACATGGGTTTGATAGCTTACATATCTTTGAACATAAGGTCTGCTTGTACTTCCTGGTGCTTGTCCATTTTTTTCTACCAGTTTGATTTCTATCGCTTCTAAGCGATATGAATAACCTGCAGTCCCTGCACTCTCTCCATTCTTTGCCCAGCCTAGCCAGCCAAAGTCTTGTGCATGAACCCTATAGTAGATATCATAGTTTTCTGCCATTTCATCTGTCAGTTTGATTCTTATTGCTTCCAGTCTTTTACTTTGTCCACTTGTTCCTGACATTTCATCATTCGTTTTCCATCCTTGCCATCCTATATCTTGAATATGCGTTTGATATTGGATAGAACCTTCATATAATGAGTTATTTGATAATTTAATTTTGATTCCTTCTAATCTTTTACTTTTACCTGTCGTTCCTGCTGTAGCACCATCTTTTACATAGCCTTGCCATCCTATGTCTTGAACATGTGTACTGTAGTTTACACTTGGTGTTTGTTTGACTACTGTTACCTTACATGTTACACTCTTTCCATTGCTTGTTGTTACTGTAATATTTGTAGTTCCTGTTCCTACTCCTGTTACTTTTCCATTTCCATCTACTTTTGCAATACTTTCATCTTCACTTTTCCATGTTAATGTCTTATCGTCTGTTGTATCGCTTGGATTGATTGTCGCTTGTAATGTTTCGGTATTTCCTTTTACTAACGAAAGTGTATTTTTATTTAGTGTGATGGATGAAATATGTGAAACATATTCTAATTTTATTTGTATATCTTTTATAGTTCCAGTATTTTTTGATCCACAATCATTACCTTGTGATATCCATTTTGTCCAATTTCCATCAATATATGCTCTATATTTAAGTTCATAATTGTTACTATTAGATAATGACATATTGATCATCTTTAATCCTAGAGATTGTCCTGTAGAACCTATGACACTTGAACTAGTAACATTAGTATATGTGTTATTTTTATTTTGTGTATCTAATGTTTTAATTGTTAAATTATAATTGCTTAGGTTGTCTATTCCTATTTTTAAGGCTTCCAAATTTTCAGATGTATTTCCATAGCCATTTCCATTTACTAAATTATCCGTCCATCCAATATTGCTTAAATGTTGACTGTAATATATTCCTGGTATTCTTGTAACTGAACTATCTTTAACAATTTTAAAATCTATTGCTTGGATATTTTTTCCGCTAACTCCTGCATTATTTCCTTCATCTACCCAAGATTGCCAACCTATATCAGCACTATGAACTCTATATTGTAACTTATATCCTGTTAAACAATTAGCTGAAAAATTAATAACTTGTATTGGTGAAGATTCTTCTCCGACAATAGTATCACTATTAATTTTATCATATGTTTTCCATCCTTTTGAATTATAAATCTTTCCAGATAAATATGCTGTTGGATTTGCATTTTTTAAATCAAACTTCAATTGATACAAATTTAAAGATCTACCTGTTGTTCCAGTTGTATTTGGTTCATTGACTTGATCTAACCATCCAATATTTTGACAATTAGATTGGTAATATAGTGTCGGCTCACTGTCTGTCTTACCAGTTGGTTGTCCCTCTACATTTGAAGTATTTTTATCACTGTTTGAAATATCGTTACCACTATTTATTAAAGTAATATATTTATCAGAAATATACGCATAACTTGTATCATAATTATATTCAGCATTACCACTAACACTATTTCTATCACTTGATAAAGATGAATCACTTTGAATTTGATAAAAACCATTATTCTCCGTCTTATTTCTAACTATAAATGCATAAGCTGCATTTGATAACGTTGTATATAAAATCGTCGAACTCGTATTGCTTTCTTTTCTAACATTGACACTTGTATTTGTTGTTAGAGCAATATCTTTAATTCCAATTGAATAATAATTTTTATCTTTATTTGATATCTCAGCATCTAAATTAGCTGCCATAGCTGCTAACTTTTCACCTTCATATGGATCTGATGAATATTGGCCGAATATACCACTAGCCTTATCTCCAAAATATCCACCTCTAAATCTACTTGTATAAGTAGCATTGAGATATCTTTTAGACATCCAACTTGATGTAAAATTATAAACACAATCATCTACTGAGTCAAAAGTATCTGCATTACCACCTGGATTGTTATCAGTTGCATTTAATCCAAATAAGTTATTTTTATTGATCGCTATTGAACTTTTACCCCACCCAGATTCATGTGCAGCAAAGCAGGCTGTTAACATCGCATTAACTCCAAATTGATTTTGGTATTTGATAAAAATATCTCCTGTATTATTTAACTTTGATGAACTTGAATTTGCTTTTTTATTCAAGTATGTACTTAATTCTTGCCCTGTATAATTTGTTTTACTTCTAAGAGGTAAATACTGATAATAAAAATAATATGGATTATTACTATTAACAGAATTCGTTCTAACATTAGCTTTATAGTCACTTATCATTGTGTCATAGTTCGTATAAAAATAATGTCCATCATAACTATAATATTCTATCCCTTTGGATAAATAAGAAGGTGCTTCACCTAAATAATTATAATTAGCTGCTTGCCCATTACTATTGCCTTGTGCATTAACATTTGTTGATACATAATGATAGAGCAAACCTTTTGGATTAACTTCATAATTGCTTGCATAATAAGTTCCTTGACTTACCACTTCAACTAAATTAGGATCAACTAAACCTGTAACACCTGACATCATAAATTTGACTTTGCCATCTTCATATCCCAAAAATGCTGCATCTGCACCATTTGCTTTTGAAATATACCCTGATTGTCCAGTCTTACAATCTATATAAGAAGTCGTTGTTCCTGCTTTACTACAATTAAAATTTACCATATTAGCAGTAGTTACTCTTCTTAAATAAGGGTTATCCTCTTCACCCGTTGTCCCATCATAGACTTCCACTTTACTGATATTACCATTTTCATCAATAAAGTCAGTAGTTCCAACGATTTCATTTGATTTATCATCATCTATAGCATATACATTTGAATAATTAAATAACATTACCATAGAGATAAGTATTGTTAATATCTTTTTCATATCACTCCTCCATTCCCCATAAATTTTAACATTTACAGAAGTAAATTGCTATAAACATATAGTTTTTACAAAATATGTGACATAAAAAATATTTTTTTAATTACTAATTGATAAAATACTTTAAAACGTTAATCATTTATGTTTCTCATGCCTAGTATTTTTGCTAAAGTATTAGAAATAGAAAACGAATAGTCTAATGGCATAAGTTCAATGACACCACCATATTCCCTATTTATCCTAATTAAATCCAAGACATCTCCTTCAAAAATATAATTATTTTTAGAAATTTTTAATGCTTCTATTTTAAAATTATCATATGTTTGTCTGTCCTTAAATTTAACAATACAATATTTATCATTTATTTTATTATAGCTTATACCCCATTTTTCCTTAAAATTGTCTAAAATTTCTATTTCTTTTAAATCTCTATCATACAACAACTTATCACTACTATTTTCGAGATATATTGATTTTTCAAAATGTGCAATAATATGCTTTGATAAATCTAACCCCTTTAATTCTGTTAATTCATTTTGATCAAAAATGTTCTTTAAATGATATATAATATAAATAATTGGCGCATCTTCCAAGTCATAAATTTCTTTTTCAATTTGTCTTATACTAGTAAGTAATTCATCACAATGATAGTCACAACAAGACGAAAAAAGTTTCAATATTTTGCCTTCTATAATATTATTTGAATAACTATATTTATTTAAATAGCTCTTTAAAAGAGTAAATTTTTGCATATCTTCTCGCTTATTTAAATCTAATGATTGATAAATATGCCCTTTTGCATATGTAGCAGATTCATAATTAAATTTATTCAAACATTTTGTATATAATTTCTTTTGAAATATTCTTTTTTTTAAAGTTTCATCTATTCCATAATGCAAATTCATATGATAATTACAATTATATTTTTCTAAATTTATATCTTCTATCACTTCAAAAAGATATTTTGCCATTAATATATCTTCTCTCATGCATTTTATCAATTTTTGTCTTTCTTCTATATTGTCTTCTTTATTTTGAATAAGGCATCTACTTTCTATATTATTTAAGTTTTTTATTATACTTTCTCTAATTAATTTAACTTCAAGTACAATGTAATCTATTTGAGGTCTTTCATTTGGATTTCGTGCAAGACATTGCTGAACTAATTTATCCAACTCTAACAATAATGGTTGTACTTCACTTATTGTTATGTAAGAAGATCCCTGTGGATTTTCTTTTGTAATTAATTCATTTATTATTAATCCTAAAGAAAAAATATCACTTGCATTGCTAATGTTCTTAGCATTTTTTCTTTTTAATTGTTCAGGTGAAGCATATTGTTTATTTCCTAGAAAATCTCCAATTTTAGTTAAATCATTATTAGTAAAATGCGCAATGCCAAAATCAGTAAGAACTAAGTTTTTATCATCATCAATTAGAATATTTTCAGGCTTTATATCTCTATGTACTACCCCCAAATCATGGATATACTTAATTGCTTCACATAATTGTTCAATATAATCAAGTAAAGTAATTGGATTGTTTTCTTCATTTATTATATTTCTTAAAGTACAAGAATACTTTGGCATTACACAATATAACTGTCCATCAACTTCCTCATGATTATAGATTTTTATGATATTTTTATGATTAATTTCTTCGCAAAATTTTATTTCTTTTTCATACCTTCTTTCTTTTGTTGTTTTTCTTTTTTTGACTTTGTCATTATTTTGTTCTTCTTTTAATACCTTGATTGCGTATGTTTTTTGATTCTTTTCGGAAACAGCAGAATATACTTTTCCATTTCCTCCTTCGCCAATTATATCTGTAAGGGTATAATTATTATTATTTATTGTTATTCTTTCTGGTTTCATATTTATTTCCTCCATTATTTTTGGATGATTTCTTTTACTAATATATTCTCAAACAACATTATATTGTATTAAAAATACATCAATTTTATTTTTTCTAATGATGCTGTTCAATTAAAAAACTTAGCTTACTCAAATTATAAATAAACCAATAGTCATGAACTATACGTCTATGTTTTTTAATATCAATTTTTCAAAGTACTTATTTACTGTCCTCTTGTTATTTTTGTAAATCATATATCATCTTCTTAAGATAAAAAATCACAAAAAGAAAAAAGGATAAACATCAAATTTTGGCACTACGATGTCTATCCTGTCCATGTTGTCATTCTAGCGATTTAGCCCACTATAACCATCATATTGATATACTTAATTACAACAATAATTAAGATATCAAAACTCAAATAGACTCCTTGCAATTTTACTCATGCTATTTTGATTATAGGCGAAAATATGACTATTTCATCATTACTTTTACTTCCTTATAATTTAAATAAAGAAACAACACTAAAAGCAACTTACTAAACTAATAGTTTATTCAATTTTTCTATTTTTTAATTCCTCTTTTATACAAATATTCAAATTAGTATTTCGTTCTAATGAATTCATTCCTTCTTCAATAAACTTCCATGATTCTTCATAATTACAATCTGTAGAGAAATCTGAATTTGTCATATAATCAATAAATCCATTTACATCATTTTTGTATTTTCCCGCAAAAGAATAAGCATCTTCTTCTTTTTCCTCATCAGAACTATTACGCTTGTTATACAAAACATGATCCAAATTACAAGACATATAGTATATTCTATAAGGAATATTCCATACCTGATCAATACTTTTTAATCTTATTAAATTTGCACTCTTTTGTTTATTACGTTCAATTATTCCTTGTTTATCTAATGTATGAATCCCGTTAGATTCATATACAACTTTTTCATTACTACTATCAATTATAATTTTTTCCTCAGGAATAAATGCACCATCTGTATCTGTTATATGAATAATTTGTTTAAAATCTCTCGACTTATAATGTTGTGATTTAGCATATTCACGTATGATATTTCCAATTTTTGCAAGAATATTATTAGGATACACACCTCTTTTTGTTGTAATATCACCATGCATAATATGAATATGAACAGCATCCTTATCAAAAACTTGATTTAACATAACACCTAATGCAACATCATCAGAAGGGCCTTCAACAATAACAAGAACTACTTTTCTATGAGCCAAATGAATCACCTGCTTCTTTAAAAGCTAATGCTATTTCAAAATTATTTGTTGAATTATATAATTGCTCATCTTGCTCTCCTAAAACAATATCACGATAATAAAAATCCCTTAAATTATTATTACCTTTAACATTTGTTAATCTAATATAACGATTATAAGGATTGGTTGTTGTAAAAGCGATAAAGCCTTTATCTATTGTTTCAAGAGGTCTTAAATTATGAGATGTAAATATTAGTTGCCCTTTTCCTTTTTCTGAAATGATTCTTAAAATTTCTCCTAATAAATACTCAAAAATTCCTGAATCTAATTCATCAATAACAACAGTTATCGATGAATTGTTATAAACAACAATTAGTAATTGTAAAATTGAAACTATTTTTTTAATTCCTTCAGATTCATATCTAAATGGTATAGCTTTTCCATTTTTTAATGACATTAATTGAATAAGTCTTCCTGCTGCTCCTTCTTTAGAAACAACTGGTCCTAAATCAACCACACCCACAGTTAAGCCTGGGACTAATTGTTGTAAAACAATATTCATATTATCTGTAATTTTTTTTATAACATTTGTTGCTTCTTCTGGAATAGGTACTGACTGTTCTAATGGAAATAATAAATTCCCAAATAATTCAGCATTTTTTTCTTTGTACTTAAAAGCTAAAGGTAGTGCATTCATATTAATAAGCCCTTCGTGTTGTGTATTAATAACAAATAATTCTCTAATACCAAAAGTAGTTAATCCATTAAAAATATCTAAATATATATTATTTTTACAATCTTTTCTAAAACGTTCTAACATTTCTTTCGAAAAAATAAATGATCGTGATTGTTCTTGTGTCAAACGTTTTGTTAAAAATAATTCCATTACATCCTCTTCATTATTTTCTAAGAGTTCATTATATTTTGATTTAGGTACAAATACTTCAGAAGTTCTTGTATCAATAAGTATGCTTTTACGTAACTTTGTTTCTTTTGTATTATAACTAAAGCTTAATACTTCATCTACTATTTGAATCTTATAATTTGTCTTAGAGCTTGATAAATCATTTTCTTCTGTTTCTAGATTATCTTCTACTTTTTTCAATGAAAATTGATACCAAACATGATATTCAATATCTTCTTTGTTTAGTTTGAACTGAAAAGAAAGTGTAGAATCATCTGCATCCACATTGATATAATCAACATACTTTTTAGGAATTACCTTCCCTGACAATGATAGTTTTAATAATTGAATTGCATCAATCAATGCTGTTTTGCCAGAACCATTTTGACCATATAAACCAACGATACTTGAACGGTAATTTTTTCTTTTATTTTCAAAATTAAGCGTTCCTGTTTTCACATTCTTAAAATTTTCTATTAATGCTTCTTCTATTCTCACCACTAATTTACTCATATTTTCTCCACCTATACCATTTTCCTATTTCAATATTGATTATATCATCACTATTCTTTTTTTCAACGGTAAACCGTTATTTCGACATTTTTTGTTCCTTTTTTTAATTTCGATACAGCTTATTTGCTACTTTAATTTGTCTAAGTACCTAAAGTAAAAAAGAACTATCATATCAATCTAGTTCTTTTTCAAATATAATTTTTCCCACTCTATCTTATTTGGTTGGATATTCTAAATTTGCATCTTCTACAATAAAATTGACATTTGATGCTTTTCAGCTTATTCTTTAATTTTTTCTCCATTTTTTGATATTCTTTTGATGATGTTATTATTTTTTAGTAAAATCAATTAATCTATCTTTTCTTTTATCAATACTTGGTTTAAGAAATTCTAAATTACAATGATTCAACATATTAAATGACATAATGCATATAATATTCTCATTAATTTATATACTCTGTTATGAACTGACGATTATCAAGTGGAAACATCATATTTCTTTGATTTTCGTCTTTTTTATTTAAACAACAGAAAAAGGAATCATAACGATCCCTTTCCATAAACAACACCTTTAATTGTTTTATATATAATCGTAAAATCTAACCAAATAGACCAATTATGATAATAATAATCATCTAATTTACAACGATAATTAAATTCAACATCACTTCTACCATTAGCTTGCCACATTCCTGTAACACCAGGTTTACATTTAATAATAGAATGATAATATTGTCCCATATCCTCTTTTTCTCGAAGTAAATAAGGTCTAGGACCAATCAATGACATTTCACCTAATAAAACATTGATAAATTGTGGCCATTCATCTAAAGAAGTTTTCCTTAAAAACTTCCCTACTGGCGTGATTCTTGGGTCATTGACTAGCTTTTTATTTGTAAGATATTCTTCTTTGATTTTAGGATCTTTTTCCATCAATTCATCTAAAATTCTTTCTGCATCAGGTACCATTGATCTAAATTTATAAATTTTAATCAATTTCCCATTTTTACCTATTCTATCTTGACTAAAAATAATACTATCATGATCCCCACTTTTGACATATTTATATTTTACAAAAGCAATCAAAGGAATAAGTGTTAAACAACCAACAATTCCTGCACAAATATCAATAAATCTTTTCATTGTATTAGCAAATGCTGACATTTCATTATTGGCAGTTGCAATTAGTAATTGTCCATCAAAATCTTGAACTTCAGAAGAAAAAGTCATCGTTCCATTAACATCTGGTAAATACTTAACTGTTTCTACTTTTCCATATATATCTGACATAACCTTATCAATCACTTCTTCACTTGCCTCTGGTAAAGCCACAATAATTTGTTCAATTTTTAATGTTTTAATAGCTTCATCTAATTCCTCATAACTATAAATAAAACTATTTTTAATGACATTTTCCTGTTTAAAATCAAATAATTTATTTGTCCAATTAGCATCCACATAACCTTCTACTTTAGTTAAGGCAAAGCGGTTATTATTTGATATTTTACCAAGTCTTGCTGCTTCATAACCTGTTCCAATAACTAATGTTTTTCTAGCAAATTGTTCTCTAAAAGCAATTCTAATATAACGATCTGCAAGTAAACAAATGATAAACATTGATGCTACCATAATTGTTAAATGCATTCTTCTTTCATAACCTGTTGATTTTGGTACTAAAACAAGTAAAGCTATATAAAAACAAAAACTTGATTTGACTAACGCTTTGATTTCATCCCATATTAAACATGTACTTAATGAATAATGTCCATAGATAAATAAGAATAAAAAATAAAGGATTCCTGAACCTATTATTAAATCTATATCCATATGGAAATATAAACATATAAAGTAATACATGACAACTTCGATAAGAAGTAACATAAAGGGCATTAATTTTCTATTCATCTTTCACACCTCTTATTATGTTCCATTATAACGTAATTCAATTATTAATGCTATCTTTTATCTTTTATAGTATAATAGATATATCAAAACTTTGGAGGGTCATTATGAAGTTTTTTTATGAAGGTATCAATAAATTTATGTATAAACATTCTTTTATAAAATCTTGTGTGTATTTTGCATCAAAATTTTGTCCTTGGATGGTTGCTATATTTTATTCTCTTTTCTTATTAAAAATTGTTTTAGAGTCACAAACAGGCTTTTATCTCTTGTTTATTAAACCATTTACAGTATTATTAATTACAGTTCTACTTAGAATATTAGTTGATAGACCTCGTCCTGTTCAAAAATATAATATTCAACCAATTGATGACAAAGAAAGAATCGGTCATTCTTTTCCAAGTATTCACACAAGTTTAGCAATTTCTATTGCTTTAACAGTTATCGCTAGAGGTCCAAATATGGGATTATTATTATCAGCACTTGCTGTTACAATTACTTGCACAAGACTGCTTACAGGCGTACATTATTTAACAGATATTCTTGCAAGTATTTTAATTGCTCTTGCTATTTATATCATTTAACGAAATAAGAAAATTTATTTCGTTTTTTTATTTTTTAAAAGAAAAAATGATTTTTGTTGTCTATATAAATAATGAAGGGAGAAACTATGGAA
>CAVESC010000007.1:0-41614 GCA_963618275.1 Bacteroidaceae bacterium
TAATTATTCATTTTGCTTACCACTCTTTTTCAATAATTTTTTTATTTCAAATTTGTATACTTGAACAAGACCTTCTTGGTATGCAAACGAAGATTCCTTTTCAACAATTAAAGCAATCTCTTTTAAAATCGGATTTTGAATATTTTGAAGAAGAGTCAATCTCCTTTGAGAAATATTTACATGCGATGTTTTAGCTTTATCAAAATTATATTTAGTATATTGCCAAAGCTCTAGATGACTTTTATATCTAGATTTTAATTTATCAGCAATTAATAATCCCTCGGGATCAAAATCACCACAATAATATAACATACATCCACTTTCTACCAATCTATCCAACAATTGATACGTACATAAATTAATTTGTCCATTACTACAAACAATTCCTATATTTAAGTGTTGTTCTTTAATAAACGACATCAATTCTCTAAAAATCGAAGGATTTTCAATAACTAAAATTTGTGATGATAAAAATAATTCAGTAATCGAATGTAAATTATAGAGGTTAAGATTTAAAGGTTCATATTGATTGTAGAAATAATCATAGGATGAGCTTTTTAGTGGTTTTATATGGCAAACTTGACAATAATTAGATAAATCATCTTTTAATATTCCTGCTTCATATAATATTTCATTGTACGAAGTATTAGAAATTTCTAATACTTCTACAATTCCTTTAACTAATAATTCTCTAATAAAATCTTCATCAAAATAGTGTGGGTCTTTTGTTATATTTTGTGCAAAGATTGCTAGTAATTGATATTCATTATGATAAATAGGTAGTTGATTTAAAGCATGACATATATTATTTAATGTATCTCTATAATATTTTAAATCATCATTATAATACTTTTTAATCATTTTATCTGTTTGAAAATAGTGATCAAGCCATTTAAAAGCTGGACTATTTTTATATTGATTCAATAAACTTTCTTTAAATAATTGAAATTTATTTTCATAACATACCTTTATTTCCTTATTTGTCATTATTTTATGTCCGTTAAGATATTCTAGAGTTTTTAAAAAATCAACATATTCAAAATAAGTTTGATCTATCGCTTTTTTCAAACGCGTATAAGTAAGATTAAGATATCCATTAGATAAATCCAATCCTAACAAACCTCTTAAACATTCTTTTTCTATATTTGTAAGATTATTTAATCGAATAGAACCTCCTAAATAACCAAGTTTTTGATATTTTTCAATCCAAGCTTGATTAAAACGATGAAATCCTTCTCTATTTAAATATTGAGCAAATTCATGTTCTTTATCCATTAAACAACTAACCTCTTTTGAAATCCATTCCAAATATAAGATACAACTGTTACATAAGGTGCATTATTAGGTCTAAATAATTCATAAATAGCAAGGGAAGGGCATGAAGGATAATCACCCCATAAAACCTGTGAATTCATAATATAATCAAATTTAAATTTAGTAATCAACTTAAACATATTATCAATATTCTTTTCATCCACTCCAGCAAATGCTTCATCTAAAGCAATAATCAACGGAGCATCTTTTCTTGCTGACGCAAATTTTGCGGCAACTGCTGAAAATAATGGAATATACATAGAAATTGCTTTTTCTCCACCACTATAAGAGAAAAATACATGTGCAGTTAATTCTTTTCTATTTTCATTTGGCTTTTTAGCGTAAATTGTAAAATCAAACCATTGTCTGTAGTCCAAAACATCTTTCATTAATTGGTGGAATGAGACCGTTACATTATCTTCCCTACTCATTTGTCTCGCCGTTTCGATTTTCTTTCTAAAATGATTTGAAATTTTTTGACGATCTGTTTCTTTTAAAACATAGTAATCTTTTTCTAACAATTCAACAAGTTCTTGGCTATCAAGCTCATCTTCATTAATTGCTTTTTTACTTTTCCATTTTAATTGAAGTTGTAAACCACTACTTGTATTCATATCATGAATATAAGCTTGAATCATTTCTACCCAGCGTTTACTATTTTGAATAGAATCTCTTATTTTTTTACTAATATTATTTACTAAAATATCCTCAAAAATATGTTTATCTTCTTCAACAATTAAAAGTTCTTGAGTTTCTATATTATTTTTTAATTGTTCAATAAGTTGTAAAAAAGACATATTTTTACCTAAATATTTTGCTTTTAAAATAATCCTAGAAGAAATATCTTCTACAATATGTATTGGTTGAACATTTTCTTGTAAAACATTATATTGTGTAAGATATGTCATTTGTTCAAAATAAACACGTTGTAATTGGTTTTGATAATCAGATAACGATTTCTTTTGAGATAAATCTTGCATAATTTTTTTAATAAAAACATTTTCATTATCAATAACTTCATGAGTTACTAATTTTAAATGAAGTTCTTCTTCAAAGATTTCTTTGTAAATTTTAACAATTTTTTCTTTTTCTTCAAAAGTATTTTGTAAACCACTTAATGATTGATCATAATGTTTAATTTCATTTTCTAAAACAATGATTTCCTTTTCAATTTGTTTGCATTCATCTTCTAAACTTGAAATATCTTTTTGCAATGTTTCAATATGAGCTGAAAGATCATGATAGCCCGCTTGGTCTAATTGATTTTGTAGACTATCTTTTTTCCCTTGATTAATTTCTATTCTTTGATTTAGATCATTTAATTCTAATTTTATACTATCTAAATCATGTTCATAATCATTTATTTTTTCTTCTTCTAAAGACTTTAATTCTAAATAATGAATATAGCTTTCATACTCACTTTTAAATTCAAAAAAAACATTTTGATAATCTTGTATATGTTCTCTATAATCAACAAAATCATTATAAATAACTCTTAAAGAAAGAACATCTGCTATTTTTTGTAAACTCAAATATAACGTATCTAATTGATTTTGAACTTGTTTGATTTGTTGATCAACTTCTTCTATTTGTTTTTGATAAAATTGAGTTTGTTGATTAAGGTTTAAAATATTTTCTAAACTTTCTTTTAATTCATTTTCATTTTTAAAATTATTAAATTCATTTTCTAATATTTCTTTTTGACTCAAATTAAACAAGAGTTGTTGATTGCGCTTTTCTATTTGTTTTTGATATGTATCCATCTGTATAGAGAGTTGTTCAATCATTGCTTCTTTTGTTTTTAAACGTTGTTG
The DNA here is from genome assembly GCA_963618275.1 of Bacteroidaceae bacterium. Classification (GTDB taxonomy): domain Bacteria; phylum Bacillota_I; class Bacilli_A; order Erysipelotrichales; family Coprobacillaceae; genus Faecalibacillus. The sequence continues at coordinate 3,129 of CAVESC010000007.1, forward strand.
ATAACCAATATATTGTGCATTTTCAAGACATGATATATTTCCTTCAATGATTCCTGATTTGAAATAACGATTTTTAATTAAAAAATTTTCATCATACTCAATATGTAATGCTTCAAACAATTCTATCATGTCACTTTCATTATCTAATTGATTGATTTCAAAACATTCTAATTGTTGACAATCAATACTCGTCCATAAATAATAATCATTACATCCGTCAGGAATTTGTTCAACAAGAGCCTTATATTTTTTTTCAATAACAAGTGCATCTAATAAATTCATTTGAATAAATAATTCCTCAATTTTATTCTTTTGTTGATTTGTTAAAACATTTGAAAATTCTAATAATTTATAAAATGGTACAAATGGAATATTTTGTTCATTTAAATATTTTCTATTATTAATACTACCTTTAGAAATTTCAGGTTCAATATCTTCTTTATTAAGCCATTGTTCATATTCATCTTTGATTTCTAAAAATTGTTGATTCAATTTTGACAATTCATTTTTTAAATCAAATTCTTTATGATAAAGCTTGTTTTTTTCTTCTTGATAAATACTTGTAACAATTTGATGGATTGGATAATAGTGTTTTGTATTTTCATAATCAATTAAACATTCTCTTACCTGTTCAAATTCCTCATTAGAAAAATGAATATATTGATTTTGTTGATGATAATGATGAAAATAATCTTGATATTCTTCTATTGTTTGTTTATAAATTTCTTCAGCCTTTTCAATTTGTGTTTGTAAGTAATTAACTTGATCTAGCAGTTCAATTTTTTTGTTTTCATAAAAATCTTTTCTTTTAGAGATTTCATGATATTTATTCCAATCATGCAATCCTTTTGTAACTTGATCCATTTCTTGATTAAGTACATCTCGCGTATAATTGAAATTATAATTTTTTTCATGATTTTCAAAACAATGTTTTAAAGCAATATGTTCACTCAAATTCATCGGCACATTTATATCATCCAGTTCTTGAATTGATTCTTGTGCTTTTTTGTAATTTACATAACTAAGATCTTTATATTGATCTAACTGCTTTTTGCTTTCTTGATAGGTATTATCTTTTTGATCATAATTCATTTGTTTTTTATTTAATGATTTTGAATCTACTTCAATTGCTTTTTGTAATTCTTGAATTGTTTCTACCCATTTTTCAACATCACTATTTTTTAAAGATTGATATTCATTCTTTTTGATTTCATAAGTCACCTGTTTTTCAGTTAAAGTATTTTTTTGTTCTTGAATGCTTTGAGTTGTTAAATTTTTACTTTTATTGATCTCAAATATTTCTTTTTGAATTTCTTGATATTCTTGTCTGTGTAAATTATATTTTTTCCATTTATCAAATAATTGAGCTTTATTGTAAAGATCATAGGCATTTTCTAAAGTTTGTGATGCAGATAATGATTGTTTTAAATCATCTAATTGATCTTGTAAATCATCCATACTTGTCATTGCTTCGGTCATCGGTCTTAAATCTTCATCACTAAGAGGTTGTAATGATCTACTAAGTATTTCATTAAGTTTTGCTGGTGAAAGAGAATTGCTTAATTTAGGAGAACGTAACTGTAATAATAAACTAATTGCATCTTTGTAATCATCCAAACTTTCAAATCCAAACAGTATCTGATTGACACGTTGCATATATTCTCCTTGTGAAGAAATAACTTGATCACCTAAAATATTTCTTAATTGTTTTTCGGTTAATGATAAATTTCCTTCCATTAAACGAAAATCTATATTGACACGACGATTATCGTCAATGACAAAATACCATGTTTTGAGAGGTTTATTTTTTCTAGCATAGAGACCCATCCCAATTGTTTTATAAAGTTCTTCATCTTCTTTTTTGAATTCTAAATAAAGATAGCCTATTCTTTCTTGACGATCACTATTTTCATCAATCAAATACGTTTCCATTCTTCTTGACCTTGTACCAAAAGGATCAAGTCTTTCGCTGCTTTTATTTCCATCTAATAAAAGTGGAATAAAACTTTGCATTGTTACTGATTTACCAGAACCATTGCTTCCTCTTAAAAGCATATGGCCATTTTCAAAATGAAACTCTTCATCATGATAACACCAAAAATCAACCAGCCCCATGCGATTCATATGTAATCTTTTTTCACTCATTCTTTTTCTCCTTCAAATTCACCTGTCATTTTTGCTACAACAGGATAGAATAAAACATTATTTTCAAATTCTTCCATAAATCCAATTTCTAATAATCTTTGATAAACAAGCTCAACCAATTGTTCCTTTTTCTTTTGTCTATATGTAGATGGTAGATAGTCTATTTGTTTTGAAATAACAATATTTAATCTCTTTTTAATTGTTTCCATAGATTCTTGATATATTTCATATTGATTAACTTTATAATCTCTATTTTTAATTCCTTTTCGAATCTGACTACAACAAATAACAACAAGTTCATCTAAAGCATTCCCTTTTGGAAAAAAGTCACCTACTTTAATATCCTCATCCAAAATCAAAAAGGCACTTGAATGATATACTTGTAATTCACACGGAAATAACTGTTGAAAATCACTTTCAATTCTTCTACGATAATGTCTAATATAAGAAAAATCATCATTCATTTCATCTTCTAAATAAATTCCGCACGATAACAAAAGTCTTCTATAAATACGTTGTCTTCTCATAATTCCACGATCTTGTTGATTATCAAATAAGTTTGTTAACATGACATCCATAGGTGTTTGAAAATCAAACACATCCGTTGTAAAAGTACGCATAAAATAACGTGATAATCCTGTATTTTCAAATAAAGCTTCTACATTTTGATTTTGAATAAAATGATCACTATTTCCATCATCTTGAATAATTAAATTCTCTTGCAAACAATATTTTAAAACATTTACAAACATTTTACGATGTGCAAATTTAAGCCAAAAATCTTCATTGGCTCCTAATTGCAGTTGAATAAATTCCGTAAGATGTGACAGAATAAATTGTTCTTCAATTTCTTTATCTTCTAAAAATACTAATATATAACAAAACATTTGATATTCTTGTTTTGTTGAGAAATTTTGAATTCCCATCCAAGGTTCAGGTTTACCTGGAATTTTATCTAAACGTATAAATTGTTGATGTACGATTAAATTATAACCTAGTTTATCCTGAAAAAAGTTACGTAATTCTTTAACATGATCTTTGATTTTATAATACTGTTCACGGTTTTGATCTTTTAAGATCCACCTATTTTCTAAAAGAACTTTAACATCATCCATGCTTATTCTCCTTAAATTTAATAATGAAATGAGGCATGATAAAATCACCATCATCACTATGTAATGTACATAATTCATCTTTCAATGATATATCAATTGAATATATTCTTCCATCATCCGTTTTGAATGTTTTATCTTCTTGAGATAAAGCTTTTGAAAGCCAGCTTAATAATGTTTTTCTAGTAAATGAATCTACTTTTGGTAATTCTTTGAAATCAATTTGATGATTTTCTATTAAAGAATTAACTTTATCCATTTGCATAGCTAATTTCTTTTCCAGTTTTAATCGTTCTTGTTCTTTTTCTTTGGAATAATCTTTTGCAGGTTGTCTAATTGTTTTCTTTCTCACAATTTTAGAATGAGCATCAAATAAAATATGTTTAGGCTTTTCTTGATAAACACCCATATCAATATCTTCACTCGTTCTATGTTCAATTCCTTTCAAATGAAAAATACTTTCAACCCCAAAAACATAAGATGCCATGTTATGTGATTCATAAATATCTTGACATAGTCCAAATAGTTTGGCGATATGCATATATTGCTCTTTTCGATTGGAACCACGATTTAACATCTCAGCAATTTGTTGTGCATATCTTGTCATTTTTCGAATAATTTCATTGGAAAGATCATATAAGTGTTCAACTTCATTAATACCATCATGCCCTACAAACCATTGATATAAATTAAACCATTTTTCTCGAAAATTTTGATACACTGTTTCATAAGATAAATCAAATCCTAATCGAGGAATAGATAATTCATAATGTGCTGCTTTTTTTAAAAGTTCATTCAATTCATTTTGCTCAATACTCATTAATATTTCTGCAATCAAAGTACCCTTTTCTTGCATCACAATCACAAAAGTTCTTAAATACATCACAATCTTATCTTTATAAAGTAAAAATTCTGTTGTTTTCATTAATTCCTCTGCTTTAGCAGAATTAAGAGTTTTAATATAATCCTGATAATTTTGATTCAATCGAATAAAGTCATTCATCAATAAATTTAACCATCCATGTATCTCTTGATTTTCTTTATATTTCATTTGCGATGTTTGTAATAATTGTTGATAAATTCTTTCTAATAATGTAGGCTCTAAAGAAGCACCTTCTATTTCAAGATTTTCTAATTTTAATGTCAATCTTTCAATTTCTACAGAATATTCACTTAACTGATAACGATATTGTTTATTTTTAAAATCTTCTATTGTTTTTACTTTATTACTATCTTGATTAGCTGTTAGATTACCCCATTCAGTTAACATTTTTAAATCTTGTTGACATAAATCTAACGTATAATCTTCATAACCTTCTAATTGGTGTATTTCATTGTATACATCTTCTTTGTGTAACCAATAATGTATCTTTTCATACTCCAAAAAGAAATACCGCATAATCAAACGATAACGATCAACATTCTCTGCCCTTAAATAATTGACCTCTTTAATTGGTTTTATTAATTTATCATATACTTTCATCACTATTTTTCCTTTATATTTTCATCTAGTTTATATTTTTCAAACAATGCATCTACTGTTTCCTCAGGAGATTTTCCTTCCATCTTAAATTCATTTTCTAAGACATTATAAATATGATGATAATAAATATGATCCTTAAAAATATCATTCATATAATAATTTTTATGAGCTAAAGCATATTCTTTGGAGTCATTCATAATATTGTCATCATCATCCGTAAAAACCAATCTGTCAAAAATATTTTCTACAGTATCCGATAATTCAATAGACAATACATTGTCTTCAAAAATAATATCATAAAAATGATTGAAGAATGAAATTGGTGTAACAGCAACAACTACATAATCTTTATTCTTTAATAATTTTTTTAGTAATTTTGCACGTCTTTGATCTCTATTTTCTAAATCTTTATAACGATTAATAAAACCAATATTTGTTGTATGATAATATTTTCTGATTTCCTCATCCATATCATAAAATTGATAGTTAAGTCTTTCTGCAAGCAACTTCCCTACTGTTGTTTTTCCTACGTTTGATATACCAAATAATAAAATAATCATTCTAATATTCCTTTCGATTTATGATTATCTCAATTCTATCAAATTTTAGGGATAAATTAAAGATGTTGTAGTTCATCCATCATTGCTGGACGATTATTATATTTTATTTGCCATTGATGAGAAATCTCTTCAACCATTTTGTTTCCACCTTTAATTTCTTTCATTTCACGAAGTAAACAAACCAAATAATGATATGTTTTTCTACCTGTCGTATGCAAAGCTAAATGATCAACTTCTTTTTTGTACTTTTCTAGTATTTCTTTAGAATAATGATCTTTTAAAATTGTTTTATAACTTCTAATTGAGGATAACCCAGGTTCTTTCATAATACACTTAAATAAACGATCATCTAATTTTTCTTCTTCATAAAACTTTTTCATATCAACATGTCTTTTTATTTTATCAAAAATCTCTTCTCTTTTTTGACACCATTGTTTTTTTGAATATTGTTTCTTTAATTCTAAATAAGCATCAAAATTGCCAACATCATAAAAGCAAACAATATTATAAAGTTGTTTAATATAACTATCATGATTTCCTTGTAATAAATAAATTTCTTTCTTTTGATGTTGATATTCTTTAACCAATGATGTTTCTTCTTTATCTAAGCGAATACTTTCATCCAATATTTTTAAAACTAAATCATATTTGGCTTCATTCATATACAAATGAATAAAATATTTTCTAATAGCTGAATACTTCCAATATTTTCGAACAAACTGATCAATCTTTTTTTTCGAACATTGATACTTGAACAAAAGCTTTAGGTATTCTAGAATCCAATGATTCATATAACTCTTTTTGTACCAATCACATGCCTCTTCTTTTTCAATTTTATGAATTATTTTATAAATGGCATATAATTTAGTATCTTGATATTCTTCTTCGTTAAATTCATTAATAACAATTTTTTCAATATATTCTTGTAAATAATCAATAACACTTCCATCCAAATTTTCTACAAACCACATAAACATTTCATTTTGTTCATCTTTGCTTGCTTTATGTATTATTTCTATCCATAATTGATATATTTTTTTTGCAAGTTCATTGTCTTCTCCTTGAGAATCCATTTCTGTGTTACCAAGTATCATAAAAATATGGTTTAACAATTCAAATGCACATGTGTATTCTTGTCTTTGTATCATATCTTGAACATCTTCATCAATAAAAGTTTCCATTTTATTAATAAAAGAATATACCTCGTTATATTCAATATAACCATAGCGTGTTGCTTCATTAGTCACCTGATCAACTTGTTGAAAGTAAGACTTTAAATCTTCTTTAGAAGTATGATGATTAACTGCACTATGAAAACGCAAAAGTCTATTTTGATCATCCATCAAAAATGAAACCAAATATTCTTTAATTAAACTTTTATCTGCTTGTTCTACAAGGTTTTTAACTTGATCTAGTTTATAAGCATATTCATCATTATATGTAGGAATTGTATATAGAGATACTGCAGTATCACTTTCAATACGATTATCTAAACTAAATAAAACAGCGGCCATATGTTTACAATTATGCCCTTCACTTGCAAAAGGACATGTACAAGACATTGACTTAATTTGATGATCTTCCTTTTTTATAATAACATGATAACTCTCTTCACCCTCAACAGTTGCTTCAATTAGATGATTATTTACAGATATCTTTTTTACATGTTGATTTATATAATAATCTTTTCCTCTTAATAAAATATTTTCATAAAATAAATTTTTCCAATTCATATATATCGCCTTCGCTTTCTTTATTTATAATATACACGAAAAGAATAAAGAAAGTGTTCTATTATCATCTATTAAATCCGCTTATACGGTGTTTAATGTACTTTTTTATTATTACTTTATTTTTTAGACAATAATAAAAAGATAGTGTAAATATGATTGTTCTTACAAGCAGTTCTATTGGCCCTTAGGAGCATTTTTATCATGTAGAAGGTCTAGATCATAGAAATCATTTTTGTTGAAAAAAATAAAGCCGGTGTTACTTGATTGTTACTGATTCGATAGCTTATCAAAGAAATGATGAAGTGTGTCATTTCTTTAAGAATGCTTTACTTAAAGAAAACCTATCTCTAGAAACATTAGATCTTTATGATGAACGTTACTCTCTTTTAAAAGAAAAACTTCTAAGTTATAATGTTGCCTTTCATATTTTTACTCAAAATCAATATTTTCAAGGCATTGTCATTGGCATTAGTGCTGGAAGCATGAATAGTGCTAAAACGGTTTACGTCCAACCTAAAGAACCTGGAAAATCTATTGATTCTCATTTTAAAAGATAGTTTCCCGGTCTAGCTTTCACAAAACAAAATGTCTTACTCCATTATCAAATGGTTAAAGATTTTTATTTAGATGCCAAAAACTATTTGAAGAGATTACCTATCCTGATAGTATCAATCATTGTTTTTTAGTTTTAGAAGATGGTAGTTATCTTTTAGTAACTATTTATAGGTATTTAAAGTTATTTTCAATTTATTTCAATTATAAAAAAGCCTTGATTTTAAAGCATTTTATAAAAAATATATATGTTTCAGTTTAATACAATGGTGGTACGTTTTACTCCAAAAGTACTCCAAATTACTCTAAAAATATAAAGTGTTATACTAGGATAATAAAGCTATTACTCTTAATCGAATAGTAGCTCTTTTTATTATCTGTTACATGATAGCTAAAGTTCAAAAATGAGCAATAGTTTTTAATAATCTTATTATTTTGGTTATACCTCAAATACCGACTAGGTACTTGAGGTTATAGGTTAGTCTTTTTTGACTAATAGCTTATATTAACGGGTCTCTAATTTGGAGACCCCTTAAGGTAGCAAAATGCGACTTATGGGGGTCTAATTTGTTAGACCACGTTCCCGTTTTTGGAATGTGCTAAGAATAGAGTAGTTAATTACAAGCAACAACTAATAATATAAATATCACAATTTGCATATATAGACTCCTTAATTTTGAGGAGTCCAATAATAATATTACAATTATGAGGGCGCAATTTTACGCTTTTAAATCAAATATATTTCATGCAACCATTTTAAGAGTGCAACCAACAAAAAAAGGGTGCAATAATACAACCCTAAACAATATTTAATTTACGTATTCTTCTATCTATCCACTTTTTTATTTCTTTGGTTGACATATCATTGTCATTTGCTATTTCTTCATCACTCATTAAGCATACATATTTACAATAAAGAATATTATCGTTTAATAAGAGTTCATTAAGCTTCATAAATTCGTCTAATTGTTTTAAATATGCGTTATCTACCGCATTTATTTTATCTACAATAGTTTTACTAGGTTTGTTGTTTCTATCCTTACATTCAAAATAACTAGCACTATGAACACTTTCTAAACCACTTCTTAATGTTTCATATTTCTCTCTAGCTCTTTTATAGGCTTCTAAATAATGTTTCTTTTGCTCTAAGTCCATATTATTCTACCTCATTAATATTCTTAACCTTTCTTAACCTTAATAAAAAAATAGGGTGTACCCATAAACACCCATTAATGATTTATATTTCATTTATTTTAATATCTTTTGCATTAATCTGATGGTTTAATGCGTTTTGATAATTATATACACTTAAAATATTACTAAATTCATAGATAACATTATTTGTCTTTTTAAAGCTTTCATTTAATTCATTGATTTTATTAACATGATCATTAAATTCTTTTCTATCGATTTCATAACAAGTGTTGACTTCATTAAGAAAGCCATTAGCAATTTCTTTTAATTCTTCATCATTTAGACATTGTTTTAAATCTATTTTCTTTTTTTGGTTTTCTACAAGTTTAATTGCTTCTTTTATTGTTGCTAATTCATTAGAAAGCTTTGCGATAGATAAATAATCATTACTTTTTTGTGCATTATTTATTTGTTCTTCTTTCTCATTCTTTAATTGATTATATTCATTAATTTGTTCCTCAAATGCTTTGATTTCTTCATATTGATGAGAATTGTTTATTTTTTCATTTAAAGCCTTAACATATTTATTGAAAATATTATCAATATTGTTTAATAAGTTCATATACTACGCACCTTTCATCTATTTTTTTATGAATAAAAGGCATAAAACTATGGGTAGTGCTTCTTATTCATTGACATAGTAATTATACTTTTTTGTTTGACATTAATAAAGCTTATATCATATATTAGTTGTAATTATATCTAATTATTACAGGGTGTAAAATAATTAACACGCAAAAAAAAACCGACTATTTGTCGGCTAATTCGCTATACTTACAGTTTTTACATTTTTGAAGTGCTTTTTCCATTTTATCATCCTCAATCTTATAATTATTATATCATTCAATGATGATCTATCAATTTTTATCTTATATTTAATTCAGATATAAGAAAGTACATAAATTAAAAGGGTGTCACATTTTTGGGTACCCCTTTATAACTGAAAAACAACTTAACTTTTCTTAACTGTTCCAAAAGCTTTATTTTTGAGTTTTAAGCGTTGTTTATAAAACAGGTATTCTTTTTCAAATACTACAACAACGCTCAATGTGGTTTAAATTTGCTATGCTTTTATTTATTATATGCACATCCTTTCTTTTGTGCTTTTACCCCTTGAGCATATCCAAATATGAAACAATTGCAAATAATATCAAACATTCCTTTACTAATATTTTCAATCTTCACTATATCATCATATGTTAGATCATAATGCGAATTAATTTTTCCTTTAGCATTATTTATTGTTTTAACTGTATTTAATCTTGCCATTTTGTAACCTCTCTTTCTTTTATCTATAGAGAGTGTTATAATCCACTTGGTAGTGCTTTTTATAACACTCATGAATGAATAATAGTGCCCATCATTATTTATTCGGTAGGTATAGAGAATTTACTCTATACCTGTTTTTTTTACTTAATGAGGCTTCTTATCATTTTTCATTATTTCATCACTTACTTTTCTAAATAAGTCCTTTTTTCTGTTCTTCTTCATTAATATTTTAAAAATCCTTTCTATTTTTTTGGTGACTTGAGATCTCTTTTTTTTATATAAGAATATTGGTAGTTTTTTATAAAATGTTGGTAGCATTTTTAATATTGGCGTATCTTTTTTTAATGTTGGCGCATTTTTTTAAATTGTCACTTGTATGTTTTTAAATTATCACTTTTTAGATAGTGTGATAATTATTAAAAACGTTGATTATATCAGTGTTTTTCGCTCTTTTTTAGTTTAAATTGTCACTTTTTACACTCACACCGGTATGATATAGGGGTGCGTGTGTGTGGAATTTGACAATTTAACGCTTATTTTCGCTCGAAACCCTTGATATATATAGCTTTTTTTAAATTGTCATATACCTAAATTTTGACATTTTAATAATTTAATATGACAATTTAATAATTGCTATTTTTTTAATGATATGGTGCTTGTTCTGTTTTCTCCTTTGCCTGTTATCTTAATTTCAATCTTTCCATTTTTTACAAGTTCTTTTTTAGCTCTTTCAAATGTTGAGGGACTATAACCGCTATTATCTACAATAAGTTCTTTAAGTTCTTTGTTTTCAATAGTGTTATTAGTATTTTCTTTTAATTCTTGTAAAATGAGTGTTTGAATTTCTTCACGTGGATTTCCTTTGATTTTGCTAAAATTAGCACTTGAAAAATCTTCATCCCTTTTGTTTGTAACACCTTTAAAAATTACTTGGCCATCAAAAACTTCAAATAGTGTTGTTTGTTGTTTTTTCCCTAAATTGTTTTTTTCTTGTGATAAGTAGCGTGTGTTTTCATCAACTTCTCCTAGCATAAATACCACACGTGGCACATTCCAAATTTCGCTACTGTCACCAACTCTAAAGCGACCGCTTGTTTCTCTTTTGTTTGTATGAGATAAAATAATAAAGCTTGTATCTTCTTTTACCGCTAAAATTTTTAAGCTTCCTAATATATCCCTCATGGCCGACTTATCGCTCATATTAGTATTAGGGGGCATAAAAGATTGCAAGGGATCTATAATAACTAATTGAGGTTTAATGTCATGTATAACATTCTCTAAAGCTTTAGAAGTTATCTTTAAATCCTTGATTTCTTCATTTTCCGCACCTACAACATAAATATTTTCTTGATTTGCTTTCCCTTGTGATAATATTTTTCTCTTTGCAATTTTGCTTATATCTTCTTCACTTGATATAAATAAGACTTTTTGCGGTTGTCTATTTTGCTTTAGATATTCTTCCTCACTTTCAAAAAATACTTGCTCACCGCTAGAAATAGCACAAACAATAGCACTTGAAACAAACCCTTTACCTACTCCACCATCACCACATAAAACAGTAATTTCATTTTTAGGAATATAATTAGTAATAATCCATTCTATGGGTTTTTCTTCTACTTCACTTAACTTTTTAATATGGTAATGTGCATTGTTTTTAAGAGGTATAGTGCTAAATTTAAAAAGAACATCGGTTATTTCACTAGCAGATAATCTAATAGAAAGATCATGCTTTTGATTTTCTTTTTCTAATAATGTAAGTAGCGGTTCGTTTTCTTTTCTTCCATCATAAAGATAAGCCATTTTTTCTAGTTTTTCTTTTAATTGGTTTCTATTCATTCTTTTCTAACTCCTTTTTTTATTTGTGTGAAGTTTCAAAAGAAACAACTTATAATCTATTTTGCAATTCTTTAGGAATTAGATTATTTATAGTGTTTTTTCTTATGCTTACATCTTCAAAAGAAATAGTTTCTAATATATAGCAAACATTTAAAGCATGAATAAACCTATGGCCACGTCTAATAAGAAAAAATTCATCTATCTTATCATGATTATTAATTAGATCATCATAAATTCTTTCCATATCTTCATGTACTAAATTTATTCTTTTCTCATATCTATTTATTTTATCTGTATAACCTTTTAATAAAATTTGAATAGATAATTGAGTATATTCAAATACTTTTTGCTCCATAGCTTTATCATCACTATGTAAGACCTCATTTACTGTTTGTTTTGCTATTTCTTTTGCACTTTGTTCTATATCAAGATATTGCATTAGTTACTACCTCTTTTTTTATAACTTTCTAATGCTTTCATCTTGTTAGATACATCACAACCTCTATATATCTCCTGGAAACGTTCAATTTCTCTTTGTGAGAACATAAAGCCTTTTCCCGTCTTAATTGCCTGTATAAGTCCAATTTCTCTTAAAACTGAAATATGTTGCTTTGTAGTGCCTAGCTTTTTAGCAACTTCTTCTTGATTGAGCATATCTAAATAAGTCGCTTTTTCTTTGGCTTTACTACTACCATGCAATGAAAATAGTTCATTCTTTAATACTTCAATTTCTAATGGAATATCTTTAATTCTTTTGTTGATTTTATCCCAATTTAAAGAGTTATTGCTATTGGAGTTCAACAATCTCATTCTTTCTTCTGCTAGATTAATGATTTTTAATACTAGCTCTTGTTCTTTGTCCATTTTAAGCTCCTTTCTATAGATTGATTGAGGCATAATTTACACATCTATTTAAAAATTCTTTCTCTTTTAATGTAATAATCCCTTTATTAGAAGCGTTTATTACTTCTTCTTGAAATATTGCTAATGAATAACCACACCAAAAATCATTGTGTTCATTTCTATATCTAACTATTTCTAAAAAATACAAGTCCATTCGTTTGTAGCAATTATCTTTGAAAAAATCCATAAATATTACCTCTTTTTAAATTGATCTAACTAAAATAGCTAAACAATTAGCAATAAAACATAATATAACAATTGATGTTACTAAACCTTTTGTAGATAATTTCATGTCATATACCTCTTTCCCTTTTGTTTTCGTGAAATTCACGATTTACCTTAATTTTCTTTAATTAAGTCCTTAATTGATACTTCTAAACCATTAGCAATTTTATAAGCCACATCATCTCTACATGATTTACCATTTTTAATACGGCTTAATGTTGCTCTATTAACACCAATCTTTTTAGAAAATTCAATTAATGTTAATTCTTGTTTTGCTAACTCGGTTATGAATTTAACTCTATCAATTTTCATTTCTGTTCACCTCTCTTTCATGGCTCTTTACAGTACCGTTCAGTACTGCTATAATCATATTAACAGTTACATAAGGCACTGTCAATGAGAAAAGAGTACTTTTTGTAACTGAAATTAATAAAAGTGTGTTATACTTTGTTTGAGGTGATAAAAAAATGACTATAGGAGAAAACATAAAAAAAATAAGAAAAGAGAAAGGATTGACACAAAAAGAATTAGGTGCTTTATGTGGAATGAGTGAGTCACAAATAAGACATTATGAATTGAACTATAAAACACCTAGAATTGAAACTATAAGAAAAATTGCTAAAGCACTAAATATTTATATAAGTGATATTGTAGATGGAGAATGGCATAAATTCTCTGTTGAAGAAATAAAAGAAGATCTTATAAATGATGAAGAAAAAAAATATTATAAAGAGTTGGATAAAAGAAAAATAACTCTTATATTTGAGTTATTAAGTGAATTATTTAAAAGAAATAATAAATATCCTGTAAACTTAAATGATTTCAACGGGTTAAACATTTTTATTAATAATCAATTAAAAGAATACAAAACATTAAGTAACGAAGAATTGGTTAAACTTGAAAATGAATTATTTAATTATTTAGAATTTATTTTAGAAAAAGCGTTAGAAAATAAAGAAATCATAAAAAAATAAAAATAGTATTATCACCCCTCCTAGTATAACACGATAAATAAAACAAACAGGAGGGCACAAAATGAGCGTTATTAAAGTACCTAGCAAGAAAGCTAAAAAAGGTTACACATATAAAGTAACATTTAAATATAAAGAAAATGGTATAACTAGAACATATTCTAAAAGTGGTTTTATCGTAAAGAAAGAAGCACAAGAACATGAAAGCATGGTTAAAGCACAAATAAATCAAGATGGATATTTAAAGAAAATATGTAAAGATAGCTTAAATAAAGTATTTGATGATTGGTTAAAGGTTGATGGTGGGTTATATTCCCCTAATACTATTGCTAATTATAAAATTCATTACAATAGATATGTTTATAGTAGTGAAATCGGTAAAAAGAAAATAATTAATTTACATTATAAAGACATTCAAAATTTCTTGAATGATATAGAAGTTAGTTATGATGTTTGTAAAGCTATAAAAAGAGCATTAAATTGTGTATTTAAATTTGCTATTAAAAATGAATATATTGAAAATAATCCTGTTCAATATACTAAAGTCACAAAAGAAAAAGAAAAGAAAGATATAAACCAATATTTAAAGCATGATGACTTTATTGTGCTTACTTCTAAATTAGATAAAAGTACATTTAGACAACAAGCAATTTCTATTGCTATTAAGATTGGTTATTATACAGGCTTAAGAATTAGTGAGATTTTAGCATTAAATAAAAGTGATATTGATTTTATAAACAATAAGATCATTGTAAATAAACAAATATTCTACAAAGGTAAAAAGCAAAAGGATATTGAAATAAAGAAAACAAAAACAGAAGCTAGTAACGGAGAAATACCACTTATTGATTTATTAAAAGAAGATTTATTAAAATGGTTCAATATTAATATGTTTGATAAGGTTATTTGTAATAGCAAAGGAGAATATCTAAATTCCATTACCGTTCAACAAAATGTAAAAAGAATTGCTAAAAAATTAGGTATTCAAGATTTTCATTTTCATATGTTAAGACATACATTTATAACAAATTTACACGCAAAAAATGTTGATGTTAAAACCACTCAAGAATTAGCAAGACATAGTTCTATTAATACTACTTTAAATATCTATACTCATTTAGAAGAAAATGATAAAAAAGATACTCTAGATAAAGTTTTTGAACAAATTTACTCTAAAAATACTCCAAAAACAAGAAATCAAAACATTATATCTTAAGAAAACCCTTATATATCAAGGGTTTCAAGAGATTAAAATAAAAAGTAATAGTTACCTTTTAATAATCAATCAACAAGAAACTGTTTATGGAAAGAGTTATTTATTGCATGATGAAAAACTTGAAATATTATGTTTAGAAAATGAAAATTGCAAGATTTAATTCTTGCAATTTTTTAAAACATAAATGAATCGTATGATCCATTATTATAATCATCACAAAGTTGTTGCCAAGTTTTCATTTCTTCTTTGATTAAAGTACACAAAAGTTTGTATTCTTCTTTTTCAAACTTTCCGTGATCCATCATTGATTTATAAAATTTTTTAAGGCTCGCAGCTGTTTCTTTTGTTGTATTTGGTGTAGACCACATACATTTTCTAATAAAGAAATCACCAAAAAAATCATCAATTTCTTCATTTACTTCTTCATAGTTTGCTCCATTATAATAAATCAAATAATCATTAATAAAAAATGCAACATTATTAATATGTTTTCTAATGGTTTTATCAAATAAATGTGAAATATCTTCTAAAAAAATACGTAATAATTCTTCATGTTGTTTTTCAATTTCTTCGGGTTCAAATGATTCATCGTAATACATATTATTTTCTCCTCGTCTATTTTTATTTCTTATTTAAATTATATACTACTTTAATATATTGTACAGGTACGTTGTTAACACACCAAACATCATTATCTGTGACACCTATTTTATAACCATCTTCTACCATTTTTTTAGCATCAATTTCTAAAACAATTGGTTCTTGTTGTTTCCATCTTTTAGCAGACATCCATGCTTTTTGGATATCTTTTTGCATATGTACCGCATGTCTTTTCATTTTGCTTATATAGCCTGTTTCTTTGATTTTTTTATAAGCTTCTTTGGTTGTTCCATGGTAAAGAATGTTAGGAACCACTACATCGTAAAAAAGTTCTGGCTCTACCCATGATATAGAATGTCCTTGATTGCACTTGATTTTTCTTATATCATCTAATTCAATTACTTTAAATCTTTGTTTATTATCTGTTTCAACAATTAATTCTAACTCTTTTAATGTTAATGAATACTTACTGTATTCATTAACATTATTAAGAAGTTGATTAACTTCTACATAGCCTTTTTTATCCATATCTAAATGACAATCTTCTGGATGATGCCTTAATAAATAAGTAAGATATTTACCTTTATTTTCATACATTTCCATAAACTCACCCCACTATTCATACACCTATTATCTTGTTATTAAAATAAAAAAATATCAAATATCTCTTACTATTATAAAGTAAAAGTGCAATATTTTCTTGCACCTTTACATCAATATTTACTTTATTATTTTTTATTAATATCTAATACTGCATAGTAAGCATCTTTAAAGGCATCTAATGCTACACCTGCTTTTTTACAATCTCCAATAACATAAGTTGGTATATCTAAATTTTCATAGATACTTGTATCATTTGATTTCGAACCAACAGCCATAATAACATCATCATAGAAATACTCTTTTCCACTTGCAATAACAACATTATCTTCAATCTTTTCAACAGTGGCATTTGTTTCAATTGTTATAGGCATTTTATTCATCGCAAATTGGGCTGTTATTTGACGAAGTGGTCCAAGGTCTTGTAAAGCTTTTTCTTTCATTTCAAGAATTGTAATTTTCTTACCCTGACTAGCTAAAAATTCAGCTGTTTCAAAGCCTACTAAACCACCACCAATAATGACAATATTTTCACCTTTAACATTTACTTTTTCACTTAAAACATCATGAGCAATGATGCATTTATCTGCACCTTGAATAGGTATCATCTATACTAACAATTATTTTTAATTTATCTTTTGTCAGCAGATATTAATAAAATATTTATCTTTTTATTTTTAATTTTCACAAATTTGTCTTTTTTAAAGAAACTAGTGTTTTATAAGTTAAAATTTGTCGATAGAATAATCCTTCATAAAAGAATATAATTGGTTAACTATATCTTCTTGAGTAATACATTCGTTAAAATAACTATCAATAATTTCCATTCCATATCTTGAATATGCTGTTACTTCCTTCTCAAGTAGAGCGTCTTTATTAAGAGTAAAAGCATTTCTTATTTTTAAATCAGCTGAAATATTATTATTCTTTGAAAGTATCATAAATTGCGTAATTCGCTCTAAAGATGATTTATTTTTTAGTAATACTTGCGAAAAAATGTTTGCAGTAGGTTCACTTTGAGTATCATTTTCAACTTTTGTTTCACTTATTATTCCTATAAGCGCAGAAACCATGTATGCTTGTATCATTGTTTCAAAAATATATGTATTATGTGTGTTACCTATGTTATCTTTGACAGTTAAATTAAACTGTTCGTCTGCTTGTTTATCCTTAGAATATTTTTTTATTAATTCTGCATGTCTTCCATGTAATCTTAAATCACTACTAAATATCATATATCTAACTCCTCAATCGTATCATAAGTATCAGAATGTTTTTTTATCTGATAAATTCGATTAATATTATTTGCTAATCCTTCATATGCATTATCAAAATCTTTTTTCATTACTACCATAATTAATTGACTACAGTATTTAGGTAAAGCTTTGCAAATATTAGCAATATGTTCGCTATCAGTGTTTGAAAAAGGTGCATCTATAACTAATGGATAAATCTCTTTGTATTCATCACTATCCTCTACTCCCATAACTTTTAATTCATTTAACGTTTTCATTAAAGCTGTAACAAAAGCAAAATTTTTTACTGTGCCAATTCCAGTTGAATCATCTATATTTTGGCCATTAAGTAATGTAATTAGTTGAAAATCATCATTAAGAATAAGTTCAATATCACCATGATACATGCTTTTAAATATCTCTTGTGTATTCGATGAAAGTGAATTTTTCAGTTCCGATTTTTTTTGGTTAATTCTTGTGTTCGTACGTTTGCTGATAGCCTTAGCATAATCTATACATCTATTAATAAGAGCATTTTCTGCATTATTTTTAGTACATTTTTCTATTTTCTTATTTACTTTATCAATATTATTATCAATCATAGGTAAATGATCATTAATAATATAGTTATTCATATTAGTTAAGCCGTTAATTTGGCCTTTATAACCATTAATTTGAGTTTGAAGATTGCCAACATCAGGACGCCCTTCTATTTTTTCTTTTAATTCTTGCAATTTTTCTTTTGAATTCTCATAATTCTCAACCATTTGTAAAAAATCATCATAAGCTTCCAAGCATGATTGACTAGTTCTATTTTTAACATTCATATAAGAGTTTTCTTCAAACTCACAAAAATCTTTTAGGTACTTTCCGAAATCGTGTGGCTCCATGTGGTTTTTTTCTTCAATCAAATGATTATATACATCTGATTCACTCTCAATTTTTCTTCCACATAAGCAAAAGCCACGTTTAATTAATTGATCAATAACTTCTTCACTTATATGAGATAAAGAATTATTCGAGTTAAAACTACTTTCTTCTAAAAATTTATCAATATTTTTAGACTTATAACAATAAGCAAATAATTGTCTTAACATATTATTTGTACGTCCATTTGTAATATCTAATGCATATTGATATTTTTTAGAAATATTTGTTTTATAGTCTTGTATATTATCCTCAATTTTCCGTTTATCTTTTTGGTAATGCTCAATATCTTTATTAGCATCTAAAATTTTTTCTTTTTCCGATATGAGTTTTGTGATTCTTTCAATTTCATCTTCGTTTTCTTTCACATTATTTAACGTCTTATTTCTATCCAATTGATATTCTTCTAATTGATTTTTCAATTCATTCATTTCTAAATCATCATCAGATTTTAATTCATTTTGTAGTTCTCTAATAACTGTACCAGAAGTTTTGGAATCAAATTGTGTATTCATATTTATTATTTTTTGTATTCCCATAAATCCATAAACCGCATTTTTCATCTTTTTTGAGCCAGTAGAAGTTTCAATTTTATTGTTTTCTCCATCATAAAATAAAAATGTTGATAATTCTTCTTTAAGTATTCTATCTCTTTCAGTCTCAAACATAAATTGTGAAATAGTAATTGTTCTATCTTCATCTGTTACAATCATATTTTGAAAGGCCTTTTTACTAATAATCACATCTCCACTATCTGATTTTTTATAATCTTCTTCTGTTGTAATAACATATATTTTAGAATCATGTTCAATTTCCAAAACCACTTTAACGGGCTTTTCATCATTTAGACTCATCGAATCAGCAACTTCTCTATTTAATAGTATTTTATCTTTAAAAAAAGACTTATTTTTATAGAGGCACCATAAAAAAGAACCTACTAATGTTGTTTTTCCAAAACCATTATCCCCTATAATGACAGTTACATTTTTTTCATTATTATATTCAAATTCTAATTCAACATTTTTATATTGCCTAAAATTAGTTAGTTTTATTGAATTAATCTTCACTTTCTTTCAACTCCTCTTTCATTTTATTTATAATTTTTTGAACTGCCGTTGAATTTACGGTTTTATAATTTTTTGTTTCTTCATAAGCAAAATTTAAAATGTTTCTTAATTTCTCTTGATTAATTTTATTATCATTCATATACTGATACCTCTTCTTGAATTATGTCTATATTAAACGCATCCATTATTTCATTAATTATATTGTTTGAAAAAGAAGGATTACTTGATAGATTCACAAAATCTTTCATTCTCAGTAATTCTCTTTTTACTAAGCCTTGTGTGTATGAATCTATGTATCCTATAGAACTTGCTGCCTTAATAGAAATCGGTAAAGTAATAAAATCATAGATTTCAGCATATTCTTTCCCTGGATATTTTCTAAGAACTCTTCCTCTTCTTTGTATATATTCTTTAGGATTTGTACTACTAGCTAAAATAAATGCAGTTTTTATTGCAGGAACATTCATTCCTTCATCCAAACATTTTATTGCTACTAATGACTGTACTCTCTCGGTTTTGAAAGCATTTATAATATTTCTTCTTTCCTCTAAGGTTTCTTCAGACGTGAATCTGCATGCCTTGATTTTTAAATCATTTGTCATCATTTTTAAAACAATATCAATTTGTTTTTTCTCTTCAATAGACTGTTCATATCCGAAATTACCATACTTAACAGCTCCGCAATAAACTAATATATTATTTTCATTTTTATATTTTATAAGTTCATTTTTTAATGCATCTACTTTATTTTTTGCACCTGAAACAATTCTAGAACGCTTTATCAATAATCTTTTTATTTCTTCCGAAGGTTCATCATCATTTTTTTGGAACGAATACAATTTGGCTATTTTTTTTGAAATATAAATATATTTTTCCAACTCGTCATCTGTTAAGCAAACTATAATTGGATAGTATTTATATGGTGTTAATTTTCTCTCTGCAATGGCCTGAGATAAAGTGTATTCTATACACTTTTTGCCAAAGTAATTATATAATTTATTGGTTCCATTAGGATCGCCGTATCGGTCAAGTGTTGCTGATAAAGCTAATCTATAAGGTACATTTGGTTTCATACAATTACTAAGGTGATATGCTCCAAAATTATGTGCCTCATCTACCATTAACAACGTGTGATTTATATTTTTGTCAAATAACTTTTGAATATTATCAGTTTTAAAACTCGCATTAGTGATTATAATGCAGACAAAATTTGTTCTTTGATTATAAAATTTCATAACTGCTCTTTTTAACTTATCTCTATACTTGTCAAAAGATCCATAACAGACAATTGGATTAATATTGAATAATTTTACTTCTTCCATCCATTGATCTACTAAATGAGTGTAAGGACAACAAATCCAAGCAAAAACTCTCTTTTTTTCTTCAAATAATTTTACTAAACCAGCTAATCCTAAAAATGTTTTACCTGCACCTGTGCATGCATCAGCAATTCCTACATAGTGATTGTCTTTCCAAACGTTAATAGCATTTTTTTGATAATCTCTTAAAATAATATTATCTAAACTAGGTTCTGTATCATTATTCAAAACTTGTCTTCGCTTATATTGTTTTATCCACTCTAAATCAATATTTGCAATCGATTCCTTATCTGATGTGTACGCCAAAATTTTTTCCTTTATTATTTTTGGAAATTCTAATGTAAAAGTACCTTTTTCTCTCCCTCTCCATAAATTATTAAATCTAATTTCTCTAGAAATACATCTCTGTTTTGATTCTTCAGATGTCCAAGAGCAATAAACATCTATATTTTCATAATTTGAATGATAACCTTGATATGTTGCATTTGCAGATCCAGAAAATGCAATCATATTATCATCCTCATCATACATGATTCCTAATTTTTCATGAAAAATAGCTTTATCATTATCACTATCAATAAACACTATTTTTATATCAAGAATACTATTTTTTATCAAAAAGGATAGCAATCCAAACCTATCTTTTTTCTGGTCATACTCAATAAATTCATCAAAGTTCGATTCAATCTTCTTATTCAAATACTCTTTTTTGTCATAACCATTTTTTATGGCATCATAATCTTCTTTCGTCAAAGTTGGTGCAATCAACAATTGCATTTTCCCACCATTCAAAGCAAATGAAGATAAGCCTTTTGTAAGATCTAACAGCACATTTGAAGAAAAAAAGCCTACTGCACGTTTATAACTAATACTCTTACTTAAAGTAGGAATGAAGAAATCATGTACAACTTCATCTGATAGTGTTTGGTAATCATATTTTATATTTGTAAGGTTTTTAAACGTCATAACAAATTTCCTCCAAAGCCCTAATCAATCTATCACACTGATCTACATTATTAAAAAAACCTAGGCTTATTCTCACAGTTCCTAAATAAGAAATGCTATCTAAATATTTATGAATAAATGGTGCACAATGGTAATCACTTCTTACAGCTATATCAAAATCATCTTCTAAAATATCTGCTACTTCATTACTTTTATATCCTTTAATATTCATTGATAAAATACCTGTATAAGCATTATTACTAGGAGCTCTATAAAGAATGATATCATCTATTTTTGACAATTCATTATATAAATAATTATATAACTCTATTTCATGTTTTAATATACTATTTTCAAAAGTATATTTAGAACTTTCTAGTAAAGAATAACAGGCAACTATATTAGGGCTAGATGGTTCATATTTAATTGTTCCTTCTATAGGCATATACACGTTTAAAGAATCAGATCCAGTTCCACCGTAAAAACTGCCTTCTAATTTAATATTCACATCTTTACAAAGTATTCCTGCAATGCCAAATGGACCATACAATGTTTTATGTCCCGCAAAAATATAATAATCAATACTATTGTCTTGTAAGTCCACAGGAACAAGTCCAAACGCTTGTGCACCATCAACAATAAATAAAGAATTAAATTTAGAAGCAATTTCTCCTATTTTATCTATGGGAAGAATATATCCTGTAACGTTACTTACATGTGTACAATAGATAGCTTTTGGCTTATCTTTCATACATGCAATTTGAAATGAATCAATATCTATTGATAAATCATCATTTAGTGGTATTTGCTTAATAGTAAAATTATATTTCCTTGCATTTTCATATAATGTCCTTACAATTGCATTGTGATCATATGGAGAACAATAAACTATATCGCCTTTATTGAAAGATAACCCTGCTGTCACCATATTTAAGCTATGAGTAGCCGATGGTGTGAAAATTAATGATTTAGCATTAGCTTTTTCACATAAAAAACGTCTACATTCTTCAATAGTATCATGTGCTTCTTTAGATTTTTTATAGCTTCCTCTTCCAGCATTAAAAGCTAAATTTCTTTGTGCATAATCCATTGCCTCATACATACATTCAGGTTTTGGGTAAGTTGTTGCAGCATTATCAAAATAAATCATTAACTTCACCTCATATCTTATATATATTTTTTCATAATTTTGACTAATAATGCAAGTTTTTGTTCATTTGTTAACAAATCACCATAGTCATCAAAAGTTTCTTCAATTATATTCTCTACTATTTCTGATGAATCCCCCATATCTTCATTAAATGATTTAATTATTTCATTTCCATTAATAATTAATGTAATTTCATTTTCATCATCATTCTTATTAATATAATCCAATATTTTTTCAAATTGCTGAGAAAATAAATCAATCGTTTTCGATGACCATTCTTCAATAAATAAACCAATATAATCAAAAGATATTTTATTTATTAATTCATATTCATTATAGTTATTTTCTTTAGAAAATAATTCAATAAATTTTTTTGTACCTTCATCTAATATTTTTGTTTGAAGAACTTCTTTATTTTCAAATAACCAATTTTTAATAGATAAATTTAAATCCGTATCTACATTAAATCCTAAAATATTATTAATCTTTCCTTTTACATTTGTTAAAGCATAATCATATTTGAAATTTTCTAAGTCATTTTTTATTTTTTCCAAATCATTGATTATATTATATGTTTCATTATTAAATACAGTAAGTAACTTATGTAAAATAAAATCACTAGGATTAACATCCGTGCTAGATAAACTACGTTTTAATAAACGTATTGGTCTATTGGTTAATCTATCATCTATTCCTATCATTTGTTTTGTAAATTTTGGCAATTTTGCATACCACATTTGCATAGTTTTAGTTAGAACATTATACTTATTCTTTCTATTAGAAAAATCTACATCAAATAATTGTGCTAATTCTAAAAGATATTTATTTTTTTCTACACTAGCCTTATCAGTTTCAAATCTATAATTTTTTGGTTCTTTGTTGATGTTTTCAATTAATTCAGCAGACATATCGACCTCTTGATTTTTATAATAAATAATAAGTGAACTATTTAATTCCTTAATGACATGTGCTAAATAAATAGGAATAATCCCTTTCCTTAATCCATATGGTGGATTCATCAGAGTTTTATACAATTCATTAAAACAAGCCGTTTGTTGATTAAAAAAATTATTAATCTCATTTATGACAAAAGTCATTTTCTCATTAACATTATTATCATAAATCCCTGTTTCAACAAGAGTACAATTAATAATCGTATCTTCAGGTGAAGTACCTAATTTATCATAATTAATAGTATTTGTTAGTATTTTTTCTACAACATTTTCTCTCGCTTTTTTATATGTGCCTTTAACAATTGTTCTATTCAACATTTCAAGATTAACTTTAGGAGCCAGTTCAAAGGTTTTATCAAATATTTGTCCTAATATTCTATTTTTTGATATTTGGCGGACAGCTTTTGTTAATTCATTCATATTATAACAACTAAAACATGTATTAAATCGATTATAAATTGAATAGTTTTCCTCTGTTAAATGTATTATTTCATTTAATGTATCCAATTTTAATTGATTAATTTCTTCTGTTAAAACAGAATCATTTAAATGTTGAGAACCATAATATTCAATAGCTTTTAATTTTCTAATTCTTAATTCATAATCTTCACATTTATCAGGGTAAATGACAATAAGTCGATCATTATTTATCTCCATAACCTTTTCATTGATTCTATCGCTCATGTTTTTTTCACTTCTAATAATATTAAAAATTAAGCCATCTATTATCTCATGTTCAAACCAGTAATTAACATTTTTTAAAGATAAAAAATCTTTTTCATTAATATAATCAACCTTATAATAACGAGTAATTGAATTATTAATGTTATACATTTTAGGATAGATATATTTGTGCTGACTGATAGCATTCATTTCCTTAGGAACATCTAAAGTAGAAAATTTAGTATTAAAAATATTATCTATTTCAGATTGTATATCTATATCCATATTTATTTTAAATTCTATTCTTCTATTTGGCCTTTCAATAACTATATTTTTTTCTTCAAGATGTCTAATAATTTCAAAGCACTTTTGCTCATTTATCATTAACGAACTTTGTAATACATATCTGCTTGATGGTAAATAATCTTTTTCATTAATCATTAAAATAAGTGCTAAAGCTTTAATAAATTCTCTTTCAATTAACTCATCTGTCATACTCAAAGCTGTTTTAGAACTAATTAACAATTTATGAATAATCTCATTATCTTCTTCAAAAGAAAATATCTTTTCAAAATAATCATAAATAGCAGAAGGAAGTATATACGAATATGGATATTCATTTTCAATTATTTTAGAAAATGAGTATTTAGATTTTTTTATTAAAAAAGTAAATAATGTTCTTTCATTTTGTGCAACTTTCTCATTTATTCTTATGAGTAAATATAATGTTATTGGATGTAATGGATAACAATGATCAATAAACTCATTATATAGGTAGTTGGCTTCAAATATAGAATTAAACGCAGGAATATTGCTAATACCATCAATGATTTTTCTGTTAATACTGTTATTTTTCTCTTTTAATTGTTTAAAATCATCTGTTTTTTTGACTGCATTAAAAATAAGTTCAAAAGAGTTTTTTATAGTTGATTCAAAATAATATGCCGCAACTCTTCCTTCAATTCCTTTAAAAGCATTTTTGACATCTTTATCCATTTTTCTATAACTATTAATAGGTTTGTGCAATACAATTGTAAAATACATACTATTATCACCAAATGATTCACACAATTCAGCAATATCTTGAATAATCTTCATATCATTACTAATGTGTTCACTATCTCGTGACTCTAGGAATTTACTAAATTCATCAAAAACAATATACATTCCATCATAATTGTACTTATCCATTATTACTTTTCTTATTTCTGAATAATAATCTATTGCTTCTAAAGAATTAATAGATACAAATCCAACTCCTGAAAGGATTTTTTTATGAATATCATCAAAGATCAACAAAGTATTTTCATCAAAGTCCATCAAATTTGATTTAAATTCTTCAAAAACGATTCTTCGATTTTTTAATTCTTCAAGAAATTTATTATATGTACCACTATAATTTTTTTTCCAATCTTCGATTCTTTCAATAGCATCAAGATATTCTGTAGATAATTTTATATCATTTAATCCATTTTCATTTAATGCATTCTCTAATGCTTTTGATAACGATTGATTCAAATTGCTTCTGGTATGTGAAATAATAACAGGTAAATATTTTTTATTTTCAACTTGTTTTATTTTCTTATATAACGCTTTATCTGTTTCCTCAACTTTTTTGATAAACTTATTAATTTCACTGTAATCTCTTCTATAAAGTATGTTTAAAAAAACAAGTAATGCATGAGATTTCCCTTTTCCATACGGAGCAATTATCATTGTAGATTTATCTTTATCTTTATCAATAACATTGTCTAAAAATTGAGATAAAAAATGATTACCTGTAGAAGTAGGAATATAATTATTAATTTTTATTATATCATCAAAGTCTAAATTTAAATTAATTGAATTTTGAAAATTGGTATTCAATTTCAAATATTTTTCGAAAATCAAATAATATTCCCCCTTTCTTCATAATAACCAACAAGTAAATCGAATATATCAATATTATTTACATACAGCATATTTAATCCTGCTGTTCTATCAACTCTAATATAGTTTTTTCTAGCAAGTACATCTAAATAATCATTAATGACAATACGATTGATATTCATTTTTAAAAATAATTTTTCCTCCACATCATTAATAGATAAATGATCAACATCTCCTTTTTCTTTACAAATCTGTTGTAAAGCATAAAAAATAATTAAAGCATTTAAATCACTAATATTGGGGCTATTTCTTTTAAAAATACTATTTTCAGATTTAATTAATTTTAATTGTGCTAAAGGACATATAGCATTTTCTTCTGGATCCTCATCAGTATATTCCTTTGAATACATCAATAATAAAACTGATATATCATTTTCTAAAGATTTTTCATTAAAAGCATAATCATTCGATTCAAGATATGACTTTAATATTGAATAAACTTCTTTGGGCGTGAAAAATTCTGCTTTGAATTCCTTCCAAAATAAATACCATGTCGTTGCTTTTTCAAAATTATTTGTTATTTCTAAATGAATAAGCCATAGAGTAAAAGCATCTTCAAGATAAATATCATAATGAGCTATAATATTTCCTAATCTTGTAAGAACATATCTTCTTTCTCTGCTATCATAACAAACAATATTAGACAATGTAGCCCAGTATTTTATAGACTTAACCATATTTGCACCAACACCCAATTTAGCAATTCCTTCTGATATATTTGTAAGAATATTAGTGTCAGGATGCATATCAATTTCTGAAATCACCTTTGACAGCCATCCTTCTCTAAAATAAAAGGTTTCATGACCTTTAAATCTTGTTTTTGTCATCATTATTTAAACTTCCCCTCATTAATTCTTAATCTTTGGTTGCTAAAACTTTTTTTAGATAGCATCCACTTGTAAAATGATTTATACATTCATAACAATGAACACATTTTTTTTCATCAACTCTATATGTAAGTTTTTCATTTTCTAATTTGATTTTTATAGCACTAAATCTACAAACAGACATACATGCTGAACAATTTAAACACATTTGAAATTTTGTTAATTGACATTCAATCTTCCTTTTAGCATCTTTTATATTTTTTGCATTTGCAATTGGTAAATTTGTAATAGAAATTTTTAATTCATTTTGTCCTTTTTTGCCTTGTAACTTAATAATTATATTATTATTTCTATCTAAAACAACAACTTCATTTAAACGTTTATTTCCTAATTCATAATTTATTTCACCAAACGGTTTAAATAATTCATATAAATTATCATCAATAGGTTTTTGCAATTCATAATTAAATGAATTTTCATCTGTTGCACAAGGTTTAAAAGAAACAACTTGTTTGTGTGCATAATCAATACCATTTCCGCCTTGTTTTGCTTTCCAAGCACCAGAATCAACATATTCCTCTGGATCTGGTTTACCTATTTTAATAGCATTATCTAATAAAATACCTCTAAACTTATAAAATTCATCAGCATGATGTATTTTAGATAAAAACTCAGACCAAAAGCTGTTGTTAGGACAACACCAACAGCCCACTCTTGAAAATCCTAATCTATAAGCATCATTAAAATCAATATCCCTCGTTAATATGTATAACCATACATCACAATCAAACCAATCAATAATTGGAGAAATAACTTTTTGCTTTGTGATTTTTGGACTGTCTGATTCTCTATCATATTTACTCCGACTTAAAGATTCCGCTCTACGAATACCATGAAATGCTAAAATTCTGGTTTTATTTTTGAACATAAAATTAATATTTCTAGTAATTGCCCCTGTTTTAAAAACAGTACAACACCATCTCATAACACGAGATGGTGGTCCTATAGTTTCACACAAATCATAAAAGTTCTTTTCTTTATTTTTAGCATTCATCATCGGTGTTAAGCGATGATTTTGTTTATATCTCTTTATATACTCATATGTTTCTGGAAATTCTAATGTTGTATCTCCAAAAATATGTATAACTTTTGGTGTACCTAATGTTCTAATTACTAAATCTGATGTAACAGTGGAATCTTTACCCCCACTAAATGAAACAAACATAGAATTAAAGTCATATTCTGTTACCTTTGATGAAAGATATTCAATTGCCTCATTAGATAAATATTCATATCTATTATTATTTTCTTTAATAAAGCGATGAATATATTTTTCAAAAGGCGCTTTACTTATTTTTAAATTTTTCTCATTTAATTCTTTGTATTTTTTTCTTATAAGTTTATCATCTAAATCTTTTAAATTTTTTATTACAATTTTTACTTTTTTTCCATCTATAAAATAAATACCATTAGGTAATCTCCAACAAGATGAATTTACATATTTAAAAGGTTGATCAAGTATCAATTCTAATAATAACCTTTCTTCTGGAAAAACAGGCCTAATATCACTTGAAATACTCTCTAAATGATGATCAACATTATGATTATCATAATCAATAATTGGAATGTTACATTCTTTACACCAATAAATTCTCAACAATGACTTAGTTCTATTACCACATATAGGACATATACTAGTTTCTGTTTTAATTCCACAATTTTCACAGTAATAATTTGTTAACATAACATTTCCTTTCTAAAAAATAAACAATCTACAAAATTCAAATTTTATGTATTATATGTTATTATTGACTAATAAATTTTATCACATAAAGTCTAAAATTGCTATTATAAGGCCTTCATTACAAAAATTAATTTTTTATAAGAAAACAACTTTCAAATTATGAAAGTTGTTTATTGAATATTTGGTGGAGTTGAGAGGCTTTAGGCCTCGGCATTAATGGGGATCATCTATTTTTCAATTCAAATCTATTTACAATTAAAGTGTTTGTATATAACTCCATTTTCCCCTGCCACACTTGCTTTTTCATACATCATTAAAATACCTCCTTTAAAAATATTGAATAAAAAAACACTGAAATTAAAAATAAAATAACAATTTTTAAATAATTCTTCATATGTTTTAAAGAGTATACTAACAACAATAAAAATTATTGAAATAATTATTGATTTGAATTTATATAGCAATCTACTGTAATAGAATTATACATAATTTATTTTACTTTTCAAGTCGTGTTTTGTCTATTTCTTATACATTTCACATAATGAGAGCAATAAACACCATATTGCCCTAAATGGCAAAACGATGATGTAAAAAAATAATATAAATATTGTCCACATAGTCTATTACCTCTTTATTCTATATTCCAAATAACTGTTACTGTGTCTGTAACATCTATATCGTCTATTTCAACATCCATCACATAATCAGATTCATCAATATCTTCATCAAAGAACCATTTCTTGTTTTCAAATGGTGATGACGATATTCTAAGTTCACTCCATGAATAATCAATAGATAGAATTTTCCCTAATTTAACACCTGAAGCATTTGCTAGAACAATTGCTTTTTCTTTAGAATTATTAATAGCGTTTTCTAACAGTTTATTTTTATATTTTTCTGGATTTGATACTGTATATGATATAGAAAATGATGGATAAGACGTACTTTTAGATAATGTATATAAAACACGGCCAAGCATTTTATTATTTGCTTCAAATTCTATTTTCATTTTATGAATAAAGCTATACCCTTTAAATTCTTCAATCCATTTATCATTTTTATCTCTATAACTATCATATTCTATATTGATATTAAAACTTTTTATTTTGATTTTTTTCTTTCAAAACCAATTTTTTCAAGTAATTCTTTTACCTCATTTGTTGCACTTGACGATTTTTTTAGTAGCTCATCGTATTCTTTTTTTATATCTTTTATTGATAAAGTTAATTCTATTAAATCTGGTTTGACTGCTAATTTTCCTTTACCTGTTACTCTTATTGTTCTTTCCATAATATCCTTTACCTAACTAACATATTCTTTATAAATAGAATGACCTTGTTCCTTTCCTAAATGATTAATTAAACATTCTTCCAATGGAAGATTTTGCATTGATGCTTCTTCGATATAATGTCTAATATGAAGATGCCTTGATTTAATAAATTTTTCATGAGATTCATATTTATCATAAATATGATGAAGTTTTTCAATACATTGTTGATATTCATATAAAGCATCCTCTTTATTTGCAAAAGACCCTCTATGTGTTCCTGAATAATAAAGTTCATAGCTCATTTGATAAATATCAAATTCGATAAGTGTTTTAACCATTCCAATCATATTAACATATTCTTCTACAACAAATAACTTCTTTTCATTTTTACTTAAAGCATTTTTCAAAGAATCCATACATGTGTAACTTAATATTTTCTTTCTCAAAGAATCATTTGTCTTTGACATAATAGAAAGATAATCTTCATTTCCTTCATTATAGTAATAACAAAATGATCCAGGATGTCTTGAAACTGAATGTTTTGAATATTTTTCTTTTAAATATAAGATACTTGCATCATAACCTCTATCTT
The DNA here is from genome assembly GCA_963618275.1 of Bacteroidaceae bacterium. GTDB lineage: Bacteria > Bacillota_I > Bacilli_A > Erysipelotrichales > Coprobacillaceae > Faecalibacillus. The sequence continues at coordinate 34,149 of CAVESC010000007.1, forward strand.
TTGAACAAATGACAATTCTTGTTTTCTTTGAAACATAAGAAAGTAAATTTGTAAGTTCTGCAACAATACAAAAATCCATAATATTTTTTGCGACGTATTCTTTTCTAATACTTGAAATATTAATAAGTTTTATATGTTTATTATTTTTATAGTCTTTTATCTTTTCATCAATATATGGATCACTAATAAAAAGATAAACTAATGTATGTTTTGGTATCTCTTCGGGTATTTGATAGCCAATATTTTCACTATCTACTAAAATGATTTCTTTAACTAAATGATATTTAATTTTATTTATAATTCTTTTTAACATGCAAATCCCCCTTTTCTTTAAATGTATTATATAATGTAAAAAAGCTAATACCGTCTTATATAAGCAGGTATTAGCGTATGTTTTCATGTATGATATTGATACGAGGTGATTTAAATGAATAGAAATAAAGATCATGATTCATATATTAAATATATTTCAGTAATTGATTTAATTATTAAAAACAGTGATGAAAAAAATCCTATCACTATTAATCAAATTCAAGATTTAATTTATGATAAAGGTTATGATTTTAAAATAGATTTTAGAATTGTTAAAAAATTTGTAGAAAACTATAATAATTACTATGAAGATACGATTATAAAAAATTATAAAGATGGTAGAAATAATTACTTTTATTATGAAAATCCTAGTTTAGATTTAATGGAAGCAAAAGCAATTATTGATCTTGTTTATAGTTCTCATTTCTTTACTTTAAAAACAAAAGAAAACTATAAAAAAGAATGCAAGATTTATTCAGCATTCATAATCAAGCATATTTTCAAAAAAGATTAAATCTACATGTTGTTAAAAATGAAAATGAACAAGTATTCTATCAAGAATTAGAAGTCATTACCAAAGCCATCAAAGAAAAGAAAAAAATTCGCTTTGAATATCAAAAACCATCTTTAACACTTAATGAAAAACATAAAATAACTGAATTAGCTCCTATCGATACTGTCTTTTCTAATAATGAATATTATCTTTTATGTCAAGGAGCAAAAGATCCAAACTTATGTATTCAATATCGTTTAGACTATGTAAAAAATGTTGAAATTGTTAAAGATAGTGAAGTAAAATTTGATGGTCATCAACTACAATCATTTGAAAATAAATTAAATAATATGACCTACATGTATGGAGAAGGAAAAATTGAAGTTATTGAACTTGAATTTACACCAAACGTCTATTCCAATATGATTGATAAATTTGGTAAAGATATTCATCCCAAAAAAATAAATGAAAATCTTTATTGTGTCCAAGTAAGACACATTATAAATAGTACATTTTATTCATGGATCATTGGCTTTGGTGGCCGTATTCAAATTGCTGATAACGATGTACATAAAAAACAATTTGAAGATTTTTTAATAGAAAATTTTATAAACAAAAATAATGCTGATTAAAACTTGTTCAGCATTATTTTTATCTAAATTACTTTATATGTTGACGTTTTACAATTACACTGAAAATCAATTAAATTTCAGTGTAATTGTAAAAGAAATATAAATCAAATATTTACAAGCTTCTTCGATAGCAACTGCAACGGCTACAGTAGCTCCAACCATTGGGTTGTTACCCATACCGATCAATCCCTTCTATTGAAAAAAGGAGCGCTTTTAAGCAACTCCTAATTGTTTCTGTTTTATAAAGTTTATATAAAATATTATCTTTCTTCCCATTTAATATTTACATCTTTTCCATGATGTGCTAGACCTATATAGATGACTTTTCCTTTTAATCCATAATCATATTTATTATCTTTGATTTGTTGAATAGCTTTATTTGACAAATTATCCAATGCTTTTTCAAGATCTTTTTTATCTTCTTTTAAATATTTAAATTCTAAAACAAATGATGTTTTCTTTTCATCTTTAGCTTTTAAAATCAAATCATCTCTACCTCTTCCAACTTCTCTGTTAGAGATAATTTCATAATCTTTATCTAAACATAGACACATTCCAAGCATCATCATATGATAACTGTTTTCTTTTTCTAAATCATGATAACTTGGAATCATTAGAATGTCTTTATACTCTTTTATAAACTTGTTAGATTGTTCATATCTTAAATAGCGCATCAATCGATTGAGCTGACCATCCCCTAAAGAAAGATAATAGTCAGTGATATTTTTAAATTCTTTTTTTACTTCTTCATTCGGTATTCTAATTCGATAATAATCATCCATTAAATCAATCACTTGATCTACTGTAAGATAACCAGCATTTACGAACAATCCCCATAATGTTGGTGTACTTTCTACTTCATAAAAACTTGTTTGTAAATTCACTTCTGTATCTAAATATCCATCTTCGATTAATTCCTTATATTGTTCTTTGAAATCACGAGATGATTTCTTAATACCATCTTTAATCATCGTATTTGCACTGGTATTGACCCAGTAAGGTGTCAATTCTTTTGTATCAACATAATTTAATAATGACCATGGATTATAGATATCTTGATTTCCTATGTGATAACCATCATACATTTCTTTCACTTCATTATTTAACTGTAACCCATAGTATTCTAATAATTCTTGTGTTTCACTAGTTGTAAAACCAAAATAAGAAGCATAACGTTGATCCGTCACATCACAAACAACAAGATTATTTAAATCACTGAAGATATTTTCCTTTGCTACCCTTTGTATACCCGTAATGAATGCATATTTCAAACTATTTGAAGTTTTAAGAGAATTATGAAGTAATCCTGATAATCCTCCTCTTACTTCTTCATAGAAACCTTTAGTATGAGCTTCTATAAAGGGTGTATCATATTCATCAATAAAGACCATCACTTCCTTGTGATAGTAATCTTTTAATTTATCCATCAAAAACGAAATAGAATCTACTATACCTTCTAAATTTCCATTTGAATAATTCATTAGTCTACTTTCTAAAAAATCATGCTTATTTTGTTCGTATTTTGTTAAATCATCAAAAACATAGTCATATTTGTCCCATTCTTTCAACACTTGATCTTTTATTGTTGAAACAATAGAAGTCTTATCTCTTTTTGCATCCGCAAAAGAAATAAAAATTGTTGGATATTGATTTAATTCACTTGAATATGGTGTGTCCATGATTTTAGTACCCTTAAAGATTTCTTTAGAATCTTTCGTGATATCAAAGAATTCAGATAACATGGACATATTAATTGTTTTCCCAAATCTTCTTGGTCTTGTAACTAGCGTTACTTCAGAACCTCTTTCTAAAAAATCTTTAATCATTAAAGTTTTATCTACAAAATAATAGTTTTCTTCTCTAAGTTTTCTAAAACTTTTAATTCCTGTTGGTATCTTTTTCATGTTCATCACCCTTTCGGTATTATTATAAACTATTTATTATACTATCGCTATGTGCTATTTAAATATTCAAATCAAATTTTATTTTTTATCAAAAAAAGAAGTGTTTTTCACACTTCTTAAGCATTTTCTTTTTTCATTTTCTTACTTAAATAAATATAGAAACATACATTTAAGACAATACCGACAATTGTCGCAATTGGTGCAGCTAAACCAATATTCGTTAAGCTTGCATGTGGTTGAATTGACATATAATAAGCAAGTGGTAAACGTACAAGAAGTGTTTGAATAAGTCCTTGTACCATGACCCATACAGTTTGATCATGTCCATTAAAGTAACCAACCATACTAAATAATACTGCTGTTACAATAGTTTCTAAAGCAAATCCTTTTAAATAAGCATAGCCTTGTAAAATAACCGCTTTTTCTGTCGTAAAGATACTTGTAAGTAGATCTCCTTTAAATAAAACTAAGATAAAAACAACCACACCAATTGTTAAACCAATGCCCATCCCTGTAAACATTGCATGTTTTGCTCTTTTTTCATCACCTGCACCCACATTTTGGGCAACGAAAGAAGCCATTGATTGCATTAATGAACTTGGTACTAACATTGCAAAGTTAACAATTTTACAAGCCACACCATAACCAGATGATGCTTCTAATCCTAAACGGTTGATAAAAGCACATAAGGCTAAAAATGAAATTTGTGTTAAACATTCTTGTAATGCTAATGGTAAACCAATTTTTAAGGCACGAATACACTGTGGATTGATTTTAAAATCATGTTTTGTAATTTTAAATGGTAATTTTCTTTTAAATAATAACATTAAAGCAAAAACAACGCTAATTGCTTGTGCAAAAACTGTTGCCATTGCTGCCCCAGCAGCATCTAAGTGTAATCCTGCTACAAGAACTAAATCACCAACAATATTAATAACACATGCTACTGCTACAAATAAAAGCGGTGATTTACTATCTCCTAAACCTCTAAAAATAGCTGATAAAAGATTATATGCAACTATAAAGAAAATACCTGCTCCACAAATTCTTACATAAGTAGCTGTTAAACTTAAAGCTTCTTGTGGTGCTTGCATTAAACTTGAAATTGGCGTAGCTAAAGTGATTATGACTACAAATAAGACTGCCGAAATGATTGCAAAAACAACTGTTGCCCCTCCAATTAAAGCACCAATCGAATTCATTTTCTTTTCACCAATATATCTTGCAATTAAAACTGTAATCCCCATCGCAAATTGTGTCACCACAAATGTTACTAAATTTAAAACTTGACTTCCTGTTGAAACTGCTGAAAGACCTGCTGTTGTTCCAAATCTTCCAACAACAAGTAAATCAACCGCCCCATACGCTGCTTGTAAAATAAGAGCACCTAAAACAGGAATCATAAATAAAGTTAATTTTTTTAAAATACTTCCCTGTGTAAAATCTGATTTAGATTGATCCATTATTTTTCTCTCCCCTCAAACATAACATCATAAAACTTTTCAATAGTTTGAATCATACAATTTGCTTCATCATTTGTAACATGATTCAAACACATGGCTAATTCTTGAAAATAATCCTTACTATATTTTTCAAAAATCATTTTTCCTTCATTTGTAACTGTTACATAAGTTATTCGACCATCATGCATTGCTGTTTGCTTTTTTAAATAGCCTTTTTCTTCCATCGCATGAATTGTACGTGTAACTCCAGGACGAGGAAGATTTAAAACCTCGCTTACATCCGAAACCTTCACTTTTTGATTTTTTTCTTCAAGTTCGATAATTGCTTCTAAATAACGTACATAAGATGGTAAAACCCCTTCAGGAAGTTTAGGCAACATGTCTAAAATTCTTTTTGCCATGTAACAACTATCTAACATTTCTTTTACTTTTTCGCTTGTCATTCTTTTCTCCATTAATTACCAAAGGTAATTACCATCGGTAATTATATGTTTAAAAAAAAGATTGTCAAGAAAAAAGATATTATATAAAGAAAAAGGCTACTTGAAATTAAATAAATAATTTCAAGACAGCCTTTAAGATTTTATTTTTCTTTAACAAGTTTACTTCCTGAGTTGAAACCAATCATTAGTCCTAATGCTACAAGTAAAATAGCAACAACTAATTGTAAACCATCAACCATTAAGACAAATCCACCTGTTACAAATAATTTCATAACAATTCCATAGATAGCTTGAACTAAAGCAGTCATAGTAACGATAAACATTAATACCATTGGGATATATAACATAAATCCTTTTCTTCCAGTAACTTTTAAGAAAACAGCTAATGAAATTAAAACCATGGCAGCTAATAATTGGTTAGCTGATCCAAATAATGGCCAAATATTAACATATCCACCTAAGCTTAATAAATATCCACAAACTAAAGAAATAATTGTTGAAACATATTTATTAGTTAAAACTTTAACTAAACTACTTGGTTCTTGGCCTTGCTCTACTTCAAAAAATTCTTGGAATGATAATCTTGATATTCTTGCAACAGCATCTAATGTTGATAAAGCTAACGCTGAAACAAACATTGTCATGATACATAATCCCCAAGATTGAGGTAAACCAAGTTGTACGATTAATCCAGTAACACCAGCTGAGAATTTAGTAAATGGTGTTGCCGTATCAGCTAACGCCATATTAGCAAGCGTACTATCCAATACACCTGTCGCCTTTAAGTTTGGTAAAGCCCCAACGATAACGATAACTAAGATTGCAAGTAATGATTCAAGTAACATAGAACCATAACCAACTTGTAACATATCTTTTTCATTTTCTACTAATTTTGAGCTTGTTTCAGATGAGACAAGTGAATGGAAACCAGAAACAGCCCCACAAGCAATTGTAACAAATAATGTTGGGAAGATATAACTTCCTGAAGCAGATTTAAATCCTACAAAAGCAGGTGTTGTAATTGTTGGATTACTTACGAATACACCAATAACCGCCGCAACGATCATTCCAATAAATAAGAATGTTGTTAAATAATCACGTGGTGTTTTAAGTAACCACATAGGTGTAACTGATGCAAAGAAAATATAAACAAATACTACATAGATCCAAGTTGTTTTAGTAGCATATACTGGAAACATAATTCCAAGTGCCAACATAGCAATAATTAAAACAATACCAAGAATAACTTTTGGTAAACCTTCTAATTTAACTTTTTTTAAGAATAAACCAAATGCCATTGCTACAAAGACATATAAAATTGAAATTGAAGCAGCACTTGCATTTGGAGCAAGTTTAGCACCATCAGCACTAATTCCATTAAATGTTCCTGCTACCATATCAGCAAAAGCTGCAATAACAATTAATGTGAAAATCCAGCAGAATAAGAAAAATAATTTTTTACCTTTACGACCAATATATTTTTCAATAATTTGTCCCATAGATTTTCCTTCTGTTTTAACAGAAGCATAAAGTGCACCAAAATCTTGTACAGCACCAAAGAATACACCACCAATAATAACCCATAAAAAGGCTGGTAGCCAACCAAACATCATTGCCATAACTGGTCCAGTTACAGGTCCAGCTCCTGCAATTGATGAGAATTGATGAGCAAAGACTGACCATTTGTTTGTTGGTACGAAGTCTGTCCCATCTTCTTTAGCAACAGCAGGTGTTGTTGCTTTTGGATCAATTCCCCATGTTTTAACTAAGTAACGACCATAGAATAAATAAGCCACTACTAAAATTAAAGCACTTAATCCAAGTAATAGTAAACCGTTCATAAATGAATCCCCCTCTTTTAAATCAATCATCACATATAAAAAGGCTTTCGCTTAACTATACGCTAAGACGAAAGCCATGTTCCGCGGTACCACTTAGATTGCGATATTAAATCGCCCCTTCACATCTTTTTATAATGCTATTTCTTTAACGCAGAAATTACGATTTCCCTACTTTTATTTCAAGAAAATAGCTCACAAGTGATAGTCTTATATCATTACCTACATTCTTTCCACCAAACGAATGCTCTCTATAGGAAGCGGATGTAAAATCGTATCTTGTTCATCGCTCATTTATATGTATGTCTATATACTATACTTCTTTTTTTATTTGTCAATACTTTTTTATTTCAATAAATATATTTTTTATGAATAAATATT
>CAVESC010000008.1:0-41523 GCA_963618275.1 Bacteroidaceae bacterium
AAAACCTACAAAATTATTTAGTCCAAAACCTACATTTTTATATTGACTTTTGCATCTTTAACAACATTTTTGTATTTTCTTCCTAATAATAAATGTATTGAATTGTTCAAAGTGATTTGTTTAGAAGTCATATGACTAATAGCATTTTTATTAACAATATAAGATTTATGAATTTGTATAAATTCAAAATATTCTAACTCTTGAAGAAGTGATGATAATTTTTGTCTACTTTTAAATTCACCTGTTAAAGTATGAATAATGACATCATGTCCATATGATTCAACATATAAAATGGAATGAATATTAATGATAATTTTTTCATAGTTACTGGTGATTTCTATATAGGGGGATTTAGAATTTTTAAAGTTATTTAAACAATCATCGATGATATCTAAATGTTTGCTTAACTTATTCTTATTTATAAAATAAGCTTGATGAATTTCCATCAAATCTAAAACATATTTTTCATTAGAAATAAGACAAATCAACTCATATTTATAAGACAAAGCATTTAATTTTTTTAAATCATCTATATCTGTATTTTCTTTTATCTCTTTAATTAAAAGATATTCTCGACTTATATCTTGATAACCAATAAATCTTATATTTAAAAATGATTGTAAATATTGTTTTAAAATATCACTTTGATAGTCTAAAATAACGTCTATCATTTATTTGCCTCAATTTCATTAATATAATTTAAGATTTCTTGGTTTTTTTATTGATCTTTTAAATGATAATGATCAATAATTTCGATATTTCTTTTTTGTAAATAATCCAACATTACTGCATATTCTTGATAATGATTTCCCCCACCAGCAATATTAAAAGGAGAAAACTTAATCATTGAGTAATCTTTTAAAAGAAAACTGAAACAAATCACATATCCTTTTACCCCATATCCTCCTGCTGTTGCTACATAAGACAGCGAAACATTTTTAATAGACTCTAATGGTATTTTAAAATTTGCCTTTTCTTCCTTTTGTATCAAAATACGTATCACTTCTTTAAATTGATTTTTCATTCCCTCTATATGATAATAACAAATATTCTCTTTTGTTATTTCTAATCTTTGTGTTGCTCCTATAGTAGGAATTGTAAAAATAAAAGTAAGTAATACAACAATAACAATACTTATCACTTGCATTTGAACAGTCATTTTTAAAACTGGTATGACCGTTATAACCAATACAAACAGTATTATCAATACATACAATTGAATAACCAGAAATGATTTTAAAACATCTTTTCTAGTCAACTTTTTTCCAATCACTATTTTTTGATCCATATAAGTTCCTCCTTTTCACTTACTATTATAAAAACTTTATAAACCAAAAATAGTATTTGGCTACAAACGACCTCTATATAAACATAAACAACCTCTTATTAACTTTCATCTGCTACCAATTGTTTAAACATTTATTAATTGTTGATAACTTCCAATTTCTTTTAAAGAACCATCTTTCAAAATAAGAATTTCATCAAATTTACTTAATAATTCTTCATCTAGTTTATGAGTAATCATGAAACATGTTTTATTTTCATTTAAAAGTATACGTTCTATTTCTTTTGCTGTTGTGTGATCCAAATTAGATGTAGGTTCATCATAAATCAATAGATCTGCATCTTTAAGCAGAGCTCTTGCAATACTAATTCTTTGTTTTTCACCGCCTGAAATATTATTACCATTTTCATTAATAACAGTATTTAAGCCATTAGGCAATGCACTTACAAAGTCTTTTAATCCTGCTTTTTCTATCACTTCATTGATTTGCTTATCTGAATAATCTTTAAAATACGTAATGTTATTTTTTAATGTATCATTTAATATGGGGGCATTTTGATGAACAATCGATATATGTTGATAAATATCTTCAATATTAATGGTATTAATATCCATATCATTAATACATAAGATACCTTTGCTTACTTCATAATTGTTTAATAACAATTTAATAATAGTGGATTTCCCAGAACCACTGCTTCCAATAAGTGCATATTTTTTATTTTTATGAAAATCATAACTAAAGTTATGAATAATTTCTTTATGACCATCATAATTGAAAGAAACATTTTTAAACGAAATATCTTTTATAGAATCAATTGAATTTACTCGATGCTCATTAATACTTTCCAAATACTTTTCTATTTTGTCTTCAATTGGTTTTATACTTTTTAATAAAGGAAGTTCATTAGATAATCTTCCTAAGGGATTAGCAATATTATTTACCAACTGTGTAATTGCTAACATTTCTCCAATAGTTATTTTATTTATAATTACAAAATAAAGAGAGATAAGTGTTGTCATAACACTTACTCCTAAAGAAGATAATGTTGAAAAACCTGAAATAATTCCTTCATCGTAGCGATAATTTTGCATACTTGTTTCATATTCATTTGCTACATTATCAAATTGATGAATGATCTGATGGGTAATTTGAAAACATTTAATGAGTTCAAAGGAATTAAAAAAATCTTTGATTTTGATATTTAATTGACTATATTTTTGAGTTGAAATGATTTGTTTTTTTGATAAAACTTTACCAAATAAAATAGGTACAAATATGGCAATGATATTGATAATAATAACAATAATAGCTAAAGAAAATTGAAACGAAAAAACAGCAATTAAACAAATAATAAATTGTGATAAATCTGAAACAATCGTCAATAAGTTATCAAAATAATTGTTTTCAATAATTTTTAAATCATTATTAAAAATACTTAAATACGCTGACGAATTTTCTTGATTAAAATCTTTGACTGTTTTAGAAAAGATTCCTTTAAATAAATCATGGTTTAATGAAAACATCACATTTTTTAAATATTTAGCTCTAAAAAATCCTCTTAAAATAGCTATTAAAAAATTAATAATAATAAACAAGACAGCTAAGATCATGACATGATAAAATTGGATGATATTCTTATCAACCGATGTATCCACCATTTTTTGAACAATCGTTGCTAAAAAAACAGACATGATTCCTGCTGTTGAAAATAAAAGCACACACATCATAAAATAAAATTTATTTTTCTTTAAATACCTTTTCATATTCATCTCACCCTTTTTTCTATTGTACCATTTTTCATAAATAAAAAGCTATTGGTCATCCCAATAACTTAAAGTATCTTTTTAAAATATAAAACATCGTTCATTGGATTATAATAATAGGCCTCACACTCAACAAATCCAACTTTTTTATAGAGATGAATAGCTGCTTCTAAAGGAATTATTGTATCTAAAACCATTTCTTTATATCCTGCTTTTTTAGCGTGTTCAATAATTTCTAAAACAAGCTTTTCACCTAATTTTATCTTTCTATATTCTGGCTTTACATATAAACGTTTCATTTCACAACGACTGTTAGAATGTCGATGATAAGCAACCATTCCCATTACTTTTTTACCTTCAACAGCAACTAAAAGTTCTCCTTCAGGAGCAGTATATTTCTTAGTTGGATCTTGTAATTCTTCCTCTATATTTTGAAAAGATAAATCACGTCCTAAACGTTTTGTATATTCAATAATTAGTTCCTTTACTTGATCTAGATAATCAACCCCATTACAAATTTCCATAAAACCTCCATTATCATAAATGAAATCTATTTTAGCTTTATATTATCATGAATCAAGACATATTAATACTTCTATTTTTTCACAAGTTATGCACATATGTGTATAACTTGTGATTATGTGTCATTATAAATGATTATTTTTCTATTTCATGAATATTTTTATCAACTAAGCGATATTTATGATGAGCGATTGATTCTACATCATGATTGTTATACAAATATGATATGGGTTTGATATTTATTATAGATGTCATAAAACAAGAAAGCTGAGACGATAATAATAATATCTGTAAATATTTTCTTCATATTCCCACCTTCATTTATCCCTTCAACAAAGAAATACTATAAATAAACTATAATACCCGTCTTTGTTGACGGGTATTATGGTTTAGAATCCTTTCTAACATTTCAAATTATTTTTTCACATATATATTTTCTATAACTTTTATATCATCCCAAGTTTTTAAGCTTTTAAAAGTGATTACTTTTTCTTTTCCTTTTAAAACAAAATTATCTTTTTGTACATCTACAAGAGATTTATTTTGATAAAAGAAAACAATAGCTTCCCCATAACATTTCTTTGTATCATTTTTTGTTTTCTTAATATATTCATTTAGTTCTTGCAAGGAAATATCTGTTACTCGATTGACATCAAAATCATTATATTCTTGATATTGTGTACTCTCTTTTGCTTCAATTTCATCATAATAAGTATCTTTAAATTCCTTTTTCTTAAAAATAAAAACGCCTTGTTTACTTGCTGGTAAACATTTAATTTTTTGATCTTTTAACGATAAATCAATTGCTTTTTTTGAATTATTTTTCAAAACTAAAATAACTTGATCATCTATTTTCTTTGTTTCAAACGAATATAGTTTATTTTGTTGGTAACATCCTGTAAAAAGAGCTATTAGAATCATGAATGCACCTATCTTTATAATCAGACTTTTCATCTTTTTCTCCTTAACTTATTGTTGATAAAAAAGTTTTAATTCTTTCTTCATTTTAAATATTATTTTTCCATCAAAAAATTTATTGCTTCTTTTGCATTTGAAATAGAATAATATGGTGTATTTTTCTTTGTATTATCTTTATACTCTATTTCTAAACCTTTTTTACTTTCTTTTTTTGATAGACTTCGATAATAATATCCCGAATAGTCTTTTGCATTTTGATCATTAAATTCTAAAAAAGTTCCCTTTGCATAATAAAATACATATCCTTTAAATTTTGAAGATCCATATCGAAAACCTTCTAATTGGCCATCTTTTAAAAAACGAACCGCTACAAATTCTTGAGAAGCTTTTTTATTTTCATCTTTTGATAAAAATATATGATATTCAAAATAATCACCTAAACTACTTCTACCACCTATCAACCTATGATTTCCCATATATCTTTTAATATCTTCTTCTGTAGAATCACTATTCAAATCCATAAACATTTTTTGGTAGGGACTATATTTTGTTATTGTTTTAGTGTCATCTAATGAAACAGTTTTATTAGATTTTACACTACAACCACCTAGAATGAGTCCCATAACAAACAACAATAAAATCATTTTTGTTTTCATATTATTTTTCTTCCATTTTCTTATTGAAATTCCATTAACTTTTACCATTATTTTTTATGAAATAATTTGTAATAACTCTTGTGTTAATTTTGAATCAAGCGCTGTAAATAATTTTTTACCTTTATCATTTATAAAGACATAACTTATATCGTTTTGATCTTGATATTGTAAAGCACTTTTATATTTTGGTAATTCAAACTTAACTCCTTTTTTTATTTGACTTAAATCATATTCCTTTTCTCCTAAAGTACTATCAATAACAACCTTTTTATTTTCAATATCAATTGATTTAATAACTGTAAGATGAACATCTAACATAAAAATTCCTCCTCATATTTTTTATAATTTCAATTAAACTTTCAAAATATCTTTTAATTATTTATCAAATATGTACGATATTTTAAATATAAAATCATATTAATCATCAAACCAAAACACATAAAAGTCATTGCACTTGAATAATGAAACATTGTCATAATAGAAAAATGATACATCACTAAATCAATCACAAGCAGTCCAAATAAAAGAAAAGTATTTCTTTTTAAATCAATACATTCTTTAGAAATAATCTTCTTAATTATCATTAAAAAATAAACCAATATTATAAAATAAAACAAATAATGAATAACAATAGATAAATTATAAAGTAATCCAACTTCTCCATATATGGGATTTCCATCTGTTCCTATCTTAATCCAATGCGTAGAAATATAATTGTCAAAGTATTTAAACGCTAATAAACCTATTATTTCAAAAACATAGCTTAAATAAATCAGAAAAATATCATATTGTTTTTTCATTCTATATTCCTCCATTCATAATCTTTATGAATCAAGGAAGCGCTTTCCTTACTTCTATTATACATCCTACTGTACTCATGTCAACTAATACTTATTTTATATAGGTATTAATTTATAAATGTCATTTCTATAACAGCAAAAAAAGACTCAATCACTGAGTCTTTTTTGTTATTCAACATTTTTCAATGCTTCATCCATTGGAATTTTCTTGATTTTTCTCATTTGAATCATCATAACAAATAAATAAGAGATAACCGTCATGATAAACATCTTAATATAAACATTACCTTCTACATAGAAAGGTAACCATCCTGCATATTCTTCAAATACAATCTTGAAAGCATACGATAAGATCCATGTTGCTATTCCAAAAGAAAGTAACGTTGAAATCAAAATAACAATTGTTGTTGCATGAATATACATTTTTTGTATTTCTTTTGATGTATAACCAAGTATTTTAACCATGGAAATCGATACTTTATTATTTTCAATAATCATCTTTGTAAGAAGATAAATAAGCATAACAAACATCACAATCGCAAAGCCTTCAACTAGATAAAACATTTCCCCCATCGAAACATTTAATTGTCTTGAAACTTTAGTTAAATCATCTTGAGTAATTGTTGATGCAATATATTCATCTTTTAAATCTGTTATTTTTTTATTTGAAAAATAACCATTGAAATATCCATCTTGACAATTGAAAACTTCATTAAAATATGATTTAGACATATATAAAGCCATACTACCAGGAGCGTTATAAATACCTTTAATTTCAAAGGTATAACGTAAATCTTTATAGCTTTCTTTTAAAGAAATACGATCTCCTTTTTTCAAATTATATTTATCGGCAACATCTTTTGAAATATAAACACCTTTTTTAGGTAATGATTTTATATGAATATAACGACTATTATTTTGTAAACCATAAAGACTAATATCTTCTTCTATTGTACTTTCAGGTAAAGTTTTTAATGAATAAAGTGAAAATGCTTCAGCCCCTTTAGTTTTTGTTTTATAGTCATCATACATTTCATCATATTGATCATCAATCAAACTTAAGAAACTATCCCTAAATTCCTGAGGAATTGTTTGGAAAGCTTGTTCAATAGCTGTTGTATCAACTGATTCAGGTGTATTTAAAATATATTGATATTTAGCAGTCATATTATTAACAACAATATCTTGATAATGATCTAGAACAGGATGCATATCCATTCCAAACATTAATAAAATAATTGCAAATAAAATTCCCACAAATAACGTAACATATCCTGATAAGTTATTTAAAATAACACTTAATCTAAATTGAGAAAAGAAACCTAAACGATGTAAAACAAATGTCTTTTTACTTTTTTTAGCTTTTTTAATATCTCTTCTCATAAATTTAAGAGGTGATAATTTTAAAGATTTCATTAAAATACCATAGTTAATTAATACCATCATAATAAATGGAATGATTGTTGTTTTAATGAAAGCATCCCCTGACCAAATTGTTACATAAGTTGGTAAACTATAACTTCCATAATACATACCAGCCATGATATCTTTAAAATATGTATACCCTAAAATATTTCCTACAATACAAGCCACTAAAGAAACAAGAATAGGTAATGTCATGTATTGAACCAACATTTCTTTTTTAGTATATCCCATCGCGCGAAGTGTCCCAATCATTGGTGCTTCACTTTCAATCGTATTTTTTGTAGTAATTGCAAAGACGAAGGCAAGGATTCCAATAATGATATAAAGTAAAACCGTCATCATTGCTTCATCTCCACCCATATCGTCACCTGTAAAGTGGATTGCTTGGTTTGCATATTGAGGAATATAGTCATCAATTCCTGAAACATTTTTAACAAGTACATTTAAAAAATCATTACTTGCATTAACTTCGTTATCTACTTCATCATTATATGTCCAAGCATAGTTATAATAGATTTTAGCGTCTTTAAAACTTTCAAAACCTTCATTAGAAACAATTCCGACACCAAATTTAATAGCATCAAACATTAAATCACTGTTTTTTGAAAAGAGAGCACTATAATCTGATAAAGCCACAAGTCCAGTAACTTTTAATTTCTTTTTACCTACTTTGATTGTTTGACCTACTTGATAATTGTTATTATCGGCATACATACGGTCAATTGCTATTTCATTTTTATTTTGAGGAAGTTTTCCTTCCATAATACATACTTGATTGACTTTGTTTCTTGGCTTAAATAAACGAATTGTACTTGATGATTCTACTTTTTCTTCAATGTAATTAAGATTATAAATTGTGACATCTTCTTTTTCTAAAGCCTTTTTATTTTCTTTTGATAAAGAATCATTTAAACGAAAATGTCCATCTTCAATATTATATTTATCAAAGCTATCATTATAAGCTTTAATCATTGATCCATCAGCTACTAAAAATCCTGAAATAAGGCCAATAGATCCTGCCATAAATAAAAATATAATTAAATATTTTGCAATTTCATCTTTTAAAATATATGGTAATCTTTTAAATAGTGGATTTTTCATTTTACCAATTCAAATCCTTTGCTGGAATTTTATGCGTATTTTTAATATTTTCACGAATACGTCCATCATGTAAATAAATCACACGATCAGCCATATCTTTGATAGCATCATTATGCGTTACAATAATAATTGTATTACCATATTTTTTATTAACATCCTCAATCAATTGTAAAATATCTTTTGATGTATGATAATCTAAAGCTCCTGTTGGTTCATCACAAAGTAATAAATCTGGATTTTTGATAATTGCACGTCCAATAGACGTTCTTTGTTGTTGTCCACCAGATAATTGATTTGGTTGTTTATAACGATGTTCTTTTAATCCTAATGTTTGTAAAAGTTCTTCTTTATCTAAAGGATTTTTACTTAAATATCTTCCAACATCAATATTTTGTTCAACATTTAAATGTGAAATCAAATTATACATTTGAAAAACATATCCTAAATGATTACGACGATAATTTGTTAAATCTTTTTCTTTTAAAGTTGAAATTGTTTTACCTTGAATCGTAATTGTCCCACTATCAGGTTGATCAATCCCTCCAATAATATTTAGAAGTGTTGATTTACCAGAACCTGAAGGCCCAAGTAAAACACAAATTTCACCTTTTTCTATTTCAAAATCAATACCTTTTAAAACTTCTGTTTTATATTCATCTTCACCAAAGCTTTTTTTAAGATCTTTGATTGATAAAAACATAATATTCCCTCCCATAGTTAGCCTAATCTAACCAGCTATAGAATACTATCCCCTCGCTTTTTTTTCAAGTATTCCAAAGAAAAAAAACGGATTTCTCCGTTTTTACAAATCAATGTGTTTCATGATTGCTTTAGCAATACCATCATTATTATTAGTATCTGTAATTTCATTAGCAACAGCTTTCAATTCATCTGAAGCATTTCCCATAGCTACACCTAAACCAACATATTCTACCATTGATTTATCATTTTGAGCATCCCCAAAAGCCATCATTTCTTCTTTTTTATATCCCATAGGAATTAAAACACTATCTAAAGCTTTTGCTTTATCAACACCTTTTGCAGTATATTCAAAATAGAAATCAGATGTAAACATACAGTTTAAACGATCTTTAAATGGTTCCATCATTTCCTTATAATGTGCTTGTAAGTATTCTGGATCACCAAATGTAAGAATCTTATTGATTTCAAAATCAACAAATGCTGCTAGATCTCTTTTTTCACATAAGATATAGTTATTTCCTCTTGATTCATATTGCATAACATTAAAAGGTTTTCCTTTATATGTAATTGTATTATCAAAAACATCATTAACATACATATATTCATCTTTATCAAACATTGGTCTTGCTTTAAAATTCTTTAGATGTTCTAAAATTGCTTTACTATCTTCTACAGAAATTGCATGATTATAAAGTGTTTCATGACTTTGACAATCAACTACTTTTGAACCATTAAAGCATACAAATAAACCATGATGATTTTCCATATCTAATTCTTCAGCAAGTTTTAATAAACCACTTGTTGGTCTTCCAGAAGCTAAAACTAAACGTACCCCTTTTTCTTGTGCTTTTAATAAGGTTTCTTTAGTAAGAGGTGTAATGACTTTTTCATCATTGACTAAAGTCCCATCAATATCCATAATTATTACTTTTATTGCCATAATGTATCTCCTTTTTTATTCAGTATAATAAAGCGCTTTCTTCTTTTCAACATACTTTCACAAAAAGAAAAAGAAACAGAATGAATCTGTTTCTTAGTGTAATAATGAACGTGTTGACCCTGAAGCAATTAAGAATGTACTTCCATTATGAAGCATTGCTAACATTTGCGGTGTTAATAATCCTAATGCTCCTAAAACAATGAAGGATGTATTTAAACCAACAATCAAACGATATTGGCTATGAATACGTTTAAACAAGCCTTCTGAAATCATTCTTAAAGCAACAATATCATTTAATGAATTAGAAACAAGTGTAATATCTGCAAGTTCACGAGCAATATCTGAACTATCTTGAAGTGAAATAGAAACATCTGCCATTGATAAGGCTGGTGTATCATTAATACCATCTCCTACCATGACAACTGTATTTCCTTCTTTCTTTAAGCTTTCAATATAGCTTGCTTTATCTTCTGGTAAAACACCTGCTTTAAAATCATCTAAATTCAATTGCTTAGCAATCGCCTTAGCACAATTAGGGCTATCTCCTGTAAGCATAATGACTTTATCAAAACCAATATCACGAAGTTCTTGAACAACTTCTTTTGCTTCTGGTTTTAACGGATCATAAATACTAATAATACCCGCAAGCTTTTTAGCAATTGCTAGATAAATAAGTGAACTTGAGCCTTTACTTTCAAGTGAAGAAATTAAATCTTTAATTTCTTGTGTCATTTCAACGCCTTCATCTTCAAAGACAAAATGACTGCTTCCAATAATGACATCTTCACCATTTAAACTTGTCGAAATACCATGAGCAATCACATATTTAACTTCAGCATGTTCTTCACGATGTTTTAAATTTTCAACTTCTGCTTGATGAACGATGGCATTAGCCACACTATGTGGGAAATGTTCTTCTAGACAAGCCGCAATTTTTAAAACTTCTTCTCTTGTATAATCTTGTAAAGGCACAACATCTAAAACAACAGGTTTGGCATGTGTCAATGTTCCTGTTTTATCAAAAACAATCACATTAGCATCTTTCATGCTTTCTAAATGTTTTCCACCTTTAACTAAAACATTATGCATTGAAGCTTCTTGCATTGCTGAAATGACAGAAATTGATGTTGATAAACGAATTGCACAAGAATAATCCACTAATAAAAGAGAGGTTGCTCTTGTAAGGTTTCTCGTAAATGCCCAAACCCCAAAGAATCCTAAAAAACTATAAGGAACAATAGCATCAGCCATATGTTCTGCTCTTGATTGAATTGATGCTTTTAATGACTCATTCGTATCAATCATATCAATGATTTTAGCAATACGACTGTCATCTTGTAAGTTTCTTACTTTAACAAAAATTTTACCTTCTTCAATCAATGTTCCAGCAAAAACTGTATCATTTAAAGTAACACGCTTACTTAATGGTTCACCCGTAAAGCTTGATTCATTGACCATAGCTTCTCCATCAACAATTTCTCCATCAATAGGAACCATACTTCCTGTTTGCACAATGACTGTTTGTCCCTGTTTTAAATCAGACATCGCAATTTCTTGTTCTTGTCCATCTTCATAAACCCAAACTTTATCAAACTTACTCATCAAACTATCACCTAATTGTAAAGTGACTTTTTGACGTGTATAGTCTTCTAATAATTCAGATATTTTAAGCATTAACATAATATTGCTTGCTGTATTGAATTCTCTACGTAATAAAGAAACCCCGATACTTGTTGCATCTAAAACAGGTACATCAATACGTCTATTTCCAATTGAAGCAAGACCAGCTTTAAAATATGCCAATGCTTTATAGATTGCTATTCCTTTACCAACAACATTTGGTAAAAAGAACTTAACTGCATATCTTTTAGCAAAAATTTTAATAATTTCATGTTTAAAGCTTTGATCAAGTACTTGTAGATTTTGAGAACAATTTTCAGGAATTTCTCTATTTTGTAAAGCATTTAAATCATAATTATTTAAATAATCAAATAATTGGTTTTTATAATTTTCATCAAAAACCAATAAAAGACTTCCATTTTTATAATGAGCTTCTACATATCTCACATACTCAAGATTTAAAAAATCATTTTTTAAAATAGTTGCTTGTCCACTTGTAAAAGCATATTGTCCAAAACGAACACGTAGTCTTCCATTGATTTCATGAACTATTTTAAAATTACTCATCATTATTGTGCCTTACTTTTTTCTACTGCTTCAGCATATACATCTTGAGCATCTTCTTTAATAGAAGTTACTGTTGCTTCTACATTATCTTTTACTTGCATTCCACTAGCTAATCCTTTAACAGCTAATTCTCTAGCTTTATTACTTTTAGCGAACTTTGAAGTGACAACAGCAGTTACTGCTCCTCCTACAAATGTCCATAATTCTTTACTTTTAAAAAATTCTTTCATCTTATACTCCTCCATTCTTTTTTACATTATACGACATTTTCCTAAAAAATAAATATTTTTTTATTATCGGTTTAATTCTTTATCATGCCCTGTTCTATTTCAATGATTTCATCACATAAAGCAAGTGAGGATTTTCGATGACTAACAATAATAATTAATTTTTCATCTTTGATTTGTTTAAGACTTTCTAGTAAAGCTGCTTCATTTAAACTATCAATACGACTTGTTGGTTCATCTAACAAAAGAATCGGTGTTTTTTTCAAAAATGCGCGAGCAAGACCAATTCTTTGCTTCTGACCACTTGATAAATTATTTTCATACATTGTTTGATAGCCTTGTGGTAAAGACATAATAAAATCATGAATTTGTGCTTGTTTACAAGCAATGACAACATCTTCTTGACTATATGTAGGATTTAATAAAGTAATATTATGAAATAAAGTATCTTTAAATAAAAATGTTTCTTGATCAACATAGCTAATATTTTCTTTTAAAGTTTGTGTGTTGATATTTTCAATAGATTCATTATTAAATAATATATCTCCTTCACCTTGATAGATACGCATTAATAATTTTAATAAAGTTGATTTCCCACAACCACTTTTTCCTAAAAGTCCATAGGTTTTACCAAATTCAAAAGTATAATTAACTTCATGTAAAATTTCTGTAGTAGTATTCGGATAATGAAATGAAAGATTCTTTACTTCAATTGGTAAATTCAAGATTTCTTGTTTTCCTACAATATCTTCAATTAATGGCTCTTCATCTAATAAATTTAAAATACGTTTAGCACAAGGAAATACCTGATTTAAATTGTTTGCTAGATTAGCAAGGGCAATTGTTGGGCCAAAAGAAGAAGAAAGAGCAAACATTGGAATCAATAATTCTTTAGAAACATTATTTTTAATCAATAAAACAGAGATTACAATCGATAAAATAATTAGTCCATCTGCTATCATTTGTTGAAAACTTTGATGATTGATTAATTTTTGATGTGTTTTTGTAAGTTTTCTTTGATGATTTGTCATTTGTTCAAAACGCTTATTTTGTTGACTAAATTGTAAAATTTCTCGTTTTCCTAAAACTGTTTCTAAAACAAATGTATTAAAATTAGCTAATAAAGTACGATAATTTTTACCATCATTTTGACTTAATTGATAAATTACGTATGGAATTACAATTCCCATGATACAATAACAAATAAAAGCAAATATTCCAAAAATAAAACTATAATGTCCAATAAAACAAATCATAATTATACTATAAATCAAAGCAATCATAACAGGAGAAATTGTGTGAGCAAAAAATACTTCTAACAATTCTACATCACTTGTAAGCATTGATATAATATTTCCTTTGTCTTCATTTTCTAATTTAGCTGGAGCAAGTTCTCTTAGTTTTTCAAAAACTAAATGACGAATATGGGCCAATACTTTAAAGGCTATATAATGATTACAAGCCTGTTCAATATATCTTAAAATTCCTCTTGAAAAAGCACAAAGAATAATAAGTTTAATGACAAGAGAAAAGGAAATCATTTTACAAAAAGCTAAAATAATAAAAACAGTAATAAAGGTCGCTGTTAAATGACCTAAAACACCTAAAATAATAGCTAAGGACATAATCATTAAAAATGGGCGAATGAGTTTTAATAAGGATACAATTGTTTTAAATTTATCTTTCATTTTCGATGATCCTTTCTAATCTTTTTTGATTTTCTACAAGTTCTTTAAATAAATTATCTTGATTTAATAATTCATCATAGCTTCCTTGTTGTAATAATTTTCCATTTTCCATTACAAAAGTAAGTTGACTTTCTTTACAATGGGCTAAACGATGTGTAATAAAAATAACAATTTTATCTTTAGCTAAACGTTTCATGATATTTAAAATAATTTTTTCACTCTCATGATCAACATTATTTGTTGCCTCATCAAAGATATAGACATCACTTTCATGTAAAAGCGCTCTAGCTAGAGCTAACCTTTGTCTTTGTCCTCCTGAAAGATTTTTAGCGCCTTCATTCAATTGAAATTCCAATCCGCCTTGCTTTTCAAATACTTCAAAAAGCTTTACTTCTTTTAAAACAGCTACCATTTTATCTTGATTTAAACACCCAGACATTGCCAGATGATCATAAACTGTTCCTTTTAAAATATATGTTTCATCTTTAATCAACGTCATTTTTTGATAAAGTGTCATGGTTGAAGGAATAACTTCTTGATTATAAAGAATATTTCCTTCTTGAAGAGGATATAAATTCATTATTAAAGAAGCAATTGTACTTTTCCCTGAACCTGATTTTCCTACAATTGTTAAAAAAGTACCCTTTGATAAAGAAAATGAAACATCTTCTAAAATCATTTTCTCATCATAGCCAAAACGAACATGATCAAATTCTATTGTTGCTATCGGTTTTTGATAGCTATCTTGAATATCATCTACTGTGTCTAATAGTTTAAATATTTTATTTGCTGCCGCATTTCCATTTTGACCAATATGAAAATAACTGCCTAACATTCTTAAAGGTAAGAAAAATTCTATTGATATCATTACTACAAAAATAAACATCATCAACGTCATATGCTGATTTAAATATTCTTGTAAAGCTAAAATAACACCAATTCCAAAACCTCCATAAGCAACTAAATCCATTACACTAATTGAATTAAGTTGCATAATTAAAACTCGCATTGTTTTCTTTCTAAAATCTTCTGCCTCTTTATCCATTTTATCTTGATAATATAAATCACTTTGATAATACTTCAAAGTTGTTAGACCTTGTAAGTTTTCTAAAAAAGAATCTGCTAAACCTGTATAACTATTCCAATACTTAGCAAGTAATCTTTTAGCAATTTTTTGTACCACAACAATAGAAATAGGAATCAGTGGTACACATAAAAGCAAGATAAGTGCAACTTTTAAAGACATAAAGCCAACAATTACAAATAAAGTAAGTGGTGCTAATAAAGCATAATAAAATTGTGGCATATATTTAGAAAAATAAATTTCTAATTGATCAATTCCTTCACTAGTAAGTTGGGTAAGTGTTGATTCTTTAAAAATTGTTGTTTGTTTTTGATGATATATTTTATCAAAAATCATTTTTCTAAGTTTTGTTTTAATCATTTCACTTAAAGATAAAGCTTGTTTATTTTGAGTTGTTTGTAAAAAACACTTTAAAACAAATAAACAAACAACACTTAATAAATAAAAAGTAAGTGAAAATGTTTTCTTTAAATACAAACAAGATAAAACATAACTATGTAAAAATGTCAGTAAAATATGACAAACCAATATCAACCATTGAATCAAGACTAAACCATAGACATTTTTCATTTCTTCTTTAAACGTTTTTAATAATCTTTTATTAAACATTTTTTCTTCTCCTTTCTTTAAGTGAAAGCCATCCATGCTTAATTGTTAGAATTGGATGATAAAAAAGCATGTATTTTCCCGAAAAGCGCATGACTGTTTTAACTTGGCTTCGATATTCTTTTTGATAACAATGTACTTTACAACCACTACAAAATGTTTTTGTTTCCATAAATGGACATTTATCTATACGCAAGCATGCATATTGATAAAGATCTTCACACATTTTGCTTTCTTGAGGATGTTTTCTTTGATAAATATCAATCATTACTTTTAATATTCTTTTTTCATTTTCTCTTTTTTGATCTATTTTATTCATTGATAATCTCTACTTTCTTTAACATAATAAAATGATGAATACTCATTACAATAAGTAAACATATCTTACCAATCCATACCGGTGTAATCATCATGGCTATTAAAAAAATAAATGTCACTGTAAGTAAGGATTGATTTCTTTTTTTTCTGGTTGTTTTTCTTTCAATAACCATTTCATTAATATATTTTTGATACAATTTTGTTTGAATTAAATATTCATGAAATCTATCTGAACTTTTTGAAAATAAAAAAGCACTTAAAAGTAAAAATGGGGTTGTAGGCAATATTGGTAAAACAACACCAATGGCACCTAATACAAATGATATAATTCCAAATATAATAAATAATATTTTCATGTTTCCTCCTATAGTTAGTTACGCCTAACCATTATTATCATATCTGCTTAAAATAAAAAAACAAGCATTTGATTTGTTTCATCCATGAAACAAAATGCTGTTTTTTAAGTGTTTTATGATATTTTTTCATGTTTCATTAGTGAAACAATATTTTTAAAAGTGCAAAATTTTCTGGCATATGTCCTTTTAATAAATTAACCTTTAATTTAACCGTCAATGAGGTTTGCATTAATCTTTCTTCTTTTGTATAAAAGAATTTTAAATCTGTAATAGGAATATAAAAACAATCATTTTTTTCAAAACATTCATATTCTTTATCCTGTATAAGATATTTCATCGATTTAAGTTTAGAAGAAATCGTTATCCTTTCTTTTAATAATTCTTTTTTCATTTCTATTGGTTGAAACACAAGAAAACCTTGATGTTGTTCAATTAAAAGATAAGCGGGATGTTCAAAACCACGATTGGCCATCGAATGAACATTTGCGTCTTTATAATGAAATAATGTAAAAGAAAAATTATATTTTCCTGGTTCCAAATGATGTTCTAAATAATGTCCTGAAAATTCTACCAAGTCTCCTAGTTGGTCAAAAACCTTATTAAAATGAATACGACTACAAATACGATCAATTGTCTCTTGATTGAGTGTTGTATAAAGTTTAATTGCTTCTTGATAAGCTTCATTTTCATTTAAATGACTTGTTTCTTGTAACCAGTAAGTTAATTTTTTTATTTTTCCTTGTGCCTTTTCTATATACTCCTGTCCACTTTTTGATAGCTGACATTTTCCTTTATCTAATGTTAATCCTTCTTCATAAAAAGTATTAATCATTCTTGACATTGTTGCTTTTGAAACGTTCATTTTTTTAGCTAACGATGTCACTGTAATTTTTTTATTTTCATTCATTAATAATAAACTTTTGATTTTTTCTACTGTCATTTTGATCCCTCATATTGTAAATTAGCATAGACTAACTCATATGTCAATATTAATGCTATTAACATTTAAAGCTCTTACATTTTTTATGATTTGTTAATGGAATTCAAAGTGATTACTAAAAGCTTTATCTTTTTTATTATTCATTCTATGATACTCATGTATTAAGAAAGAGGGAATAAAATATGAGCATCAATGAAATTAATGAACAAGCAAAACAATCTTTAAGAAAATATTTTAAGGACAGCCAAGATGTAAAACATGAAACTGATTCAAAAAAACAATTAACAATTGAAGAAATGTACAAATCAGTTGATGATGAAATTAAAGAACAAGAAAAGAAATTAGAAGAATTACATCAAATGCGTCATGCATTACAACATAATGCTAAAGAAGCTTATGAAGCAGTTTATGGGAAAACTGCTGAAGCAAAAGAAGTAAAACATACTACTGTTGAAGAAATGGAAAAAGAACTTCATGAAAATGCTGAACACCAAATGGAATATGTTAATGAATTAAAAAATAAATCATTAGAAAAATAGGTCAAAAATGACCTATTTTTCATTTATATATTCATCTTCACTTTGACGATCATCAACATATGAAGCAACCACAATTTTCGTTTCTAAATTTTTCTTATAGTTAAGAGAAAATACTCCAGCATATAAAACATCAAATAAATATTTAAGAGAAGTTGTAGATGCAAAGTCTCCTATTTTAATATGCAACATTTCTCTTGAAGAAAGATATAAACGAACATCAGCTAATCTAGAAATAGAATTTTCTGCCATACATGTAATTGAAATAAACGGAATATTTCTTTTGTGGTAAATTTCAGCGACTTCCATCATTTCTCTTGTTTGTCCCGAATAAGAAATAATGATTGCACAATGGGTTTTATCTGCTAGACAAGCACTTCTTTTTTGACCAGTTACTTGATCGATTACCTGAACATCTTTATCAATATACATCATCAATGTTTTAAAATGTTTTGCAAGTAAAACATTATCTAAAACACCATAAACATCTATCACCTGTGCTTTTTGTAATAAACGAATAGCCCCTTGTAAATCATCATGATGATTAAGCTGCTGTGTATCTTGAATTGTTTCTTTTTCTAATAAAGCAAGATTTTTAGTAATTGTCATCAGATCATCACTTAATAAAAAAGGAATAGAAGCATCAACATCTGTTTCTTCTAACATATAAGAAAGCTCTTTTATATAAGCACTTTTAAATTCATTAAAACCACTATAGCCTAACTTTTTTGCAATTCTCACAAGTAAAGGTGCACTTGTAAAAGTATTTCTTGCAATTTCATTAGCAGACATTTTTTCAATATTCATTCCTTGATCAATAATATAATCCACAATTTCTCTTTCTGTTTTTGAAAAATGTGTATTTTCCATTTGATTAACAATTAACATAAAAATCTCCTTTCTATAATTCTATTATTTCTAAATCATCAGGAACATATATATTCCCTGTAAAATATTCTTTTCCTTCTTTTGTATAAAGTTCCTTACGATTTTTAATATTTTGATCTTCGCTGTGATACAAAATAACATTTTTTACTTTTAATTTTTCAGCAAGAGTACAAGCATCTTTGACTGTTGAATGATGTTTTTCATAAGGATGAAAAATATCTGCTTGATTGTATAAACAAAAAGCTTCATGTAATAAATAATCACTTTTCAAAGCATATTCTTCATTTTTTTCATTATAAGGTTCATCCCCACAACATGTTAATTTTCTTTCTTGATCCAATTTCATCATAAAACCAAATTGTTTTGCTTTTGTCGAATGAATATCAAAAAAAGTAACTTTTTTACCAATAATTTCTTGTGTCTCACCATCATTTACAACCACAAGATGTAAACGATCATTAATAAACTTTGTCTGTTTACTTTGTAAAAGCATATTAGAAATTGTTATTAACATCTCAATAACTTCTTGATGTCCATAAATATAAGCATCACCTTCATATTTACCTGCTGCCATATTTTGACAAATTAAACGAATCATCCATATCATTCCTAATAAATGATCAATATGTTTATGTGTTACAAAAATATGTCTTACATCTTTCCAATTAATGCCTGCTTTTTCAAGTTGATTTAAAACTGTATTACCCCCACCTGCATCAACCATAAAATAATCATTTTCATTTTCAATCACAAAACAAGTATTATAACACTTTGTTACAAGTGCATTTCCTGTTCCAAGCATTGTTAATTTCAAACAAATCTCCCCCTTATTCCCTTTTATTTTAACGAAAGATTTTTTCTTTGTAAAATAAAAAAGAGCTTACGCTCTATTTTCTCTAAATATTTTTCCAAAAGCAAATCGTACAACTGGACCAGCAAAACAAAGTTGTAAAAAGAACGCTATTGGAAAATTCATCACTGTTGTTTGTAACCAAACAGCAATAATTTGACTACCAGCATTTTTAAATAAAAGTGTCGCTGCTAGTGACATACAAGGACACATTAAAATAATTGATACAACTGAAATTGCAAGCACTAAATGAAATGGATTATCATTTTCTAAATTAACGATTTGAAATGCTTTCTTTTTAGCTAAGTGTCCAATAATGAAAAAATCTAAAATAAAAGCAACAGGTCCCATAATGATAAGTTCATGAAAAGCATTTAAAAATACTTGATTTGTCATTTCTCCTATATTTAAAGCAATGTTATAACAAATCATAAAATAAACCATGACGAAAACCATCATTACTGTAAAAATAATTTCTTGAAATTTTGTTTTTGGCATAAAAAAACCTCCTCGAATAATAATGAATCTGTGTTGTTCGTTATCACCCAAGGAGTGTGCGTTTCCAATATAAACCAAATATTTAATTTAAAGCCGATTGTTATTCTATTAAATAATATTGATTAAGTCAACTATTATTTAAAAAAAGATTGACTAACATAGCTGGTATGTCTATAATCAATTCATAGCTATTTAGTATGATTAAGGAGGCTTTTATGTTAAATCAGTTTTCAAGAACACAATTATTATATGGAAAAGAAGCCATGGAAAAACTTAAAAACAGTCGCGTAGCCATTTTTGGTTTAGGCGGTGTCGGCGGTTATGTTGGAGAAGCTCTTGTAAGAAGTGGTATTGGCTCTTTTGATTTAATTGATGATGATAAAATTTGTCTAACAAATCTCAATCGCCAAATCATTGCTACTTTTGATACAGTTGGGAAATATAAAACAGATGTTATGAAAGAAAGAATGTTACAAATCAATCCGAAAGTGAATGTTCAAACACATCAATGTTTCTTTTTACCAGAAAATGCTGATAATTTTTCATTTAATGATTATGATTATATTATAGATGCTGTAGATACTGTTTCAGCAAAAATTGAACTTGTTTTAAAAGCTCAAGAACATCATGTTCCTATTATTTCTAGTATGGGAGCAGGAAATAAAATTGATCCAACACAATTTAAAATAGCAGATATTTATAAAACAAAAGTATGTCCTCTTGCTAAGGTTATGCGAAGAGAACTTAAAAAAAGACACGTAAAAAAATTAAAAGTTGTTTATTCTGAAGAAAAACCAATTAGACCTATTGATGATTTATCAATTAGTTGTCGTACACATTGTGTTTGCCCACCAGAAACTAAAAGAAAATGTACAGCTAGAAGAGATATTCCTGGAAGTAACGCCTTCGTTCCTTCTACCGTAGGATTAATTATTGCAAGTGAGGTTATTAAAGATTTAACTTCAAAATAAAAATATGGAGTATTGATAAATCAATGCTCCATTTTGACTATTATTCATGAATCATCATCTTGATAATTTCTTTATTTGTTTCCTTCATTCCTTCTCTACCTAATCGCCCAACACTTTGAATCGTTGCCTCAACATCTTCCATCACAAGTCCGTCCCCAGATTTAAATTCTTGTCCATTTCTGTACATATGATAGCCTAAAATAGCCGCATCAATACTAGAAGCAATTTTTGCTGCACAAGAAGCTTTTGCTCCATCGCAAACAATTCCTGAAACATTCGCAAGTGTGTTAACAATTGTATGAATGATTGTTTGATAATCTTCTTCATATAAATAAGCAATTCCAGCTCCAGCTCCAGTAGCAGCACTTACCGCTCCACAATAAGCTGATAAAGTACCAATGCCACTCTTTTCATGAATAGCTACAAGGTTAGATAGTGCTAATGCTCTAAACATTTTTTCTTTTGAAACCTTTAATTCTTGAGCATAGATAATAACAGGCAAAGAACATGTCATACCTTGATTGCCACTACCCGAATTAATAACAACCGGCAATTCGCAACCATTCATTCTCGCATCACTACCTGCAGCAGCATAAGCCTTCGCTTTATTTTTTACATCATTACCAAAAGATTTTAAAAGAACTTTTCCAATATTAGCTCCATAGTTATCTTTTAAGCCTGCACAAGCTATCGCATAATTATAATCTACTTGTCTTTCTAAAATTTCTTGAATATCTATCAAATCGACAGTCGTTATAAAATCATAAATATCTTTTATATCTAATAATGAGCGATCTGCTTTTTCCTTTTTTATAATGCTTTTCTCTTTTTGAAGTATTTTCCCATTTTTTTCTATACAAACAACATGCATATGAGAATCACTTATTCTCACTTTTACATATTCTTTTTTATTCCAAACCGTTATTATATAATCAAATACTTTTGAACTATCCAAAAAATGTTCTTCAAAATCTACTTTTTCTATATACTGATCAATTTCTTTCTTTGTTTTTTCATCAATTTGACTTAATACTTCTAAATATTTATCATCGTGCCCTCCTATGATTCCAGCACAAACAGCAGCTTTAATTCCTTTTAAATGATGCGTATGAGGAACAATGACACTCTTTACATTTTTTATAATACTTCCACTTGCTTCTACAACAATTTTTGTAGGTAGATGATTTAATACTCTTCTAGCAAGACTTGCTCCATACGCTAATGAAATTGGTTCTGTACATCCCATCGCAGGAATCAATTCTTCTTTTAATATTTGAACATATGTTTGATATTTTTGTTCTGTCTTTTTCATATAAATACTCCTTGATTAATTGATAACTCTAGTTTAATATGAATGTGTTATCAAGTAAATTAAATGATTTTAATAGATATGTTTAATTTTTTTAATAGGAGACTCTTATGGAAATACAAGAACTTATTTCATTTACAGCAATTGTTCAACAAGGTAGTTTTTCAAAAGCTTCTAAAAAGTTAGATTATTGTCAAGGATCTATCACCATTCATATCAAAAATCTTGAAAGAGAACTTGGTGTACAATTGTTTGATCGTTTGGGTAAAAAGGTTACTCTTACAAATCATGGTAAAACATTTTATCAACACTGTTTAAAAATACTTGATGATATTTCATGTGCGAAAGAAGCCATTAATCCTTCATTAGAACTTAATGGGCATCTTATAATTGGAACTATTGATTCATTATGTTCTTCTATAGTTCCTAGACTTATTTGTAAATATCACCAATACCATCCTCATGTATCTGTTTCGATTACAACAGATACAATTGAAGGACTTTTAAAAATGCTTAAAAATAACGATATTGATTTTGCATACTTAGTTGATAAACAACTTTTAGATACAGATTGGCTAAAAATATATCAATCTAAAGAAGAAGTTACTTTTGTAGCATCATGTCATCATCCAATCTGTAAAATCAAACAGCCAACAATTCAAGATATCCTAACTTATCCTATTATTTTAACAGAAAAAGATGCCAGTTACCGTCGCCTTCTCGAAGAAAAGCTTCATGAAAACAATTTAGAAATCAAGCCTTTTATCCAATCTAAAAATACAGATTTGCTTTTAGAACTATTGAAACTTGATCAATATATCAGTTTTTTACCAAAATATATTTTAGAAAATGATTTAAAAAATAAAACAATCATTCAAATTAATATTCCTAATTACCAAATTGATGTTTATCGTCAGCTTATCTGTCATAAAGACAAATGGCTTTCTCATGAAATGAAAGCATTCTTTCAATTAATAAAAGAAAAACATTAAAAAAGAATTGCGTTTTGCAATTCTTTTATAATTCTTCTCCATTAGACTTACATACTTTTTGATACCAATAGAAGGAATCTTTACGTGCACGGTGTAAATCACCATTACCATCATCATCCATGTCTACATAGATAAATCCATAACGTTTTCTCATTTCACCAGTTCCTGCTGAAACAACATCGATACATCCCCAAGGCATATATCCCATTAAATCAACACCGTCTTCATCAACAGCTTTTTTCATTTCGATAATATGTTGTTTAATATAATCAATACGATAAGGATCATGAATTGAACCATCTTCTTCAACAGTATCAATTGCTCCTAAACCATTTTCAACGATCCATAATGGTTTATGATAACGATCCCATAATTCATTTAATACAATACGAAGACCAACTGGATCAATTTGCCATCCCCAATCATTTGCTTTTAAGTAAGGGTTTTTAACAGCACTTTCTAAGTTAGAAGCTGTTCTTTTAGCATCTGCATTTACAGTAGCAACACTTGTTGAATAATAAGAGAAACCAATATAGTCAACTGTACCAGCTTTTAATGTTTCTAAATCTCCATCTTCCATTTTTAATTCAATACCAGCATTTTTATATTCAATAAGTTTCCATTCAGGATAGAATCCTTTATTTTGAACATCAGTATAGAATGTACGTAATCTTTTTTCAGTAATACGTTTCCACATATTTTCTGGATTACAATCTTCTGGATAGATTTCTGAATAGTTGATCATCATCCCAATTTGAAATTCAGGATTGATTTCATGACCACGAATAACTGTTTTAGCAGCAGCAACTAACATATGATGAACAGCTTGTGCTACTTTATCAGGTCTAGATAAAGCTTCTGTAATTCCTAAGTTTGTATAATCTTTACAGAAGTTAATTTCATTAAATGTTAACCAATATTTAACTTTATTTTTATAACGGTTGAAAATTGTTTCTACATAATTCATATAGAAGTCAATTGTTTTTCTATTATACCAACCATCATATTCTGTTGCTAAATGAAGTGGTAAATCAAAGTGTACAATTGTTACTTGTGGTTCAATTCCATATTTTAACATTTCATCAAAAACATCATCATAGAATTGTAACCCTTCTTCATTAGGTTCTTTTTCATCTCCATTTGGGAAAATTCTTGTCCAGTTAATAGACATACGGAATGATTTAAATCCCATTTTTGCAAATAAAGCAATATCTTCTTTATAATGATGATAGAAATCAGTTGCCACGTGGCTTGGATAATATGTATTTTCATCTACATAAGGTACAGCCCCAGCAGGTACTTCTGTTCCACGACGATCAATAAATTCTGTTGATCCATCAGCAAGTTTTAAAGCCATACGTCTAGGAATATTATTTCTTCCATCTCCACCAGTGATGACATCTTGAATAGCAAGTCCTTTACCACCGCTTAAATATCCACCTTCATATTGGTTAGCAGCTGTTGCGCCACCCCAAAAAAATCCTTCTTTAAATCCCATTTGAATTCCTCCTCGTTTTCTACTTTTCCTATTATATTCATTTTCCTGTATTCGGTTACATTTTTTCATTTTATGAAAACTCATTTTCCAAAAGAAAAAGAATTCGCTATAATAGAAACATATTGGAGGAATCTTTATGAAACTACATCAACTACACTATTTTCAATGTCTTGCTCATTATTTACATTATCGAAAAGCCAGTGAAGCTCTTTATATTTCTCAACCCACGTTATCTTTTGCAATAAAAGAGCTTGAAAAAGAGTTAGGTGTTGCTTTATTTAAAAAAGAAGGTCGTACGATTTCTTTGACATCTGAAGGGAAAACTTTTTTAAATTATGTTACAAAAAGTTTACAAATTTTAGATGAAGGTGTAAAAGCAATTTCACCTAAACAAGATATCCAAATTTCATCAATTCCTACTGTTATTAATAGTTTTCTAGTACCTTTTATCATTCAACTACAAAAAGAGCATCCAGAAATCAACATTCAATTTCGTAGTGAAAAAACAGAGACCATCACTCAAAAAATTTTAAATAATCAATATGATTTTGGCATTTGTAGTAAAATTGATGAAACGCACTTAAAATACATTCCTCTTATTAAAAGAAAACTTGTTATTGTTTTATCAAAAGATAATCCTTTATCCAAAAAGGAAAATCTCGAGCTAAAGGATCTCCTTGATTATCCATTTTATACTTATCAAAAAAATATGACACTTTATAAAACAATCAAAGAACTCTTTTTAAGTCAAAATTTACCTTTTAAACCAGCAAACTATTTTGATGACGAAAATTCAATGATTGGTCTCGTCAATGCCAATCTTGCTATTTCTATTATGGAAGATAATGATACATTACTTTCCTATCCAAATATAGTTAAAAAAGAAATTTCTCTTCCTTACCAAGAAAGAGAAATCTATATTGTTTATCATCCTACAAATATTTCTAAACAAGCTTTAAAAATCATTCAAGAAATGCTTCATTTTCATGTTT
Organism: Bacteroidaceae bacterium; assembly: GCA_963618275.1. Taxonomy (GTDB): domain Bacteria; phylum Bacillota_I; class Bacilli_A; order Erysipelotrichales; family Coprobacillaceae; genus Faecalibacillus. The sequence goes on from CAVESC010000008.1 coordinate 26,057, forward strand.
GATAGATTTTATCTATCAAACTATAGAAATTATCATCTTGTTTTAAAGAAAGAATTTATCATAAAATTCTTATAAGAAAAGAGGAATTTTATGGAAAAGAGTCATCTTATTGATTTAAAACAATTTGAAATATTTTATTCTATTGAATATAGTTCTATTCAAGAATTGATAAAATATGGTCAAATAAAACAAATAAATAAAAATACTTTATTAATAGAAGAAGAACAAGAAAATGAAAATATCTATTTTCTTTTAAAAGGAATGGCCTATCATTTTTGTTTATGTGATTCATCAACGAAAAGAATTTTAAGTGTTGATAATAAAGGACACTTCCTAAATGAAGATGCCTTGTATCAAGAAAAAGCAACTTCTAGTATAGAAGTATGTAAAAATTCTCTTTTACTTGTTATTCCTATTTCTACCATGGAAAAAATCATCTTGGATCAACCGCTTTTTTCAAAACAAATTCAGCTTTCTTTAATGAATAAATATAAAGAAAGCCAAACTCTTTTAAGATATAATTCTTATCAAAATAGTCAAGAGCGTTTAAAAGCTTATCTTAACTATTTAGCTAAGAAATTTGGTAAAAAGCAAGGAAACGCTATAGAAATCGTTGGTGAATTTTCAGTTGTTTTTCTTTCTCAATTAATTGGCGCTAAAAGAGAAACGACATCACGTATTTTAAACCAATTTATTGATCAACACTTCCTTTTTTATCAAGATAAACATCTCGTTTTACAAGATCAACAAAACACACAAAAAAATATTTATAATTAAAACATCACCTCATTTGAAGTGATGTTTTCTATTAGATTTCTAAATTTAAAACGTCTTTAATATGTTCGATTGGCATTTCTTTTCCTGTCCATAATTTGAAAGCTTCTGCTCCTTGATAAAGCATCATACCTTCTCCATTGATTGCTTTTTTAACTCCAAATTCTCTTGCAACTCTTAAAAGTTCTGTTTCTTTAGGAGCATATACTGTATCAGCCACATAAAGATCTTTTCTTAAATAAGAAGCATCTGGTAAAACCATTTGTCCTTCTAATGGTTTCATCCCAACACCTGTCGCATTAACAAATAAATAAGATTCTTCAATTTCTTTTCTTAATGCTTCATGATCAGCTAAATCGAATACTTGTGCTTTAGCTTTGGTATTTTCATTAATATTTTTACAGTTTGTAAGAGCTTGTTGATAAAATTCATCTTGACGATTGAAGATTGAAATTTCAGCAACACCATCTAAAGCTGCTTGAATTTCAATAGCAGTAGCTGCCCCACCAGCTCCTACGATCGTTATTTTTTTACCAAGAGGATCAATACCACTTTCTTTTAATCCTCTCATAAAACCAACACCATCCGTTGTTGTTCCTGTTAGAACACCATTATCATTAATAACAGTATTAACTGCCTGACACATCTTAGCAACTGGTGTCAAATGATCTAAGTATTTAACAATTGTTGTTTTATTAGGCATGGACACATTCCATCCTCTAACCTTCATCGCTTTTAAACCTTCTACTGTTTTTTCTAAGTTATGATGATCGACTTCAAAACACATATAACAATAATCAAGTCCTAATTTTGCGAATGCTTCATTATGCATTGTTGGACTTTTAGAATGTCTAATTGGATAAGCAATAAGTCCAATAAGTTCTGTATGCCCTGTCACTCTTTCTGTAATTTCTGCCATTTTTAAATCCCCCTATAATAATTCTTTTTGTTTTAATAAATGAATGATATTTCTTGCTTCTTGTGTTCCTTCAATAATACGTCTTGCTCTTTTACAATCCCCTATTTCAAGAATATCAACATTTTCTTCTTGATAATACTCTTTAAGTTTTCCATAAAGTGGATTATAAGCTTTCATTCCTAAACAGATAAAGCCATAATCAAAGGAAATCTTGCTTTCTTTTCCATCCTTTTCAACAACAAAATAATCTTCATGAACTTCTTTAAGTTTTGTTGAAGTCATTTGCGTTACATGATGTTTTTCCATCATTTCTTTTGTTTGTGATTTGGTTACAGGATCTAAATCTCGACCAATTTGATCCATCATTTCAATAATTGTCGGAGAAGCCCCTCTGTTAGCAAAATATTCAGCCACATCTAAACCAACAGCTCCTCCACCAACAATAACAATTTTTTTATTGGTTGCATCTTGAGGATAAAGATCAAGATGATTCATAAATTTACCAATACTACTTACTTTATTATTTTCCAAATCAATATTATCTTTTAATCCTTGAATAGGTGGTAGTAATGGTTTAGAACCTGTCGCTACGACAATAATATCTGGTTTAAAATTATCTACAAATTCACTTGTTGCTTCAACACCTTTTAAAATAAAGAGATCATGAAGTTTTTTTGCACGGTGTTCCAAATATTTTGGAAAATTGGCTACACGATATTTTTCAGGAATTTGACTGATTTGTCTTGCAAGTCCCCCAAGTTCTTTTTCTTTTTCAATCAAGAAAGTAGTACAACCTACTTCAGAAGCGGTACAAGCTGCTTCAAGTCCTGCTGTTCCACCACCAATAACGACAACATTCGTTGGTTTATTGACTTTTAATTTTTTGTAAGCATCATCATAAAAAACATCCGGATTGACTGTACAACGAATTGGTCTATTTAAACCAATACGATGTCCTGCACAACCAATATTACAAGAAATACATTGACGAATTTCTTTAATTTGTCCTGTTTTTACTTTATGAGGCCAACTTGGATCAGCAATTGTTTGTCTTCCCATTCCAATTAAATCTGCATCTTGTTTTTCTAAAATATCAACCGCAATTTCTGGCTTTCTAATATTTCCTGTTGTCATCACAACTTGATGAGGAAAGGCTTTTTTTACTTCACTTGCCATATAGCTTCGCCATCCATCAGGATAGTAATTAGCATCTATTTGTTTATGAATAGAATCACTTAATCCCGCTGAAACATCAATCATATCCACTTCTTGTTCAAAGTATTTAAGCAATTCAATGGAATCTTTTAAAGTATTTCCACCTTCTAAAAATTCATCTGCTGAAATTCTTATAATAATTGGAAATTGAGGTCCTACAGCTTTTCTTACCTTTTCAACGATAATACGAGCAAAACGGGCTCTATTTTCATAACTACCACCAAATTCATCGGTTCTTTTATTAGTAAGTGGTGATAAAAACTGAGAAATCAAATAAGAATGTCCGGCATGAATTTCTACAGCATCAAAACCAATGGTTTGCGCTCTTTTAGCAGCTGTTGCATAATCATCTGCAATACTATAAATTTCTTCAACTGTTAAAGCACGAGGAATAGCTCCTCCTTCTTTATTAGGAGTTGCACTAGCGGAAACAGGTTGCATTCCAATACGACTTTCCATCGCACTGGCTCCTGCATGGTTTAATTGAATTGCAATCTTTGTACCATATTGATGAATAGTTTCACAAAGTTTATAAAGACGAGGAATATAATTATCCGCATCTATACGTAGCTGTGTCGTTCCATTACTTCCCTCTGGATATTTCACACAAGCATTTTCTACAATTAAAAGACCATAACCTCCTTGTGCCCTTCTTTCATAATAATCCATATGTAAAAAACTCATTTCACCATTTTGTTCACCAAAGTTTGTCCCCATTGGTGTCATGACTAAACGATTATCTAATGTCATATTTTTAATAGTGATTGGTTCAAATAATTTTTTATACTGATTCATATCATCATCCTCCATCTATTTATTTTATCAAATGAAAATCAAGAATTAAATATTGAAAGTGTGATATATATCACAAAAAAAGATATTTCAATTATTTTCTTGAAATATCTTTTCTAACGCTTGAACAATAACACCATGATCTTCTTGAGGTCTAAATCCCGTAAAAGTAATTGAACCAACAAATTCATCATTTTCATAAAGTGGAAAACTTCCTCCACAAATGCCATAGCTTTCATCATTGATCATATAATCATAAAAATGTGATTGCATATTATCTAAAAAAATATAATACGAAGAATGCTTTGTTTCATGACAAACTTTTTCTTTTCGATTAAGCCATGATGTATTTTCTAATTCATTATACTCTACAATAGCCTTATCTTTATAAATAATTCTTGAAGCAAAAGGCTTATCATATTCTTTAGCAACCTCAATAATTTGTTGAATAATTTGACGTGCTATATTTTGATTAAATGCTTTAAATCTCAATTCTTCTTGCTTTAAAATATCATTTTTATCTGGATGATTTCCCTTATTTACAAAATATTGATAGTAATCTTTCATATGTCATTCCTTCCTTTGATTTCTAATAAATCCTTGAAAGTATTTAAATGATAGTCTGCATAAGGACTTCCATAAGCACTGGAAATAGCTGCAACATGCATTGAGGCACTCTTAGCTGCGATACATCCTGCAAGAGCATCTTCCACAACTAAACAGTTCTTATAATTTTTCCCTAATAAATCAGCGGCTTTCATAAATACTTCTGGATGTGGTTTAGAGTATTGAATCATTGTTCCATCACAAACAACATCAAAATAATTTTCTAAACCAAGTTGTTTTAAAATAAGTTTCGTATTTTTACTTGATGAACCGATTGCTAATTTATATCCTTTATTTCTTAATTGATCGAGTGTTTCTTTAACTTCAACAGAAAGATCACTAGGTGTCATTTGTTTAAGATATTGTTGATATAAAGTATTCTTTTTATTCGCAAATTCTTCTTTTTCTACTTGAGAATAAGTTTGACTGCTTTTTTCTAAAATAATATCTAAGCTTTCCATACGTGAAACTCCTCTTAATTTTTCATTATCTTTTTCATCAAATGAAATATGAAGTTCATCACTAAGTTTCTTCCAAGCCAAGTAATGATAATGATCTGTTGAACAAATCACACCATCTAAATCAAATATAATTGTATCTATCATCTTTTTGTATCCCACTTTCCACAAAATGCATCGACTGGACTCACACCTACAAATTCTTCTTTACCCACCAGTTTATTAACTAATGATTGAATAATTACATCATTATGACTATAACCATTGATATATGTTTTAATCATTGGAACATCTAATAAATGATATGGATTAGCAAGCGAAATAAAGAGCGTTGGTATATCTTGTACAAACCAAGGAGCATTGGCAGCCATCAATTTAATCCATTCAACACGTCGTACTGTATAATTACTTGCTGTATCAAAATCAGCAACATAAATAACTAAATCATATTTATCTTTTAAATATGAAACACCTGTTTCAAAAATTTCATGGAAATCAAGTTGATTTTCATCATAAACATCTACATTAAATCCTAGATTATTTAAATAATCTTCTATTTTCTTTTGACTTCCCGATTCTTTAAAACCACCCTTTGAGGTGTCTGTTAAATGATACAAGCGAATATTTTTATATTTTTGCGGTGTTAGTGGCAAAATATCTTGCTTATTTTTAACTAAAGTAATTGCTTTGCTTGCACATTGATAAGCAAGTTCTTGGTGTTCTTTACAACCAACTACATCAATTTCATTTAATGGTTTTTTATTTTCAAATACACCATTTGCCATCTTTGTTGCCAAAATTCTAAGAACTGCTTCATTTAATCTTTCTAATGATAATAGTCCATTTTCTAAACCTTGTTTCATAAATGTGTAATCTTCATCAATATCTTTATTAAAAAGAATCATATCACATCCATTTTCAATGCTTAAAGGAATTGCTTGGCTTCGAGGTAATGCAACATTATACCCAATCATCGCCGTTGCATCTGTTACAACCAATCCATTAAAAGAAAGCTTTTCTCTTAATAAGTTCGTTAAAACTTCTTTTGATAAACTGGCTGGTAAAATATCTTCATCCTTAATTGTCGGATTAAAATATTTAACATAATGAGGTAATAACATATGACCAACCATGATAGTTTCTACTCCTTCATCAATAAACGATGAATAAATATTTCCATAGCTTTCGTCCCATTGCTTTACCGTTAAATCATTGACACTACTTACTAAATGTTGATCGCGCATATCAACACCATCTCCTGGAAAGTGTTTGATACAAGGAATAACATTGTATTCTCTCAAGGCATTGATTTGTTGTTTAGCATAAGCAATTACTTTTTCTTTATCAGAACCATAAGTTCTAATATTTGTAATTGGATTTAAATAGTTAAAGTCAATATCTACAATTGGCGCAAACGACCAATTACATAAAACCGCATTTGCTTCCTTTCCTGCAATCATTCCTAAATGATATGCTTGTTTTAAATCATTCGTTGCAGCAACACCCATTTGTCTAGAAAAATAAGTACCATCTATGCAAATGCCATTTCCACCACTTTCCAAATTAGCAGCTAACATTAAAGGTATTTTACTATAATTTTGAATAGTTTCATGAATGTGCTTAATCTTTGTTGATTCCAGAGGTCGATACATCATCGCTCCTGGTTTATATTTTTCAATAAATTCTACAATTTCTTTTTCTTCAAAAGATGATCCAATAGGACAAAATACTTGTCCTATTTTTTCATCAAGTGTCATAGAATCTAAAATACTTTGAACTTTTCTAATTTGTTGATTGTTAAGATAAAAAGGTTTACTTTTTAAATCTATCATAATTTTTCACCATTACTTTCAATAACCTTTTGATACCAATAAAATGAATCCTTTTTAATACGTTTACAATCCATTACATCTTCATCCGTTCTATTGACATACACTAAACCATACCTTTTAGAAAATCCTTGATGTGAACTTACCACATCAATAAATGACCATGGGCAATATCCAAAAATTGGATAACCTTCTTCTCTTGCAATTAATACTTCTTTAATATGAGATTTTAAATAGTCAATTCGATAATCATCGTGTATTTGATTGTTTTCTAATACATCACTATATGCCATTCCATTTTCTGTAATAATTATTGGTAAAGAATATCGGTTATAAATTTTATAAATAATACTTCTTATTCCTAGTGGATCTATACCATTTGCCATCCATTTTGTTTTCTTTAAATGTTCATTTGGACATACTTCAAACATAGGACTTCTAAAAAATGGTGGTAATTGATAATTGACAGTTGCTGTTTTATTTTCCTTTACACAAATAGATGAATAATAATTGATGCCTATAAAATCAGGTTGAACAGCATGTAAAATCTCATCATCACCATCTTCTTTAACAGGAGAGCAATTCATTTTTTCTAAAATATTTTTAACTCTAAATGAGTATTCTCCTTTTACAGACATATCTAAAAGCATATACATCATAAGTTCTTCCGCATCCATTGCTGCCAAAACATCTTCTGGCGAAGAACTATATGGGTATACATTTTGTACAGCATTAACAACACCAATCTTCGCTTTTGAATCAATTTCTTTTAATAATTTCATAGCTTTTTTTTCTGCCAAAGAAGCATGATAAGACATTTGATACATATTTTTTGTTTGTAATACTTTATCACTTTCATGATTACCATTTAAATCACTTGCTGCCATAGCAATAAGTTGCTCATTAATCGTTACCCAATAATTAATAATACCTTTCCATTTTTTAAAGCATACTCTTGCATATTCAACAAAAGCATCAATGCATCTTCTATCTTTCCAACCACCAAATTCATCTACTAATGCTTGTGGCATTTCAAAATGGTAGAGAGTTGGAATAGGTTCTATATGATTTTCTAAACATAAATGAATGATTTGATCATAAAAATCCAATCCTTTTTGATTTACATGATGACCATCTGGCATAATTCTTGCCCAACAGAATGAAAAACGATAAGCTTTTAAACCTAATGCCTTCATCAAAAGAATATCTTCTTTAAAATGATGATAATGATCACTTGCTACTTTGCAATCTGCAATACCCTCTTTTACATGTCGAACGTCTGTTGTTGATAATCCTTTTCCATCTAAGTTATAACCACCTTCTACTTGAAATCCACTTGTAGAAGCACCCCATAAAAAATTATTCACCTTGTTCACCTGTTTCCTTTGCTAATGCTTGATTATCAATCGTTTTAAAGAATGGATAATAAATAATAATTGAAATAACAACAGCTACTAATTGATAAATTCCCCAAGATAAACTTCCTTGCATAATTCCAGAAATTAGTGGTGGCATTGATCCTAAACCTAAAATTCCTATTGGTGCTGTTACAATTCCAAATTGAATTAAAGCATATCCTAAGCAAACTAAAACAATAGGACAAATAATAAATGGAATAAGCATAATTGGATTTAAAATAACCGGTAAACCAAAGATAACTGGTTCATTGACACTAAAGATACCACAAGGTAATGTTAATTTACCAAATGATTTGTATTGATTACTTTTTGCTTTAAAAAACATTAAGATAACAAGTCCAATTGTTGCACCTGATCCACCTAAATTAGCTAAATCCCATAATCCAATATTTAAGACATGGGGAATTGTTTTCCCTGCTGCCATTGCTGCTGTATTATCACCAATATAACTTAACCAAATTGGGAATAAAATTGGTAATACTGTCATTGAACCATGAATTCCAAAGAACCATAATAATTGTGCGATTAAAATAATAATGATAAATGCAGGTAAGTTACCAGTTAATGATTGTAATGGTGTTTGAATAATTGTATAAATACAATCTGTTGCATTTCCATAAGGTGTCACTGCAAATAAAGCTCTAAAAATTAAGAAAACAATCGTAATAATAACACCTGCTAATAATGATGATAAAGATTCGCTTACCATTTCAGGTACAGAATCTGGTAATTTAATAACAATATTTTTTTCAGTAATTAACGCTAATAATCTAGATACAATAAGCCCTGCAAGTAATGCCACAAAAACACCTTTTGTTCCTAAATAAGAAATATTGAAGAAACTAATTCCTGAGTCAGCTAATGTTGTTGTATCTAAAGGTACAAGTAACATATATGCAAATAAAGATAAAAATCCTGAAGTTAAAGTATATTTTTTATTTTCAAAAACAGTTGCTCCTCTATAACCAACAGCAAAAGCCATATAAACAGCTAATAAATTTGTTGTTACATTTTGTACTCCTGTAAATAATTGATCTAAGCCTGTTGAAGCTAATAAATCTGTATAAGGTTGCCATGATATATTTGTTAAAATTGTAAAAACGGCACCTACCATAATAATTCCTAATGTAGACATACATCCACCACTAATCGCACTCAAATATTTATTTTGAGATAGCTTATTAGCTACTGGAACAAGTGTCTTTTCAATAATTGATATTAATTTTTCCATTTTCCTTCTCCTTGTATGTATATGACATTGGCCTTTGTCTATCGTTAGTATAACAAGGATATGTAAAAAATTAGTCATCAAAAAACCAGTGTAATTTTCAAAAATACACACTGGTTTTCAAATATTGAAAATAAGAATTAATATGTAAAATAAATACAGTAATACATAATAATAATTTCTAAACTATATAATAATGACATCCTAGATTCCGTATTTGTATTATCCTGACTACATAAAATGACTTCTTTATCAATAAATTCATTAATCATCTTATTATGATTATTCATCGTTAAAACAATAAGTTTAATATTTTTTTCAAGAAGTATTTGAACGACTTCACTATGTCTATAAAAATAACCTCCCTCTACACTTAAAATAATCACAACACTATTTTCTTTAAGATTATGAGCTGCTTCTAATTGTTCATCATTAGAAATTGCTACCGTAATATATTTATTCATCAAAGCAAATCTATTTTGTATATGTTGTGCTAGTAATGTTGAAAACTCTAAACCTAAAACCAAAACTTCTGCACTATCATGGATGTATTTACATACATGATCTAATTGTTCAAAATCAAGATGATCATATGTAAATTGAATATTATCAATAACATGTTTTGTATAATTTTGAAAAATTTCTTTAACATCTTTTTTATCAGCTTTTATAATTTGAGGAGAATAATCTGTTTTAGATATATCCAACGTATTTAAACAAGCGTTTTTAAATTCTTGAAAAGAATGAAATCCTATCAATTTAACAAAACGTGAAATTGATGCTGGTGATACAAAACATAATTCTGATAACTCATTAATTGTTTTTTCTGGTATAACACTATAATGAGTAAGTAATGCAAGTGCTATATCATAATTTGTGTCTTTTTTATATTGTCCATTTACATATCTTAGCAATGTTGATAATACTGAATCTGTATTCATAACTTTCCTCCATCTAACATATGTATTCTAACACAATTTCTATTAATTATAAATTTTCAGCTATTAATTCTACTAAATGAATTGGTTGAATTCCACCTATTTTAAGTCCTCTTTCACAACCATTACAATAAACCAAAACATCACTTGTATAACGTTTCACCCATTCTTTCATCTTTTTTTCTTGAATTTCTTGTGGTAAGGGTTGAAAATATTGATCTTTTAATTTTTGCATTGTTTTTGGTGCTATTTCTTTACAAATAGCTGCTGGTTCATTATAAATCCAAATACCATCAAAATTTGTTTTTTCATAGGCATCATCTAACTCAATAATTGTATAATTCATTTTTTGTAAACATTTTCTAATAGCTTCTTGAAAAGTTCTATTTTCTTTCGTTCTTAAACAGTCTTGAATAGCAATCATTTCTCCTTGATGATTCGGCCAAGGAAAATGTTGATCTTGTAAGATATATTCGTAAGTGCTTAAACATGTCACTTGAGGATATTTCTCTTGTATCAAAAGTTGGCATAAGGTACAGTTTTGAACAAGAAGATCATTTTCTTTTAAAAAGTCTTCTTTATTTCGACAACACCAATCAATGATAGCTCCTTGATTTTTCATATAGTTGGTGAGCTTTTCAATAGCTTGAGGATGATTTTTTCGAACATCACAGCCTGGTAAATAATGTAACATCTTAGTCTTCTCCATTTGTTTCAATAATTTTTTTATAAACATCAAAAGATTTTTTCTTATATCTTTTGCCTGTTCCTTGTCCTTGATCATCTAAATCAACATAAACAAAACCATATCTCTTTTTCATTTCTCCCGTACCTGCAGAAATAATATCGATTGGCCCCCACCAAGCATAACCAAAACAATCAACATAATCTTCTTCAATGGCATCTTTGATTGCCTTTACATGTTGTTTTAAATAGTCGATACGATAATTGTCTTCTACAGTTTGATTTTTAAATTCATCTACTGCACCCATACCGTTTTCTGAAATAAAAAGTGGTATTTGATAACGATCATAAATCAGATTTAAAGAAATACGTAAACCTAAAGGATCAATTTGCCATCCCCAATCTGTTGCTTTTAAATATGGATTACGACCACCATCTAATAAATTTCCATCTGCACTGTTTGTAACAGCTTGTCCTTCTACTAAAGATGAATAGTAACTAAAACTATAAAAATCTATCGTCCCTTGTTTTAAAATATCTAAATCTCCTTCTTCTATTTGAAAATGAGCTTTCATTTTCTTTTGATACGCAAGACAAGTATTCGTATATTTCCCACGAATTTGAACATCTGAAAAATAATAAATTGGTAAAAGTTTATCATGTAACATCATTTGATCAATGGGATCACAGGTATTAGCATAACAACAATTATAGAGAATCATATTACCAAACTTAAAATCAGGATTGATTTTTCTCCCTGCTATAACTGTTTTAGCACTAGCAACAAGTTGATAATGGGCCATTTGAAACATCAAATCCACCTGATTTTCATCTTTTTGATAAATGACCCCTGCTTGATGCCAAGGTGTTTTAGCGATAAATAGAGAATTGATTTCATTAAAGACGATCCAATATTTCACTTTTTCTTTATATTTTTCCATTACAACCTTCGCATACCTTACTGCTAAATCTATTAATTTTCGATTTCGCCAACCACCATATTTCTTTACTAAAGCAAGTGGCATTTCAAAATGATGAAGTGTCACTATGGGAACAATATGATACTTAGCTAATTCATCAAAAATACGATCATAAAATTCAAGTCCCTTTTCATTTGGTATTTTGTCATCTCCATTTGGAAAAATACGTGACCAACAAATAGACATACGATAACATTTAAAGCCCATTTCTGCCATCAATGCAATATCTTCTTTATAACGATGATAAAAATCAGTTGCTTGATGACTTGGATAGTAATATCCTTCTTGAATACTTTCATGAATTTTTCTAGCATGACCATGGCTTGCACCTAATTCCACATCATTAATACTTAATCCTCGATTATCTTCAAGATAACCTCCTTCATATTGATTAGCAGCCGTAGCTCCACCCCATAAAAAATCATTTCTCATAAAAAATCCTCCTCGTTTTTCTTTATCTTATAAAGTTTTATTTTTTTTAAAGTGATTTTATGTATTATGATTTCAGGTTTCGCTTTTCTTTTTAAAAGAATAAAAAAAGCGAAATCATTGTTCGCTTTCTTTCATAATATCTAAAGAAGAAAAACGATTTGTTTCACTTTCTTTTGAAATATCAATTCTTTTATTTAAATTCTCATCATAATTTAATTCAAAATAACATGCATATAAAATGTCTAAAATAAGTTTAATACTATTTTCATTGACAAAACCACCTATTTTAGAATAAAGCTTTTCTCTTGTAGAAATATTTAAAACAACATCCCCATATTTTTTTAAATCATTATCTCCTAAAGAAGTAATAACAATAATCGAAACACCTTTTCTTTTAGCAAGACGTGCAAGATGAATCATTGAATCAATTTGTCCAGAATAAGAAATCATTAATAAACAATCCTCTTTTTGAATAAGATTGTTCATAAATAACTCTTCTCCAATAACTGGACAAATATGAACCATCTTTCCTAAACGATTCATATTTAATTGAAAAGTTTGTCCTAACAATAAAGAATAAGAGATAGCTGAAAGATGAATAATTTTGGCTTTTTTTAAAAGAACAACTGCTTTTTGTAAATCATCATGTTTTAAAAGTGATAAAGTATCATCTAATGTTTCTTTTGAAAGAGTCGTCATTTTAGAAGCAATTGTTTGAATCGTATCATTTTTAGTAAAAGGAAAATTAGGGTCAATGTGTTTAAAATGCGTTAATATATATTCTTGTTCTTCTAAGAAATCTTTTTTAAATGATTCATAACCCTCATAGCCTAATTTTTTAGCAAGTCGAATAATCGTTGCTGGAGAAGTATATGTTTGATTAGCTAGTTCTTGAAGTGTCAATTTTTCAATATCTAGTTTTTTATCTAATATATATTGAGCTACTTCTTTTTGTGATGATGATAGATGAATTGTTTCTAATTTTTGCATGATAAACATTTTCTTTCCTCATTTCATTTTAATAATTCTTTGTCCAATTTTTATATAGATCATTTCTGATAAAATGCCAATTCCTATTCCTGATAAAATACCAAAGATCATTAAATAGGGTAAATAATACATAAATACTGTCGAACTAAAAAAAAGTATTGCTACTAAAAGCTGCCCAATATTATGAAATATACCACCTATAATCGAAACTATGACATTTGAAAATAAATGTGTTTTTTTAAATAAAAACATCATGAATAAAGATAAAATACCTCCAGCTAAACTATATAAAAACATATAAAGATTTGTAAAAACCATCGCAACAATAATAATTCGTAATAAAGTAACTAATAAAGCTTCTTTAAAACCAAAACATAAAAGAAGCGTCAAGGTAACAACATTTGCAAGCCCTATTTTAGCCCCCGGAATTCCTACATAAAAGGGAATCAATGTTTCTATATAACTTAAAATAATCGCTATTGCACAAAATAAAGCTAAATAACATAGTTTTCTAATAGACTTTTCCATCTTGTTCCTGCTCATTTCCTTCCTTAACTTCTATTATTAAATGATGTGGTAAGCAAACAATGGTTGCTCCTTTTTTAGCAATATGTCCTTGTTTTATACATAACTTATCAGGACACGTTGCCTCTATCATATAAACTTCCCGATTTTTTATTTGTACTTTATTTTGATGATCAATATCTATGACTTGATTTTCATTTAAAGAATAATAGCCATAAACCTTTTTATTCTTTGTTATTTCAATCATACTTCCTTGTTGTTTAGATTTAAAAAGAAATAACCCACCAATAACTATTAATAAAATAACAAGTATGATTAAATCATTTTTTAATGTTTTATTTTTCATCTTTATACTCCGTGATATAATAAGAAAAAGGAGGATTTTTATGAAAAAAATATTAATTTCTTTACTTATTTTTTCATTTTTCCTTTGTGGCTGTCAAAAGACAACTCCTTTATCTTCTAAAGAATTTTGTTTAGATACAATCGTACAAATTACTTTATACGATTCTTCCTCTAAAAATATTTTAAATAACTGTTTTGATTTATGCAAGAAGTATGAGCTTGTCTTTTCAACAAACAATAAAAAAAGTGAACTTTATAAATTGAATCATTCTTTACATAAATTAGAAAATCAATCAATTTCTAAAGAGCTTTATCAAGTCATTAAACAAGGACTTTATTATAGTGAATTATCAAATGGCGCTTTTGATATTACCATTGGTTCCATTTCTTCTTTATGGGATTTTAAAAATAATATAATTCCTCAAGATCATCTTATTAAAGAACATCTTCAAGATGTTTCTTATAAAAATATTGTTTTAGAAAAGAATGAAATTCGTTTTTTAAATGAAAAAACAATGATTGATTTAGGAGCTATCGCTAAAGGATATATTGCAGATCAAATAAAAGACTATTTATTAAAGAAAAATGTTACCAGTGCTTTAATTAATTTAGGAGGAAACATTTTATGTGTTGGTCAAAAACAACAACAATCCTTTTTAATTGGTGTAACAAATCCACAAGATACAAATGATTCTATTTTAAGTTTAAACATTAATGATTTATCTGTTGTCACTAGTGGAACTTATCAAAGATATATAGAAACTGATTCAAAAAAATATCATCACATATTAAATCCATTAACTGGTTATAGTTATGAAAATGGTCTATCAGCTGTAACGATTATTTCTAAAAGTTCTATTCAAGGTGATGCTTTAAGTACTGTCTGTTTTTCACTTGGAAAAGAAAAAGGTATTCAACTTTTAAATTCTTTAAAAAATGTTTCTGGTTGTTTTATTGATGAAAATAATCAAATAACTTATAGCAAACACTTTAAAAAGTTTCTAGCAAATTAAAAACTCTCGATGAGAGTTTTTAATATTATTTAATTATTTCTTTGATCATCTTTAAATCTTTGTTTTCTAGTAAAGCATCAAATATTTGATCATATTGTTGTAAAGAAAGATTATTGAGGAATTGAATATCTTCCTTAGGAAATAATTTGCCAAATAACTTTAACGTTTTTTCTTTAGCTTTAAGAAGTTCGCCTTCTTCTTTACCTTCTTGTCGTATTCTTATCTTTTCTTGATGATGTTGTATCTTGACAAGCTGTCTTTTACTTGCTGCTAAAACAAGTTCTTCATCTTCATTGAACTGATCCATCTTTTCTTTCATCA
>CAVESC010000009.1:0-40986 GCA_963618275.1 Bacteroidaceae bacterium
CCACTTATAATAACATCTCTTCCCCTGTACGTCAACAGTTTTTTACTATTTTTTTATATTTTTTTATTCGTTATAATATCGTCTAATGGAATATCGAATTTTTCAGGTTGATAATGCTCAATATATTGAAAAGAATAAGCTAGTCCAATCGTTGGTGCCTTAAAATCTTTAAGATAGCGATCATAATAGCCACCACCATATCCTAAGCGATAATAATTTTGATTATATCCTACAAGAGGAACAATCATTAAATCAATAAATTCTTTATTGATTTCTTCTTTTTCTATCGGTTCATCAATACCGTATTTATTTTTTATCATTTTATCTTGAAATAAAGTAAAATACATTTCTTTACCGCGAACAATTGGAACATAAAATTCTTTTTGATTTTTAAATTCTTCTATCAGTTTCCAAGTATCCACTTCATGTTTATAAGATAAATATATTCCTATTCTTTTACTTTGAATAAATCGTGGATCTTTTTTTAACTTTTCTATAATGAAATGAGATTGTTTTTGATAATCATCAAAAGCCAATCTCATTTGTATTAATTGTTTACGTAATTGTTTTTTATCCAATTCCATTTTCGCCAAAATCCATTTTTATCAATTGATTTAATTCAACTGCATATTCCATCGGTAATTCTCTTGAAAATGGTTCAATAAATCCCATAACGATCATTTCCGTAGCATCTTTTTTAGAAAGACCTCTAGACATTAAATAGAAAAGTTGTTCATCCGAAATTTTAGAAACTGTTGCCTCATGTTCGATTAAAGAATCATTATTTCTAGCATAATTCGTTGGTACAGTATCACTAGTAGAAATTTGATCTAAGATAAGTGTATCACATTCAACTTTACTTTTAGCGTTAATTGCTTTTGGATTGTGTTGTACTAACCCACGATAGTTTGTTTTACCACCATTTTTAGCGATAGATTTAGAAACAATACTACTTGATGTATTTGGTGCCAAATGAATCATTTTAGCCCCAGAATCCATAATTTGATTTTCTCCAGCAACCGCAATAGTAATACAAGAACCTTTAGCTCCTTCTTCCATTAAAACACAAGTTGGATATTTCATTGTCACAGCTGATCCAATATTTCCATCAACCCATTCCATTTGTCCATTTTTATAAACTTTAGCTCTTTGTGTAACTAAGTTTAAAATATTATTAGACCAGTTTTGAATTGTCGTATAACGGCATTTTGCTCCTTCTAAAACAACAATTTCAACAACACCTGTATGTAATGAGTCTTTTGAATAATTTGGTGCCGTACATCCTTCTACATAATGAATATCAGAACCTTTATCAACAATAATCAATGTTCTTTCAAATTGTCCCATTTGTTCAGAATTGATTCTAAAATAGGATTGTAAAGGTTTTTCTAGTTTTACTCCTGGTGGTACATAAATAAACGAACCTCCAGACCATACGGCCCCATTTAAAGCTGAAAACTTATTATCATTATAAGGAATAACGGTATCAAAATACTTTTTAAATAATTCAGGATATTCTCTTAAACCACTATCAATATCTAAGAAAATAACACCCTTTTCTTGAACTTCTTTTAACATATTATGATAAACGACTTCTGATTCATATTGAGTTGTTACCCCTGATAAATACTTTTGTTCTGCTTCAGGAATACCTAATTTATCAAAAGTATCTTTAATTGTTTCAGGAACTTCTTCCCATTTATTTGTTTGTTTATCAGAAGGTCTAATATAATACGTATATTCATCAAAATCTATTCGGCTTAAATCTACACCCCATGTAGGCATTGGCTTCTTCAAAAAGCAATCTAGTGCTTTTAAACGATATTCCAACATCCATTCAGGTTCACCTTTGATTGCTGAAATTTCTCTTACGACATCTTCATTAATTCCTTTAGGTGTTTTAAAAACAGACACATCTTTATCAGGAATCATAGTTTCATCATTTTCCATGAGTTTCCTCCTTTTCACTTTCATCAATTAATTGTGTAATTCCTTTCCATCCAAGAGTTGCACACTTAATTCTATTGGCCTGTTTATGAGTGTTATAAAAAGCAATCGCTTCTTCTAATATTTCAGGATCATAATCTTTTTCAAAAATCATATTCATATAATTTTCAATAATAACTCTTGCTTCATCAATTGTTTTACCAATTAATAATTCTGTCATAATAGAAGTACTTGATGTACAAATAGCACACGCTTCTCCATCAAAACGAATATCTTTAATTACTCCATCTTCTATTTTTGCTTGTATATCAATATTATCAATACAAGTTTCACTATCCATATTGACTTTTTTATAGCTATCGTCTTCAACCAATTCATGATTACGTGGATTTTCATAATGATCCATAATAATTTGACGAAGCATCATATTATCCAAAAAAGGCATCTAAAAAGTCATCCCCTTTCTTACATACTTCAATAAATTGATCTATTTCTTCTTTTGTATTGTAGAAATAGAATGAAGCTCTTAATGTTTGTGAAACATGTAAATATTCATCTAATATTTTTGCACAATGTTGTCCTGCACGAATGGCAATTCCATACGTATTAAATAAAGATGCTCCATCTTGAGAAAAAACATTTTTAATATTGAAAGCAATTGCTCCAACACCATTTTCGTTGTAAATTTCAATGTTATCCAATTCTTTCATTTTTTCAATAGCATACTTTCTAAGCATTGCTTCATGTTCTTCAATATTTTCCATACCAATATTTTGTAAATATTCAATGGCACTGCCAAGACCAATGACACCTTCAATATTAGGTGTTCCTGTTTCAAATTTTGTTGGTGCATTCTTTAATTTTACCAAACCACAACTATTGTATCTTGCATTACTTCCTCCACCAAAACGTGTAGGTGTCATTTCTTCTAATAAATGATATTTTCCATACAATACACCCACTCCTGTAGGTCCACACATTTTATGTCCTGAAAAAGCAAAGAAATCAACATCCAAATCTTGAACATCAACAGCATGATGAGGTGCACTTTGAGCTCCATCAACGCAAACAACAATGTCATGTTGATGTGCAAAGGCACAGATTTCTTTAATTGGTGCTAAATATCCTAGTACATTGGTAATTTGTGCAATAGAAATAATTTTTGTATGTTCAGTAACTGCTTTTTTAACATTTTCTACAGTTACTTTTCCTTCATCATCTAAATCAATATATTTAATAACGGCACCTGTATGTTTTGCCACTTCAAACCAAGGAAGTGTATTGCTTGCATGTTCAGCAAGAGTAATCAATACTTCATCTCCCTCTTTTAAATGTGTCATTCCGTAGCCAAAAGCAACCATATTCAAACTATCTGATGAACCATAAGTATATACGACCTCTTCTGGTTTACAATGGATAAAATCAGCAACAATACTACGAACATGTTCAAATTTTGTATCTACTTCATGTGACAAATCATAATCTCCACGATGAGCATTTCCAGAATAATTTGTTAAATAATCGCAAACACTATCAATCACGCATTGTGATTTTAAAGTTGTTGCCCCATTATCTAAATAAATAAGAGGTTTTCCATGCATTGTCTTTTTAAGCATTGGGAAATCTTCTCTAATTTTTAAAACATCTAGCATTATAGTCCCACCTTTTCTTTCAAAACATCTGAAAATCTTTCTTTTAAAGATTCTACACTAATAAATTCTAGAACAGGTAAAAAATAACCATAAGTAACTAAATGCATTGCATCTTGTTTAGAAAGACCTCTAGACATTAAATAATAAAGATGATCTTCATCAATCTTTCCAACACTTGCTCCATGACTTGCTTTAACATCATATTCATCAATATATAAATAAGGATTAGCTTGTGCTTTGCAGCCTTCATCAAAAACAATGATTTTATTTGTTTGATGTGTATCCGATCCAGACATACCTTTATAAATACGTCCTATTCCATCAATAATTAAACTTGCTTTTGATTTAACAATTCCATAGTTATCCATATCTCCATATGTATGTGGTGCTAAATGTTCCAAAGTCATTTCATAATGTTTATTTTCTTTTTCTTTACTTAAAGAAGCTAAACGAAGTTTAGCACTTGCTTCTTCTTCTAGTAAACGATATTTTATTTTTGATAAAGTTGTATAATCTGTTAATTCTACATAAGCACAAGATACACTTGCATACTTATAAACATCAACATTTTCTTTCAAATCTAATTGAATATCTTGATAGCTGTTTTTTTCAACATATCTTAAAACTTCACTAGATTCATTAACTTTTATATTTTTTGTATAAGAACAAGATTTTGATGCTTCATACATTTCTACAAGATCAACATGTAAATAATCCTTAATTTCAATATCAAATTGATAAGTTCCTTCTTCTGTAACCTTATATATAATTTGTACTTTAGCATTTTCATTAATTTTTAAAGTTTGATTTTGAATTTGAATATCTTGTTTAAAAGATGTTTCTTTAACACATCCATTTTCAAGTACAAGATAATTGTCAATATCTGCTAATCTGCTCATTATTTTGCTTTAACCTTATTTCCACAACTACCTAAAACGATAGGTTGTCTATCTTCTTCAGTTTCAAAATCAAAACCTAGTTCTTTGACCCAATGATAACCTTCCTTATCAATACGATCAATTAATTCTTGCCCTCCACTTAATACAATCTTTCCATCTACTAATATATGAACATGACTAGGTGGTACAAGTTCAAATAATCTTTCATAGTGTGAAACCATCACACATCCAAATGAATCTGATTTCATATCATTGATTGCTTCAGATACAATTTTTAAAGCATCAACATCTAAACCAGAATCAATTTCATCTAATAATGCAAATTTAGGTTTTAATAATTTCATTTGCAAAATTTCATTTCTTTTCTTTTCTCCACCAGAAAAACCTTCATTTAAATAACGATGTGCTAAATTTTCATCCATTTTTAAATCGGCAATATTTTTATCCAATTCTTTAATGAATTTAAATAAAGATACTGGCTTTTCTTGATGTGCATTGAGTGCAGCTCTTAAAAAATCAGAAGTAACAACTCCAGGAATTTCTTGAGGATATTGCATTCCTAAAAAGATTCCTGCTTTCGATCTTTCATCGACTGACATTTCTAAAACATTTTGTCCATCCAAGTAAATACTTCCCTTAGTTACTTGGTATTTAGGATTTCCCATGATAGCTGATAATAATGTAGATTTACCATTACCATTAGGTCCCATTAACGCATGTATTTCTCCTGTATTAATTGTTAAATCAATTCCTTTTAGTATTTCTTTATCATCAATACAAACATGTAAATTTTCTATTTTTAAAGTTGACATAAATCCAGCCCCTTTCTACCCACAACATTTTACTAAAATGTCAAAAAAAAAACAATCAATGTGATAATCTTTTGTATTAACAATTTATATTATATCCAAAATATGTTATATTATTTAAACAAAGGAGTGATAATGTGAAATTTTTGAAATCTTTATTTCAAGTCATATCATCTAAAAAAATTACGCAAACTCTATTAAATTTACTTATTCTATTTTTAATTGTGCTTTTATTAGATATTACAAAGGACGTATGGGGTGGCGCGTTTAGTATTTTTTGGAAGATTATTAAACCATTCTTCGTGGCTTTTGCAATTGCTTATGTTTTAAATCCACTGATTGAATGGGTGCAAAAATACGTAAAAAAACGTGGATTATCCTTAATTATTGTTTATGTAGGAATCATTGCTTGTTTAATACTTATTTTATCACTAGCAATTCCTCTTGTTATTAATAGTGTAACTGATTTGTATCCTGCATTTGAAGATGGTTTAATTTTTATTTCAAGATTTGTACAAACTCATCTAGGTTTCAATATTTCTGAAATGACAACTTATATTCAAACAGAAGCTTCTAAACTTTTACAAGATATGACAGTTATTAATACTACTTTTGATGTTTTAAATTCTGTTATTGTTAAAATTGGTAATGGTTTAATTTATTCAATTCTTGCTATCTATATGTCAATGAAATTTGATAATATGAGAAATGCTATTAATTATTTTGCAGGAAAATTTGATGAAAATTTACCTATGTATTTAAAAGAAATCAATATTTCTTTAATAGAATACATAGAAGCATTTGCTTTAAGTGCCCTTATTCAAGGACTTACGACTGCCTTTGTTTATTTGGTCATTGGTCATCCAAATTGGATCTTACTTGGTATTTTTTCAGCAATCAGTTCTGTAATTCCTTATGTAGGTCCTATCGTTGCTAACTTACTTGGAGTTGTAACTTCGATTACCATGGGAACAACGAAACTTATTATTTTATTAGTTTTGATTTTTATTCAATCAAATTTAGTTCCTTATGTGATTCAACCAAAAATTTATTCATCAAAAATAGATTTATCAATTATGTGGGTTTTATTTGGAATCTTAACTGGTTCAACATTATTTGGTGCATGGGGAATGATTATTGCCATGCCATTACTTGTAGCTATTAAAATTAGTTATCGTGTTTATCGTCAACACAATCCACAGCCTAAAAATGCTTAGCGATTTGCTAAGCATTTTTTATAGCATATTACAAATAATCACTAACAAAATAAAAAGCACCAAAACAAGTGTAAAAGAATTTTCACATTTCATATAAACCCCTCCTTATACATTCTTTTAGTATAAATTATGTAATAAATATGTTTGACCATGTGTTTTTGCCCATAATATTGAAATTAATGGAAAAAAATAGTATACTTTTTAAGTCTACAAGAAGGAGGAAAACTATGAAATTCAAAAAATGTGCTGCTTTATTACTTGTAAGTAGCTGCCTTTTAACAGGATGTACAACTTCAGCAAAAAAAGTTGATTCAAAATACGTTGTTGCATCTCTAGAAAAAGGAAGTAAAACAAAAAATATCTTTGCTGATAATTTATATAAAGATATTATTGATAACTCAAGTAATAACACAACTGTCTTTAATGCTGTATTACAAAATTTAGTTGATCAAAAATTCCCTGTCAATGATGATATGAAAGAAGATGCTGCTACAATTATCAAACAAATTAAAGCTGCATATAAATCTAATTATGGAGATAATTATAAAGATTCACTGAATCAAGCTTTAACATCTGCAGGCTATAAGAATTTATCTGAATATCGCCAAAGAATGATTAAACAAATCCAATATGCTAATTTCTTATTAGATTATATTGATGATCATTTTGATGATGTCTTTAATGATTATTATCAACAATGTTCTCCTAAATACGTAAGTTTAATCAAACTTTCTGTATCTGATACAAGTGCGCCTACTGATGATGAAACTTCTAAATTAAACGAAGTCAAAGAATTAATTAATAATACTGATAAATCATTTGGAGATATTGCTCAAGATTATTCTGATGATACAACATCTAGTAAAAAAGGTGCATTAGGTATTGTTGATAGTAAAGATACTTCAGGAATTGCTAATAGTTATGGTGATGATGTTTTTAATGCCATTGAATCTTTAAAAGAAGGTGAAGTATCTGATGTTATTACTGGTGATGATGGTTATTATTTTGTAAAAGTAACAAGTGATGATAAGAAAACTTTAAAGAAAGAGTTAAAGAAAACAGATATTGATTCACCTTTATTAGCTTATGATGATTATTTACAATATATTGTTTTTGATTCATATAAAATCAAATATAAAGATAAAGATATCAAAAAAATCGTTCAAGATGTTGTTAATAAAGCATTAGAAGAAAGAAAAACAGAAAGAGGTGAAGCCTAATGAATTCATTAAAAGATAAGCTTTACCAATATAGATTATTGATCATTATCGTATGTGTATGTCTTATTGGTGGTTGTGGTTATGGCCTTTATAAAAGTTTCAACAAAAAAGATGATTCCTATGTAACTCATGTTCAAAATGGTGATTCAACAGTAGCTAAAACTGCTGATATCACAATTACTAAAGATGACTTATATGAATATTTCTTAGATAATGATGGTACAAATATGACTTTAAATAGCGCTATCAATTATGTTGCAGATCAAGAAATTACTGATAAAGATGCTATTAATGCTAAAGTTGAAGAATTAAAACAACAATATCTACAGTACACTGGATCAAGCGACTTAGATACTTATGCTAAAAGCGCTGGTTATGAAGATGAAGCTGATTTTGTTAAACAAGCTTTAAAACCAAATGCTAAGCTTCAACTTCTTCAAGAAAAATATGTTGAAGATAATTTTAAAAGTTTATTAAAAGAATATAAAGTAAAATATATTAAATACTTTACTGTTGATACTGAATCACAAGCTTTAAAAATCATTAAAGAATGTACAAATGAAGATGCATTTACAAATTACTTTAATGAAAATAGTGGAACAGATGCTGGATTAGTTACAAAAGAATCAAGTAGTTTAGATTCTAAAATTGTTAAGAAATTAAATAAATTTACTAAAGATGGTATTTATGTGAAAGCAATTAAAACATCTGAATCTAAATATGCAATCGTATGGGTTTATAATACAGATAAATCTAATTTAAAAGATGAAATTAAAGAAAGTTTAACTTCTATTTCTGATTTTTCTACAAAATGTGAAACTTATTATTTAAGAAAATATAATTTTGATGTTTATGAACCAACTATTAAAAGTAAAATAAAAAAATCTTCTAAAGATTATTTTGAATAAGGTCTCGACCTTATTCTTTTTTTGTTTTAAAATAGACTTATGGAGGAAAAGAAAATGAGTAACTGTATTTTTTGTAAAATAGTCAATAAAGAAATTCCTGGAAAAATTGTTTATGAAGATGATACTTGTATTGCCTTTTTAGATCTATCACAAGCAACATATGGACATACCCTTGTCATTCCTAAAAAACATTTTGAAAATATTTTAGAAGTTGATCCAGAAACATTAGCACATATTATGCAAGTCACTCAAAAACTTGCTAAACAAATTGTTGAAAAATTAAATGCTAAAGGATTAAATATTCTAACAAATACAAATGAAGTAGCTGGTCAAACTGTACATCATTTCCATGTTCATATTTTACCTAGATATGATGAAAAAGAACTTGTTATTGAATTTAATGATCATAGTCAAGATGTTGATCTAGATGAAGTTTATCAAAAAATTGTAAAATAAAAAGATGGTTTTCCATCTTTTTAAAATAAAGAGAGTTGTTCAAAGTCATGAACAGCTTTCTTTTTTATTGGTGCTTTTTCTTCAAATTCTTGTAAATATTCGAAAATTTCCGAATAACTACACATCATTTGATACTCTTGACACTTTTTAAAGAAAAGATTCATTAAATCTCTGTTATGTGGACTATTTAACGTATATTGATCATTATAAGTCATTTGATATTTTTCTTTCATACCAGGAAATAAACGATCTAACTGCTTATAATAATATTCCCTACTACCTTCTCTTAAAGTAACACCCATACCAAAACAAATAATACCTTTAACTCCTGCTTCATGACAACTTTTTAAAATATTTAAAATATTTTCTTGATCATCATTAATAAAAGGTAAAATCGGTGTTAACCAAACAATTGTAGGAATACCATTTTCATGAAGTTCCTTTAAAACCTCTATTCTTCTTTGAGTTGTACAAACACCTGGTTCTAATTTTTGACATAATTCTTCATCAAAAGTTGTAAGTGTCATTTGGACTACGCATTTTGTTTTTTGATTGATTTTCTTTAACAATTCTAAATCTCTTAAAACTAAATCAGATTTAGTAATCAATGTTACTCCAAAGTGATATTGTTCTATAAGTTCCAAGGCTTTTTGTACATGCTTTAATTCTTTTTCTAAAGGCATATATGGATCACACATAGAACCCATTTGTATCATACATTTTTTTCTTTTATGTTTTAAACCATTTTCCAATAGAGAAAGTGCATTTTCTTTGACTTCTATATCTTCAAAGTCATGGTCAAAATGATAACATTTACTTCTTGAATCACAATAGATACAACCATGCTGACAACCCCTATATAAGTTCATTGTATTATCATTAGATAAAATTCCTTTTACTGATTTATAATGCATATTACAACCCCCGTTGATTATTATTTTAACATAAATTAAAAGAATAAGTTTGTCATATTTCAAAAAACACATTAAAAAAATGGATTTAAAAAACGATTTTATATTTCAAAAATCGTTTATTTCTTCAAAATTCTTTTAATTTTGTAATAAAGTGTTCTCATATAAGGTATCTCAAATAAATATGCTGGATGTTCCCAATAAATATACATAATCATGACAAAGTAAACAAAAACACCCACAACAACTGATAAAATAAGAGGTAAGAAAACTCTATGAGTTAACGTAAAC
Source organism: Bacteroidaceae bacterium (assembly GCA_963618275.1). Taxonomy (GTDB): domain Bacteria; phylum Bacillota_I; class Bacilli_A; order Erysipelotrichales; family Coprobacillaceae; genus Faecalibacillus. The sequence goes on from CAVESC010000009.1 coordinate 10,311, forward strand.
AGACCATAATAAACTCCTAAAACAATACCTCCCATTATTAAAGAAGCAATCAAAGGAATAACATATGTTCTTTTAATTTCTTGTTTATAACCAATTTTTTGACGTAAAGCTTTTTGGTTTAAATAGCATACTTGAAGAGCATATGTACAGTTACCAAATACTAAAACATAAACTCCTAAAGGTGTAATAAATAAAAGGATTGCAATAATAATAATATGACATAAAAGTGAAAACGCCGCATTTTTTAAAGGTATATTTACTTCTCCTAAAGCTTGTAAAATACCATTTGTAAGTGTTGATAAACCATAAAAAATAATTGCTGGTGATCCAAGTGCTAGTAATAAAGTAGCAGTCATAATAGTTGCCTTTTGTGGAAATAAAACACCCATAATTGGATATGATAATACCGCCATTCCAACAGCCGCAGGAATTAAAATTAGCATTGTTACAGATAAACCAGATGTAATATGTTCTTTTGCTTCTTTAACATTTCCAAGTGCCCAAGCAGAAGAAATAGATGGAATAGATGCTGTAGACATAGCCGATGCTAAAGCAACAGGTACATTTTGTAAAACAATATATTTTCCTGCATAAACACCATAATTTGAAATATATGTAATTTTATCAATATGATGAAATGATTGAGCAAAATAGAAGATATACATATCAATCGTAGTTACTAAATTATACACACAAGTTGCTAAAATAATTGGTGCAATAATATGCATAATCATTCTAAAAATATCTTGATATGAATCTACTCGTTCACTCGCTTCTGCATTACTTTCTTCAACAAAAGTATTTTTCTTTTTTAAATACATAAAAATCATATAGATCAATCCAACAAGAACTCCTGCACCTGTTCCTAGTGCTGAACCTGCTGCTCCATATGAACCTACTTTCGTCGCATTAACTCCAATATAAGGTTGAATAAAAATATATGCAGCTAATAAAGCAACAACAGCATTAAAAATTTGTTCAATAATTTGCGAAATAGAAGTATAAACTGTTGTTTTATGTGCTTGAAAGTATCCTCTAAATACACCAAGTAATCCTGATAAAAAGATTGTTGGACATAACACTCTAAGTGCTGGTACTGCATTTACATCAACGATAAATGGTGCCAAAATAAATAATAAAATTGCTGCACTACCAGCAATGGCACAAACATAGATAAATACACATTTTAATATTCTTTTAACATTTTTATATTCTTTTAAAGCAATCTTTTCTGATATCAATTTAGAAATAGCTGTAGGAATACTATATGATGAAATAAGTAAAACCAACGCATAAATATTATAAGCTGTTGAATAATAACCATTTCCTTCATCTAAAATCATTGCTGTTAATGGACTACGATATAATAACCCAATGATTCTTACCAAAATTCCTGCAAGCGCTAAAATTGATGCTTGTTTGACAATTGAATTAGAACGACTCATAACGACCTCTCTTTCCAAAAATCATTATAGCAAATATTATCATAAAACAAAATAAGCAATCTTACGATTGCTTATCTTTTATTCATCAATACCTGTAATGATCCATTTGTCATTTTTCTTTTCTAAAGTAAATGTTGCTGTTAATTTTTCAGTAGGTGTGCTTTTATATGTTTCTGTCATGCTTTGATAAAGAATAGGAGCAATACCATCATATACTTTAATTTGATATGCTGATAAACCTTCTTCTTGATAGACTTTAGCAAGTTCATCTTGATGTTCTTCGACATATTGTTGTGCAGTTGTGTTTAATTCACTTTGATCAAAAGATACTTGAGAGTAATCTTTTTGTTTTCCTGTAACTTTAACTGTTGTTTTATCCCCATCTGCTTTGATATCTTTGATTTTGACATCTGTAAATAAATCTTTGAAAATAGCTTTTTTGAATTTATTTGTTTCATCAACAAAGACTTTACCATATTCTTCTTCAGTATATTGGCTTAATTCTTTTTCCATTTTTTCAAGATTCATTTCTGATAAAACATCTTCACTCGCTACCTTTTTAAGTTTTGTAATGTCGCATTCCTTTACATAATCAAAAAAGTTTGTTACAACTTCTTTTTGTTCATCTGTTGATGAAGCACCGCATCCAGCAATAAATACAAGTGCAAATACGCACATTAACTTCATTAACTTTTTCATACTATTCTTATCCCTCCATAAGATAATTGTATCATAAAAAAAGAATGAGGACATCCTCATTCTTATAATTCTTCTCCGTTTGTTTCAATAACATGTTTATACCAATCAAATGATTTCTTTTTACTTCTAGAGAAGTCACCTTCATGTTTATTATTATAATTAACATAGATAAATCCATAACGTTTATCATATTCACCAGTTGAAGCTGAAACAATATCAATTGGAGACCACATTGTATATCCAAGTAAATCAACACCATCATAATCAACCGCATCTTTCATTGCTTGAATATGTTCTTTTAAGTAATCAATACGATATTGATCATCTACAGTTCCATCTGCTTCTTTTTTATCATAAGCCCCAAATCCATTTTCAACGATCATCATTGGAAGTTCAAAACGGTCATTAAACCAGTTTAAGCACCAACGTAATCCAAGAGGATCAATTTGCCATCCCCAATCAGATGCTTTTAAGTAAGTATTTCTTACGAAGTCTTCTGGTACATAATCAAATGTTTTTTCATTACGTCCTTGATATTTTGTTGCAAATGACATGTAGTAAGAGAAACCAATATAATCTACTTTACCTTCAGCTAAGATTTTCTTATCTTCTTCAGTAATGAAATCATATCCTCTTCTTTCAAATTTCTTTAAGATATGACGAGGATAATGACCTCTAGCGTGTACTTCTACATACCAATATTTTTGATGCATTGCACCTAGAGCATTCATCACATCTTCTGGTTTTGGTGAAGCTGGATAAACTCCATTCATCCCAATCATACATCCTACTTGTAAATCAGGATTGATTTCATGTGCTGCTTTTACAGCTAATGCTGAAGCTACTAATTCATGATGAGCTGATAAATACATTAAGTATTCTGCATCGTCACCTTCTTGAAGTAAAACAGCACCTTCTTGAATTAAGTTATGTTGTGTAACATCAGCTTGGTTATTGATTTCATTGAAAGTCATCCAATATTTAACTTTATGTTGATATCTTTCAAAACATACTTTAGCAAATTTAACAAACATATCAATAGCTTGACGATTTCTAAATCCACCATATTCTTTAGCTAATGCCCAAGGTAATTCAAAATGTGATAATGTAATAACTGGTTCAATACCATATTTATGACATTCATCAAATAAATCATCATAGAATTTTAAACCTTCTTCATTTGGTTCCTTTTCATCCCCTCTAGGGAAAATACGAGTCCAAGCAATAGATGTTCTAAATGCTTTAAATCCCATTTCAGCAAATAAAGCAACATCTTCTTTATAATGATGATAAAAATCAATACCTACATGGTTAGGATAATCTTCACCTTCAATAACACCATCTGTTAAACGTCTTGGTGCACCTGTAACGTTATCTCCAGCTGTTTCTACATCACTACAGCTGATTCCTTTTCCGCCTTCTTGCCAAGCACCTTCACATTGATGGGCAGCTACTGCTCCTCCCCATAAAAAGTCTTCTCTAAATCCCATTTTATTTCCTCCTTAAAATACACATCTATCATACCATTTTTTACAACCGTTTTCATTAGTATAATAAAAATTGGTAAAGAAAACTTTACCAACTATAAACTGTTTGCTAGACACTCTAAGATATATAAAACAGGAACTTGTGTTACAGAATTTGCATTATATTTATCTTTAACATTTGGCAAATGATAATTGATACATAAATCAGCCATCTTTGCTGCTTGGTTATGACTGTTTTCAGAAATAAGAATTACTTTCGTCCCCTCTTCTTTTAAACCTTTGATTCTTCTTAATATTTCTGTCGTATTTCCTGAAACCGATAAAATAATAGCAACTGCTTGTTTATAAAAATCTAAACGCATACTAAAATCTTCTATATATAATGAACGAATTCCTTTTCGATTAAATAAACCATGACCATATTGTGCAAGAATCCCTGATAGTCCAATTCCATAAAAAATAACATCAGAAGCTTCTTTGATCAAAGTCGCTGCCTCTTGGATTTCTTGATAAAACATTTCGTTATCAACACTATAAAAGAAATTAAAAATATGTTCTAATTGAAATGTATTTGTATTTACTTGTTCATGTTCTTCTAATTTTAAATAAGCTTTATATTCTCCAAATCCTTCAAATCCTAATTTTTGACAAACCCTTGTAATCATAGCTGTTGATACATGTAATTGATTTGCTAAATCTTTTAACTTCATTGAAACAATCATATCTTTATTTTGTATTAAATAAAAATATATGTCATATTCTAAAGGATTTAAATTTGTTATTACTTCATTTGCTTCCATTTACATCACCAAATACATTTTACTAAAAAAAAACTACTAATCAAGTCTGATTAGCAGTTATATATCTTTTTATAATTTGCAAGTGCACCTATTAAATTTGAATCATTATCATATTTGCAACGAACAATATTTACTTGAGGAATAGGAATTTCAATTGAATTATAGATTTTATCCAATGATTTTTGAAGATATTCTAATAAAATTGGTTGTTTACTAATTCCTCCACCAATCGCAATTTTATCAGGATCAATAACTGCTTGTAAATTATATAACCCCGTCGCTGTGATATCACAAAATTCTTCTAAAGCTTTTAAAGCTTCCTTATCTCCTTGATTACAATATTCAAAAGCTTGTACACCATCAATTTCTTCTTTTATTCCTTTAGCCTTGGCAATCATCTTAACTAAAGTAAATGCTCCAAAATCTGTTCCCCATTTATTTTCAAATCCTAAATTCTTTTTCCAATCTATTGATAAATAACTAAACTCCCCAGCAAAACCATGAACGCCAGTGAAGACTTTATCTCCAATAGTTACACCTCCACCAATACCAGTGCCAATAATACAAACAGCGCCTACTTGGCTGTCTTTTAAACTTCCATAAACAACCTCACATAATGCAGCACATTTTGCATCGTTTTCAATTGTTAAGTGATTAGTTGTTACTGATTTTAATTCTTTTAAAATATCAACATCTTGATTATAAAGAAGTGCTCCTGATATTTGCATTTTATTAGTTTTTTTATTAATTAAACCAGGAAGTGACATAGCAATTCCATCTATACGTTCTTGATATTTTTGATAAAGATTTTGAACTTCTTTTTTGAAATCTTCTAATGATGTTTTAGGTGTTGGCACTTGTCCTTTTTCAAGAAGCTCTAATTCATCATTCATTAAAGCATATTTGATCGCACTTCCACCTACATCTAATACTAAATATTCCATAACTTTCCTCTAAAAGAAAATCAGGCTACTTACCTGATTTTCTTTTTACTTTCTTTCTTTTCTTTTGATAATATGTATAATCATTGCTTTCAAGATATACTTCTCTTGTATCAGCAAATAAATCATGTAATGGTCTTCTTGATTTTAAGATAACCATTAAAATAACTGAGATAAGTGTCATGAATATTCCAAAATAAGCATAATATTTTGGAATATTCAAACCTGTTACAACTTGTAACAATTGATGTAGCATATTACTTGAAGTAAATACACTTCCTTCAACTAACAAAATCATTATAAATTGTCGGATAAATAATTGTTTATTTGTTACTTCATCATAATTATTTGCAATAATTTTTAAATGAAATATCTTTTTACCTAATGTTTGTCCTTTAAAAACAAACATTGGAACTAAAACATAATATCCAATAGCGACAATAAATGATAGACTTCCTGCAATGATATTGTAGGGTGCGTGAAAGATGGATAAATTTTGAGGAATATATGTTGCATCTTGATGTAACATCATATAAATCAAAATAACTGGAATTGAGGCAATCATTCCTCCAATATACCAATCAAAGGCATAAGATAAAATTCTTCTAATCCATCCTATATCATTAGGAATATCTTTTTTTAGTTGTAGAAAGTAATTGTTCATATAATTCTCCTTTTATAATACTTCACCGTTTGTTTCAATAACTTTTTTATACCATTCAAAAGAATCTTTTTTACTTCTTTTTAATGATCCTGAACCATCATTGTTTTTATCAACATAAATAAATCCGTAACGTTTTTTCATTTCTCCTGTTGAAAAACTTACACAGTCGATACAACCCCAAACAGTATATCCTAATAAATCAACGCCGTCTATATCTACAGCTTTCTTCATTTCTTGAATATGTTCTTTTAGATAATCGATACGATATTGATCATGCACTGAACCATCAACTTCTTTTTGATCAATAGCACCAAAACCATTTTCAACAATGAACATCGGTAATTGATAGCGATCATATAACCAATTTAATGTATATCTAAGACCTTTTGCATCAATTGGCCATCCCCATTGTGTTTTTTGAATATAAGGATTATCACATAAATCATTTTCTTCATCATAATCAAGGTTGATATTACCATCACCCTTTGTTGCAAATGACATATAATAACTAAATCCAATATAATCAACACAACCTTGTTTTAATGCTTCTAAATCTTCTTGATTTAAATCTAATTCATAGCCTTGACGTTTAAAGAAAGATTTCATATATCCTGGAATAATCCCTCTAGTATGAACATCTAAATACCAAAAACGTTTATGATTAGCTCCTACAGCTTTTAACATATCATCTGGATTACATGAATATGGATAAATCGGTGTCATGGCCATCATACATCCAACCATTAAATCAGGATTAATTTCATGTGCTATTTTAACAGCCTTTGCACTAGCAATTAATTCGTAAAGTGCTGCTTGATAAACAATCGCTTCACGATCTTCTCCTTCTTTAAATAAAATACCTGAATTTGTAAAAACTGCAACATCTGCTTTATAGTTTGCTTGATTATTGATTTCATTGAAAGTCATCCAATATTTTACTTTATGTTGATATCTTTCAAAACATACTTTAGCAAATCTTACAAAACAATCAATAAGTTTTCTATTTCTCCAACCACCATATTTTTTTACTAAACCATAAGGCATTTCAAAATGGCTTAAAGTAATAACTGGTTGAATATCATTTTTTAATAATTCATCAAACATATCATCATAGAATTTTAAACCTTCTTCATTAGGTTCTAATTCATCCCCTTGGGGAAAGATTCTTGCCCAAGAAATAGATGTTCTAAAACATTTAAATCCCATTTCTTTAAATAAAGCAATATCTTCTTTATAATGATGATAAAAATCAATAGCTTCATGATTAGGATAAAATTCATTAGGTAAAATCGTATCTGTAATTTGACGTACTTTACCAACACCCCCAACTGTCATCATATCTGAGACATTGAGACCTTTTCCTTTTTCATTATAGCCACCTTCTACTTGGTGAGCTGCAACAGCTCCACCCCACAAAAAATCCTTACGCATTTTCTGCTCCTTCTGCTTTTAAAGCTGCTTTTGTACTTGCGATAACAAATGGTAAATAAATAAGTGTACTAATTGCTACGCAAACAAAACCAATTACTAAAGCTAATACATTGTTTGCACCAGATCCTAAAAATGGTGTTAAGAATCCTGGTGTTGTCCAAGCAACACTATAAGCTACTGGTGGAATAATTTTAACAACACAAACGCAGAACCATCCAACAAGGTTACAAACAACTGGTGCTAAAATAAATGGAACAATATACATTGGATTCATAACTAATGGTAAACCAAAGATAATTGGTTCATTAATGTTAAATAATCCTGGAGCAAGTGACATTTTACAAATTTGATATTGAGCTTTATTTTTTCTACCAGCGATAAATGTTGCAATAATTAAACCTAATGTTGCTCCTGATCCTCCTGTATTACCAAAAGCATCATTAATAGCAGCCCAGTTAATTGGATAAGGGGCACCCCATGCTGTTCCATGAGCAGCAACATAAGCTAAATTCATATTTTGTTGTTCTGTAAAGATAACTGAACGTAACGCACTTAAAGTATTTGGACCATGGATACCTAAAACCCATAAGAATTGTTGTACAACAACGAAAACAATAATTGTACCCATTGAACTTCCTAAACTTGTAAGTGGTGCTTGAATCATGTTATAAACTAAAACTTGAATACCATCACTTGTAATGTTATTGAAAATAAAGTTAAGAACACCTGTAACAGCTAATACAATCATAATTGGTAATAATAAACTAAATGATTGTGAAACTGCTGGTGGTACTTGTGCAGGCATTTTAATAACAAGTTTTTTGTTATTTCCTAAACGAGTTAATAACTCAGCAACAAATAAACCAACAAATAAAGCAACGAATAATCCTTGTGCTCCAAAATATGTAGTCATTAAACCACTTCCAGATTTATCAGCAAAATTTCTTGCTGCTGGATATAAAATGAAATAAGCTGCTAAAGCTGTAATTCCACATAAAACTTGATCTCCTTGCATTTCTTGAGCTAATTGATAAGCTACTAAAAAGGCAATTAAGATTGCTAAAATATTAGTTGTCCCATTAATAACAGAACTTAATACTGCTTGATAATCAGCTAAATTAGGAATCAAGTCTCCTAAATGTAATAAACTTGCAATAAATCCAGTTGGATCTAAAAATACATAATTAATTAATAATACCATTGACCCCGCCATTGTAAGTGGGAATGATAAAGTAAAAGCATCTCTTACTGCTGCAACATGTCTTTGACTATTGACTTTTGCAGCAAATGGAACAAAGAATCGTTCCATGAACGCTTGCATTTTTTCCATATAATTTCCTCCATTAAATATTTATATTTGGCCAAATGTTCAAGATAACTTCTTGATACAAAAAAAGAATATCACGCTTACATTTTTCATTCAATAAAACTGAAAGCGCTATATTCTATGTTACATTTCTGTTTTTTGTTATTTTTAAAAAACATTTGTTTTTTAATCGTTACGTGCTAATCTTTCAATAATAGCAACTGCAAGAATTTGGCTTGTTAAATCTATTTGATCAATATTATCCGTCTTTAAAAAATAAGGAATTGTAACATCACTCATTAAAGCAAGTGGAGATTTCATATTGGTTGTAATAGAAATAATGCATGCACCAAATGTTTTACATGATTCTACAATACGAAGTAATTCAGGAGTTTTCCCTGAAATAGACAAGGCAATAATAACCGTATCTTCCATTGAAGCATTAATACGTACAAATGGATCATTGATAACATTGGCATATTTCCCAACACTTGAAAAAATACGTGCACCATATGCGCCTATCAATCCTGAATTCCCAACGCCTGTAAAAATCAAATTATTATGATTCCCTATCATCACTTTAGCAATATCTAGCTTTTCTTGATAATATTCATTATCTAATTGCATTAAAGCTCCTATAACTTGTTTATCATCATAAACCCTTTTTGATTCTCTTGACTTTCTTTCTTGCAAACGATAGGCAAGTTTAAATTCTTTAAAACTTTTATATCCCATCTTTTTTACAAAATTTAAAATAACAGTTGTAGAAACTTGCACATCATTTGCTACTTCCCTAATTGTCATAAATGGAAATTCTAGTGAATGAGCTAAAATATATTGATATACTCTTAATTCCTTTTCATTTAATTTTTCAATCATCTCTTCTTTTTCTAACATAACCTTCACCTAAAAACATTATAAACAAAAATAAAAATTGGTAAAGAAATCTTTACCAATTAAACATATCTACATATTTGCTCAACGCTTTCTCCTTGATTAAATCTTTTACATAATTCATGTGTACATTTATGATATTTATCAAATGTTTGCTGACAATTTTTAACATGACTATACACTTTCCAATAACCAACACTTAAATGTTCTTTTCCCTCTATAAAAGCTAAAACATCTGTCATAGGATAGCCTAAAAACAAACCAATTTCATGAGGAAAATCATAATCATTGAGGCGTTTTTGTAAATCTAGGATAAGAGTATCTAAAGATGTACAATTATAATCATACTTTTTAAAGATATTTTGTATTTGTTTGCATGCACATAATTTATTTAACTTTTCTTTTTGATAAACATAAATCATTGAACGTCCTTTTATTCTTAATACTTTTAAATAAATATCTTTTTTATTTAAAAGCTCATTATAATATTGAATACATTCATCTAAATCATCGAGATCATTTAAATTATAAATACAAGCAACTTTAAGTTTTGTAAGTGTTGGTGAGGCATAAAAAATTAATCTTCTTTCAAATTCGTGAGCAGATAAAGGCATACTTAAGCAATCACTTTTTTGATAGCATCGATATCTTCATCACTACCATCATTTTCAACTTTATATAAACATGGTACATTATATTGTTCAGCAATGACATCTCCTGCTTTACAATAAGCTTCACCGTATCCAGTATCCCCACTTACAACAACACCTTTTAAATGTTCATTTTGACTTTGTAAGAATTCATCTACTTCATATGGAACATCTCCAAAACCATCTGTATAAGTAAATAAGATATAATCTTCTTCTACAGTTTCACTTCCATCTTCAATTTTTAAAGCATCTTCAATTCCTAATTTAGAAATAATACTTTCAACATTTCCTGTTCTTGATGCATATACGACTTTCATTTTCTTCCTCCTTTAGTTAGCTACAACTAACTCACAACATCATGTTAGCATAGACTAACTGTACTGTCAAATATTTTCATTTCTATTTTCAATTAAAAAAACTATTGTGATTTAATAAATCACAATAGTTTAGCCTAAAATATTAATTATATTCATTTTTATCATCAAAATCATCTTTATAATCCACGCTAAAATAGCGATAATGATTCATTTTCCATAATTTTTGATTAAATTCATTTTCTTGATGATGAACGATTATTTCATTAATAAGTATTGATAACCCTAGAACATCTACTAATAAATCTGGTTGATTTAATATTTGAATCGTATTCGCTATAAAGATTTGTATTAAATCTGTTGGTTCATCTTGCTCAAAAAATAAATTAACAGCTTCATTAACCGTATCTACATCACATTTTTTTATTGTACCTACTGTCTCTACAAATATCTTATTTAATTGAAAAGCAGCATCGTTATATGTTTCTAATTCTATTGAAATCATCTCTTCATCTAATTGTGGATTAAGTTTTATGAACTCTTGAATATATTCTTTTTTATATTCGTTGATCGTATTAAAAATAATATTTGTACAAGCTGCTAAAACAGGGGCATCAAGTCCTATTTGATGGACAAGTTGATCAAATATATCATCAATTCTTTCTGCATCTTCATAACTGATATTTTGATGATACATTATCTCTGTAAATTCATCTGTTAAAGCTTGTATTTTTTCTCTATTACTTGCATAAATACTAATTTCATTTAATATTTTTTGATTAATATTATTCATTTCATAAACAACTGATGATTCTTCAACATCATTTAATTCCGTTTCAACTTCACTTTTTTCAAACAAATCATTAATATTGATTTTAAATTGTTTCATGCCAATCCCCTTTCATTAGCTTAATTTAATCATATATTTTTGATAATGTGAATGCTTTTCAAAAAATTATTATATAATACTTTTATCAGTAAGAATTAGGCATTTTATACATTCATTATTCTTGATAATATTAATTTTCCTTTCAATCACTTACATCATAACCTTTTTCTAACAATAAAATTTTAATTTTATTTAATGCTATATGTATGGTGTAATAAACTGCCGGGATAGAACAATCTTCTTCTTTAGCAATTTCCTTTAATGTTTTATTTTCTATATACCTTTTAATAATTCTTTTTCTTTGTATCTGCGGAAGTTTTTTAATACTCTCCATTACTAATTTCAATAATTCTTCATGAATTATCTTATCTATATAAATCGTATCTTTTATATTAAAATTCACTGCGTAGATTTCAATATATAAATTCTTATCAATTGAATAATATGCTTTATGATAGTTAACTTTTCTTTCATATGCTGAACTTATATGTTCATATTTATCAATTACATCAAATATATCATCATCTAATTCAATATATTTATCTGTTCTATAATGTTCTGGATATAATTTTTTTAAATTAACTATTTTTTTATTCATTTTTTGTTCCTTAATTAATACTTTTTTAATTTGCATATCTATATAAAAAATGGTGGCACTAATGAGACTCGAACTCATGATCTTACGTTCCGGAGACGTACGCTTTATCCAACTAAGCTATAGCACCATTATGAATATTTTACCATATCTAATATAAATAATATATCAAATATAGTATTTTAAATTGATATTTGTTAGAATGTCGTTACATGAGGTGAATTTATGAAAAAAGGAATTATTATTACATTATTAGGTGGTACATTTTGGGGAATTTCAGGAACTATGGGACAGTTTCTATTTCAAACCTATCATTTAAATACAATGTGGCTTACAACATTGCGCATGATCTTTGCAGGGATTATTTTATTAAGTGTTTGTTTTATCAAAGATACCAAAAAAACATTAAGTATTTGGAATAATAAAAATGATGTCTTTCAACTTATTTTGTTTGCTATACTGGGATTAATGTTTTGTCAATATTCTTATATGACAGCTATCTATTATTCAAACAGTTCAACAGCAGCCATTTTACAATATTTAAATCCAATCTTCATTATGTTTTATACTTGTCTTGTTTGCAAAAGACTTCCTTATAAAAAAGAACTTTTATGTGTTGCTTTAGCTTTTGGTGGAACCTTTATTTTGGCAACACATGGAAACATCCATGAAATGGTCTTATCTTTTGAAGGTTTGTTTTGGGGTGTAATGGCAGGACTGGCAGCATCTTTTTATTCTTTGCTTCCTCGACACATTATGAATAAATATGGCAGCTTGATTCCAACAGGCTATGCTATGATCATTGGTGGAGTTGTACTAGGAATAATTGGACGTGTTTGGAATATTTCTGTTTCTTTAGATATCTATGGATATTTAGGTATGGCAGGAATTATTGTTATCGGAACAGTTTTAGCATTTTCAATGTATCTTATAGGTGTCAATCTTATAGGACCGATGAGAGCATCTTTGATTGCTGCAGTTGAACCATTAAGTGCAACTATTTGCATGTGTTTATGGTTGCATTCTCCTTTTACATTAATGGATGTATTGGGCTTTATAATGGTTATGTCTACAATCTTTATTTTATCTTATAAAAAAAGTACATAAAAAAATGGCATTAGCCATTTTTTTATATCAAATCTAAATCTTTTAAAATATGAAGTCCTTCTTGAATAGCACCATGTCCACCTGTTTTAGTAAGTGTATAAGTTGCTGCTTCCTTTGCCTTTTGACAACCATTAGCAGGAGTAAAACTATATGGAAATCCTTCTAACATACATACATCGTTTAAGCCATCTCCAAAAGTTGCTACTTCGTTAATAGACAACCCTTTTAATTTTAAAACTTCTTTTAACATAATACCTTTATCATAATCATCACATGTAATTTCAATATTATCTTCATATGATGAAGATATATTTAAATGAGGTATACAATCTAAACGTTCTCTTACTCCCTTGGCTTCTTCTGGATTTAGATGTCTTGCATCTACTTTTAAAGGAAGTGCACCTTGTTGATAAATTTCATCAATCGAAGAAACTGAAGTACAATCATTTAAATATCCCCATCTTCTAAAGAAAGTTGTATTAGGAAGATCATCTATAGTAATACCTTCTCTATCTTTTAATAATAATTTAACATGTAAATCCCAATAACTATCAAAATCTGTTAAAATATATTTTCCTTTTGTCGTATGAATAGAAATATGATAATCATATTTTTGTAAAATAGGAATCATTTTTCTAAAAGCATCTTCATCCATTGGATGGGCAATATTTTTAGTTCCTTCAATATTTCGATATTGTGTTCCATTATTAATAATTAAATCCCCATCAACATGACTCTTTTTAATCATATCAAGCATCATATTCATGTCTCTTCCAGAAGCAAACATAAATTCAATGCCCTTTTCTTTATAAAAATCAATTTCTTTAATATCATCATCATAAAAATGATTATCTCTATCAATACTTGTCCCATCTACATCTAATACAACTAATTTAATCATCCTAATTCCCTCTATTTTCCAAATCTATCTTTTAATTTATCAAATAAACTTTGTGAAATACCAAACTTTTTACACATTTCTTTAACATACTGATCAACTTCTTCATTAGACATATTCTTAAGTCTTTCTTCATCAATACCTAAACTTTCCATCGTTGATTTCATTTGATCATACATTCCTGTATCACCATTTTGATAATTACTCATCATTTCATCGACCCAACGTTTAGCCCCTTCTAATTGTTGGTTTTCTTGACTATCTTGTTGATCAAAGAAACTTTGTGCTTCATTTAAAGCATCAATTTCATCACTATCCAATCCTAAACTTTCAAAGAAATCTAAACAATAACGACATAAAGAACGACATTCATCTTGATAATCTAAATCTTGAAGTTCTTTAGCCATTTTTAATTCTTGTTCAATATCTTTAATTTGTTGGTATTGTTGTTCATTAAGTTCTAAATCTTCATAAACATCTTCTTTTAAATCATTTAAAACAATCGGTACAAAGTATTCTACCTTTTCATAAGCTGACATTTCATAATGAACAGGCATTTCTAAGATTTCACTTAAACATTCAATAAATCCTTTTAAATTTAAATATTTATTTTTAAAAACAAAAGTATTTGATTTTGTTTTTATTTTTGCATAAAAATCAAAGTCTTCTTCTTTTTTTACTAGTACTAATTCTTCTATATCTTCATATAAAAATGAATGAGGCTCTTTAAAACAAAAATAAACACCTTGATCTGTAAAGATCATTCCTTTACTTCCATCGTCGCTGGCATCTACAAATCCAAGTACTTGATAATCTGTGTTACTTCCATATAAATAAAGTGCTTGAGAGATTTGTGATGGTATATTATGTTGATCATAAAATATTGCATCATTTACAATATTTTCATCTAAATTTTCTAATATATTTTCTTTTTCCATCTTCATCACCTTCTAATACTTTACTATAAATTTAAATGAATGCAAAGAAAAATCCTTAATTACTTAAGGATTTTGAATACATTTTTTTACTTGTAAAAAATGCGATAACTAAAATAACAAAAGTGATATCAAAAGGACTGTTATAAAATAATATTGAAATCAATAATGATATAACAATACTTACTATTTCAATTATAAAAGGTTGAAATGAGACTTGATATCTTTTAATCAATTGTCTTTGATTTAAAAGCTGTTTAACACTTATAACAAGCATAATAACTGCTACTAATAAATCAATATAATAATTAATTAAATAATGATTTCCTACCAATTCTTTAACAAAAAGAAGCACAATATATATACACATGGTAAGTAATATTCCAGACATTTCATATTTATTAGAATCTCTTTGTTTTAATTGATTGATTTTTTCTTTATAGTTTATTTTTCTATCTATTTGATCAACAAATGTTTGACTACCTTTAGAAAACATTTGTTGAACTGCTTTTCCTTGATCTTGAAAATCTTTCATTTGATCAAGAATTTCAGAAAGCAAAACATTTGTTTTTAAAACATCTTTTCGTTTTTTAAACAAGTATTTTTCAATTTCTTGATAACATTTAAAATAATCATCATTTAAACTTTTTACTTTAACACTATTTTCAAAATATAAATCGTACTTCTTTTCTTTCATCTTAATCTACCTTTAACGAATGACTATTTACTTCGCTAATATGGCTATTAAAGAACTCAGTCATGACTTGAATCATATAATAAGTATCTTTAATACCAGCAGTTTCATATGTAGAGTGCATTGCAAGTTGTGGTAAACCGATATCTACACTGTTCATAGAAACTTGTGCCATTGCGATATTTCCTAAAGTACTTCCTCCAGCTTCATCAGAACGATTTGCGAAGAATTGTACTGGTACATTAGCTTTTTTGCATAAATCTTTGAATACAGCAACACTTACCGCATCACTTGTATATTTTTGACCTGCATGAGATTTTACAACAATTCCTTCATTCATATAAACACAGTTTGTAGCATCTGTTTTTTGTGGATGATGTGGATGAACTGCATGTGCATTATCAGCAGATAACATGAAGCTTGATGCAATTGCACAATAGAAATCTTCTTCTGTTTTTCCAAGTGCACTATTAGCACGTTTTAATACGTCATATAAAAGTGTTGAAGCAGCTCCTTGTTTTGTTCCTGAACCCACTTCTTCATTATCAAAGCAAGCTAATACATCAATTGATTGATCATTTCCACCAGCTAAGAATCCTTTTAATGAAGTAAATGCACATTGTAAATCATCTAAATGTTGACTTGAAATAAATTCATCATTTGCTCCCCAAATAGATGGTGCAGTACGATTATAAAGATATAAATCACTACCATAGATATCTTCAACATTTACACCAGCTTCTTTAGCTACAAGTTTCATAAAGTCACCAGGTTTACAATCAGCCCCACCAAATAATGGTAACATATCAATTTGTTTATTATATGCATATCCATCATTGACAGCTCTGTTCATATGAATAGCCATATTTGGAATTAAAATTAAATCACGATCAATATTAATTAATTGTGTTTTTAATTCATTTCCATCTTTAACTAATAAACGTCCAGCTACAGATAATGGTTTATCAAACCAAGTTGAACAAATCATTCCACCATAACCTTCAGTATTTAATTGTGTGTATTTACCCTTCACTTCTAATTCAGCATTTTCTTTTAATTTAAAAGTTGGGCAATCACTATGTGAAGCAGCAACATTAAAACTATAATCATCTAAATTGCTTCCGACCTTTAAAGCAATAATACTTGAATTATTACGAGTAACATAATATTTTCCACCTGGAGTCATTTTCCAAGGTTTTCCCTCTAATAATTCAATAAATCCCTCTTTATTTAATTCTTCTTTAATATTTTCTACAGCATGGAATGCTGTTGGACTTTTTTGTAAAAAGTCTAATAATTCTTCTGAAATTTCCCTATACATTTCTAACACCTCTTCTATATTCTATCACAATTATTCTGTAATAGCGTTAGCTTTTTCTCTTTTAGCAATAGCTGGTAAAATTAATCCTAATGCAGTTAAAACAACAGGAGTAATAATATTTAAAGCCATTGTAAATAAATCAGTTGAGTAAACACCCATGATACAACATATAGCTGTTACAAAGAAACACCAACCACCAAAGAATAAAGCAACTGGTTGACTCTTAACAAAACGATAATCAGCTGGGAATTTTTCATAAGCTTTTCTTAAACCAATATAAGCTAAGAATACCCAAATATAACGCATTGGCATACATACAGAATTTAATTTATTTAATTGTGCTAACACTCCAGCAGCACCACTACCACCAAGAATTTGAATTACAATAATACTTCCTGATAAAGCGGCAACCATTTTAATACCATTAGTATAAGCACCATATTTATTTTGTTTTAATAATTTAGATGGGATAAATTGTCTTGCATCTTCATTATCTAATAACATTCTAAGTGGTGCATCAATACTCAATACTAATGTTGAGAATTGTCCAATCATATTACATAATGCATAAATAATTAATAATGTATCTCCCATATGGTAATATTGACCTAATTTTTGGAATGACCAATATGAACCATTTGATACATATGAGTTGAATGATTCAGCAGAACCATTAATAACTGTTGGATCAAACATCATACCCATTGCAAATGTACCTAAAATAGCACATACCATAACCATAATTGCAACGGCAATCATCCCTTTTGGGAATCCTTTTGAAGGATTTTCTACTTTATTTACATAAGGTGAAATTTTTTCACATCCACCAACTGCAAATACTAAAATAGAAAGTGACGTAAAATAATTGACATTAAATTGTGGAACAATTTTGTCAAAACTTAAATCTAATGATAAATATCCCCCATTTGGATTAATTGCTGGTGCAGCAAACATCATTAAGATATATAAGATTGACATAACGAACATACTTGTTCCTGCAACTGTTGTTAATTGTTTAAGTGGGTTTAACCCTCTACTAGCAAACCAACAGAAAAATAAGAATACTGCAAGTGTTGCAAGTTGTACATATAATGTTGGAAGTGAGTCATAAACTTCAGCATTTCTAAAAATTGCCCAGCTTAATGCTTTTAAACCTCCACTACCTTTACTTGCAATATAAGTAACGTGACATGCCCAGTATGTCCATCCAGCGTAGTATGCAAGTTTAGGACCAAATGTTTCGTGAACCCAAGAACTTACTCCTCCACCAGAATTTTTAAACGCAGACCCTAGTTCTCCTACCATTAAAGCGTAAGGAACAAAATAAAGTGCGAACATTAATACCCAACTAAAAACTACTTGGATACCATTGAAGTAGATAAAGCCATTTAAAACGTTTCCAAATCCCCAAACAGTAGAAAACGCCATGAAAGCTAAACCATACCACTTGATTTTTTTTGAATCTTCCATGATTTTACCTCCGTATTTTTTTGAATAACTTAAGGTCGTTTATTCTTATATAAAATACAAATATTGTACTTCACAATAAACAATTATATCGTAATTTGTCGATTAAATCTATATATTTTAATTTATTGTATCTTTTTTTGGACATTTACCCATAAAATGTCCAAAAAATCACACAATTGTTCCATAATATAATATTCTATTTTTATCATCAATAAATTTTTATTATTAATCATTTTAATTTAACACCTAATATATGCCGTTTAAATGCATCTCTATTTATCAATAAAATAAAAGAATTGTTACAATAATGACAAGAGGTGAACGATATGGAAAATACATTATATTTTAAAGACATGACTCATTGTGATCAAAACAACTATCCTAAAAAAGTTTACAAAGTAGAATATTCTAAAATGTTGATTGAAATTTTAGATAATGATCACATTCAAGGTAGGCCCTTCTACTTTAGTAGTCCTCACTTACGAGATGATTTTATCCAACGTATGAAAGATCATATTTTAAGAATCAACTATGAGGAACTAGAAGATATCCAACTCTATTGGAAAAAAAGTAAATAATATTAAACAAAAAGAGCTTCAACAATAAGCTCTTTTTATACTTATAACTCCATTGATATCTTAACGATCTTATTAAAGTAAGTATCAAATGAATCGTCTTTTTTCAATAAATGATCTTTTATTTTACCATCTTCAATATAATACATTTGAGATGAATAAGCTGCATCTAAAGAATCATGAGTAACCATAATAACTGTAATATTATTTTCCTTGTTGACCTTTTCTAAATATTGCATCAATTGTTTAGAACGCACACCATCTAAATTACCTGTAGGTTCATCAGCAAAAATAATCTTTGGATGCATCACAAGTGTTCTTGCGACAGCCACTCTTTGACTTTGACCTCCTGAACATTCAAAAGGATATTTTTCTAAAAGATCATCGATTTCTAAATCTTTGATTATTTGTTTAAAATCTTCTTCATCTATTTTTTTACCTGCGAGCTTTAATGGTAAAGTAATATTTTCTTTGACTGTTAAAGTATCTAATAAATTAAAGTTTTGAAAAATAAAACCAATATTTTCTTTCCTAAAATGAGCTCTTTCAGTTTCAGACATTTCATAAATATTTTTACCATAAATAAAAAGTTTACCTTTTGTTAAATCATCAATTGTTGATAAAATATTAAGTAATGTTGTTTTCCCTGAGCCACTTTTCCCCATAATAGCGATAAATTCTCCTTCTTTAATATCTAAAGAAACTTGATCTAATGCTAATTTAGGATTTAAACTTAATGGATTATAGATTTTTGTAAGTGATTCTGTTTTTATAATTGTTTCCATGTTAAAACACTTCTCCCTTCTTTATAATGAGCAATTAAGTACATCATCAACATTGGTATGATATAAACAAAACAGATAAATAAAACATTTATTGATAATATATCTCTAAAAATCAATGAAATTGTCAATGTTAAAATATACAAACTAACACAAATAAAGAGTGTTATATAAAAGAGTGAAATTTCTTTTTGTGAATACTTTTTAATTGTTTGTATGTCATATCCTAAGGTATATAACTTTTTATAAGTTTGTTTATTTTCTAAACGTTTGATATTCAATCTTTGATAAATAATATAATTTAAAATCATACTTGTAAAAATATACATGAATAAAAATTCGATAAAAAAGCCTGTTTGAGCAAGGTAAATATAAATCATCAAAGGCATCATGAGGTTGATTAAAATACTTAGTAAAATCAACATACCCATTTGATTAATGATAAAAATATAATTCTTTAACATTACTAATGTTTCTCCTTTAACATCTTTTCTTAAAAGAATTAGTTGAATCATTCTAGGTAATGTATATTTAATAATTCCATTGATTCCAAAAGTACAAAGTGAAAGTGGAACAATTAAATCAATCTTTAAATTAGACGTTAAGATAATATATAAACCATATAAAAATAAAGCAATATAAAGAAACTCTTTACATAAACTTTTTGTTTTTATTTTATAAGAGATGGTTTCATCTCCTTTTACTAAATGTGTTGTTGGTGTTTGAATAATATATCTAAATTCTACAAAAATAATAACTAAAATCGTTAAAAAGAAAAAAGCAAGTGTATCTAAATAACTTTTCCCAAAGAAAACAAAAATCATTTTTTCTTGTAAATAAAATGAAATAAATTTAAATAAGAGTGGTGTGACAATCATACTTAATAAAGTAAACAAAATAAAAGAAATACTTAAAATTATAGTAATTTGGATCATAAAAAATAAAACAATTTCTTTAGTCGTATATCCAAAAATCTTTAATAAACCTAAAATTTTAGAATGGACTTTATTATAATAATTTGTAGAATAAACAACTACATAAATACAAATCAACATAAAAATCAAAATAACCGTCAACCTAAAAAGTTCCATAAAGAAAGCTGCTAAATCATCCGTCTTTAAAGGTGGATTAAGTGTTGTATTGTAAAACATACTTAAAATTAAACTCAATAACAACATTGCTCCTGTAATCACAGCAATCATACTGAGATTCTTTTTAATTTCTTTAAAAAAGTATTTAAGTGTAAAATCAAACATATATTTTCTCTCCTTTCACTGATTTTCTTCTCTTTACACCTTCAATCTAGACTATAGAGTCCCTCTATACTCAAGTATTTTTTTAAGTTTTTATAAAAAAAGCTGAGATTTTGCTCAGCTTAACTGTTTATTATTCTTTTCTTTTAATAAACCATAACAATATAATTCCTACCAATAAGCTAATTGCTATTCCTATAGCCATTAATTGATAATTATAATAGGAACTTCTTACATGACCAATAACCTTTGTAACTGGATGAGTACTCGCAATTAACCAACTAAATACACATCCTGCAAGTACAACAAATATAGGGACTTTTTTCATAATAATCACTCCTCACTTGTTTTTAACATATTTCCTTCATTATTTATTTTCATTAAAATACTAAATGTAACACACGGTACAAAAAGAATAATTAAATTTACAATTATTAAAACACTCAAGGCTCTTTCTATAATTATACTTGCCAAAACATGATATTGTAAGTAGAAAACAGCCATTACTGAAACTTGCGCTAAAACAATAGATAACAAACAATAATGAATTCTTTCTTTTAAAATAAGCTTTAAACATTGCTTTTTATTGAATCCATTGACAAGTAGTAATGCATATTGATAGCGTCTTGTCACAACATCAAATATTCCAATAATAAAACATGAAAGTACAAAGAGTATAAAGATGATCTTTGAAAAATTGTAAATCATTTCAAAACCAAATGATGTTGTTTGATTTAGAATCGTAGAAGATACTGGATTATAAACTTTAATTTGTTGATCGTGTTTTTTAATAAAATTTGTTACTGCCTGTATGTTTTTATATGAATTTATTTTTAAGATATAGACATTTGATTGATACGTGGCATCAGGGATACATTGATTGATGATTTTTTGATAGAGATTTTGTGAAATATAAATGATATTTTCAGTTGATTTACTATAACGATTACCAATATCTTTATCAACAATATCTGCATTTGAAAGTTCAAAAGGAATTTCAACAAATTCAAATTCATTGTTTTTTAACACCTGCATTGTTCCAGTCAAATGAATATGTCCTTTTATTTTTTGATAAAGAGAATAAGAAATATAAATCTTGTCTGTATTTATTTTTTGTTTATCAATTGAAAATACAGGATTGCTACTTCTTTTAGCTGTTTTCATTTTCTTATAATAGGGTTGTACAACCACTGTTTCTTTAAAAGATGAATCATTGACTGTCACATGAGCCACATTCCATTCAAAAAAGGGAGAAATATTTTGAATCATATTATTTTGTGATATATCTTGTACAAGTGTTCTAGAAACAGGCGTTCCAGCCATGTCATAAGCATTTCCACCATCCTTATAAGAAATCCTTAATTCATTATCGATCGCTTTATTAATCATTCTTTCTGTTTCTTTTTGATAATAGGCTTGAAAACACATCATATAGACCATAATGATCATCAAAAAGGAAATGATGATATTTCTTTTATAATGGATTTTATTTGATTTTTGTGCATGTAAATAATAATTAAGTGGAAATGTTTGAATTGTTTTTCTTGCAATCAAATTCTTATTTTCTTTAATGATATTTTTCTTTAATAAAATTTGTTGATTTTCAATATGATAGTGTTTATCTACAATCTCTAACATATCTAAATCATGAGAAGCAATGACAACTGTCTTATGATATTTATAGCATAAATCATAAATAATTTTTCTCATACGTCTTCTATTTTCATCATCTAAATACGCTGTTGGTTCATCTAGAAAAATGATTTCCGGATCTTTCATCATACAACATAAAATCAACAATCTTTGTTTTTGCCCTCCTGATAAAACTTTTACTTCTCCATTTAAATCAATATTTAAATCAAGTTCATCTAACAAATTCATCATTTTATCTTTCTTAAATTCAACCTCACCTAGTTGACTAAAAAATTCAATATTTTGAATGACTGATAGATCATTAAAAAGTCGACAGTCTTGAAAAACAAATGCGATTTTTCTTCTAAATGATTCTTCATCTAAATCAGACATTTTTTCATTTTCATAAACGTATTCCTTATCTGCATAATCTGTAAGTCGTGCAAGTTCAAATAATAGAGTCGATTTACCCGAGCCGCTCTCTCCTGTAATCAATGTAATTTTTCCTGAATCAATTTTAATTTCTTGATCAGTAAATAAATCTTTATTCCTAAAAGATAAATTGATATGTTTCATTTCAATCATAGTTTCACCTTCTTAACAAAATACTTACTGTAGAATAAATACAAGATATAAATAACGATAGAAACAGCTATTTGAATACTAAAGAAAAGTAATAAACTGATGATCAAACTTTGATCATTGACTACAAAAAATCCCATCTTTCTTGCGACAAAGAAGCCCGGTATACCTAATGCAAGTGACAGTAATAATTGAACAAAGCCATTTTCATTAATCAATGAATGAACATTCTTATCATTTAGTCCATAAAGTTTTAATAGTTTTACTTCATTTTTACGATCATCAAGTGCATTGATTTGTACCATTGCATAAAGTACAATGGCGACAAGAACCACCATCATCATGTAGATATATCTTCCTTTTCTTTCTTCTTTATAGATATCTGTCATATCAATAACTGAATTATATTGATCATAGGTTGCAAGATTTTTAGAAATCTTTGTTATTTCTTTCTCTACTGTTTTTAAATGATTTATACGATCTACTTCTATAACATAGTTCTTACTATGATAAGGGGTAATTGTTGCATTTAATTCTTTAGCGTCTAATAAACTATCTGGTGTCTGATTATTGTATTGATTCAATAAACTATAAAATGATTTTTCTGGCATTAAAATAGTATATCCTGCACTCAAAAACTCATTATAGTAATCATCGACAGAAATGATATGATTTATTTCTAAATCAAGTTTTACTTTTTTAGTAAGGACTTGCGACATCTCTACCTTTAGCCCTGATTCATTCATTTCTCCTTGATAACTGTATTGTTGAACAGGTATATAGACCTCTACAGAAATCTTAAAATTCTTTTCATCCTTATCTATACCTAGCTTATTAGCCAATGACTGACTGATGGCATTTCCTTTAAGCTTTTTACCATTTGTTTTGATATTTTGAAAAGAATAATAAGGAGCCACAAGTGGACTGCCATCTTGTAAATAATCAAAATTTACCTTGTTTCCTTGAAAGTAAACACTCGTCGTTGATACATTTTGCATTTGATTGATCGTATCAAAAACATCAAAAGGATAAACACCTTTAACATGCTTGATTGATTTAATTTGTGCGAGTTCATCATCACTAATATCAAGATTATTTTCCTGATCCCCTATAAAATAACCATCATTTCCAAAAAAAGCATCATTCATTTTTCCTGTATAGACTTCTGCTTTATTAGCTCTTTCTATACCGTTTGCAAGCTGATTTTCCTGTAAAATACTGTCACTTATATTGATAGAAATAGAGACTGTCATAATAAATCCTAGTAACATCACCAATATAAATTGAAACCATTGTCTTTGATTTTTATAGAAAAAATATTTTTTGATTCTTTTATGTTTTATATTTTCTATTTTTAAATCCTGTTGAACTTCTTTTATTTCCTGATGACAGTAAAGTTGCTTATTTTCTATTTCATAAACAATATCCAAATGTTCAATAAGGAAATCATCATGTGTCGTAATAATAATATATTTATTGTCTTTCTTTAGTTTTTGTAAAATATTTAAAACAATTTCTTTATTTTCTTGATCTAAAGATGCCGTTGGTTCATCAATGATAATGATGGAAGCATCTTTATACATCGCCAATGCTATTAAAAATCTTTTTCTTTGTCCTATGGATAAAGAAGAAGGAAAGCAGGATAGATCTATATTATCTAGTCCTACTAAATGAAGCACTTCTAACATTTTATCTTGGTCAAACCCTTGATTCTTTAATTGACTTATAAATTCAAAATGTTCACGTATTTTCATATTTTCGAAGAATGTACCAAATTGATCAATATAGCTGACACAATGCAATAAGTAATCTTCTTTGTTTTTCTCAGTGATTGTTTGTTTATCTATAGAAAGTGTTTGATTACTGTATTGATAGATTAATGCTTTTAAGAATGTTGTTTTTCCACATCCACTTTTTCCTATGATACCTGTTATTTTCCCTGGACATGTTTTAAAATTGGCATTCTTAAATATTATTTGGTTATCAAATTTGATGTCTAAATGCTTCATTTCAATCATAGTATTTCGCCTCTTTCTTTATATTATTTAAAATTTAATTGTTGAATATTTTGCTTGTTCTGCATTTCCAAGTTTTCCAGTAACTTTTATTTTTGCGGTTTTTCCAGAATCTAAATTTTTTATACTTTGCGTTCCACCTGTCACTAAATATTTAGTCGAAACGGTACTTTTTGCTTGAGAATTTGTACAAGTTGCTTTATGCTCATTTATACAAATAATTAATCCTGATGTGTCTTTAGTTGTATAAACAACAACATTTTTTGTTTGTGTAGCTGCACTTACGCATCCTAAAGAAAACATAAAAACAAATGCTAAACTTAAAATTGATGTAATGACTTTTTTG
The DNA here is from genome assembly GCA_963618275.1 of Bacteroidaceae bacterium. GTDB lineage: Bacteria > Bacillota_I > Bacilli_A > Erysipelotrichales > Coprobacillaceae > Faecalibacillus. Next base: position 36,036 of record CAVESC010000009.1, read on the forward strand.
TTTTTCATAATAACTTTCCTCCGTTCTACTATGATTATTTCCTTCTGATTACATTGTAACAAGCTTATAAAAAATGATAAGATGTTGAGGACGATTGACTTATTTTAAAGGACAACTAACAAAAAATACCCATTATTGCATGGGTATAAGAAGTGATAAAATTAAATTTTGATTTTCATGAATGATTTTAATACTACCTTGATATTTTTTTAACAGTAATTTAAGCGTATCATATTTTACTTGATCAATATTTTCAATTCCTAAATGCATAGTCATTGCAATTTCGAAAACACAGGTATCTTGAATCATTTTAACTTCTAGTTCTTGCTGATTAACACAAAGACTTGCTAGGTCAAAAAGATAATTGATGATGATATTTAAATGATCATCTTGAATAAAAGAAATATCTTGAATAGAAATAATCATCGTAGGATTGATCTTTTTTAAATGTAATTGTTCAAGTTTCATATTAATAAATGAATCGAGTAACTTATTTCCTGAGGTAACTAGCATTTCCTCTTGATCAAGTGCTGTTATTTTTTGATCAACAATTTGTTTAATTGATTCAAATTCTTTTTCTTTAATTGCTTGTTTCATTTGAAGATAATCATATTTTAAATCATGTTTCAACTTATAAAGCTCATTATTCTTTTTTTCTAAATAGGCATAATTTTGTTGATCATTTTTAAAATAAGTAATTGCTTGATTCAGTAATTGTTGTTCATGATTTAATTTTGTATATTTAAAGAACATGTAATAGGAAATCATCATTGTAATCACCAATGTTAGAAGGATAATCAGATGTCGATTAACACCTAAAATCTCTAGAAAATCATAATAGAGAATATGGTAAATACAAAGTGTACTTAAAGCTAACATCATTAATAGACTCCAATAAATATTTTGATTATCTATTGGATAACGTTGTTTAATATAAACAAGTAAAGCAATAACTGTAACATAAATTATTAATGAAATAATCATATAAAATGGAAAAATAAAAATAATATCTTTAACAACCAATAAAAAAGAAAGATAAAATATGATTTCTGTAATTTTTCTTTTCAATGAATAAAACAGAAAAAAACATAAACTCTCTAAAAATAAAATATCCTGTAATAATAACGATGAACTCATCATCGCTACTAATCCATTAACAATTATTGAAAAAACAATATATTTTTTTAATACATCTTGAGGTATATTTAAAAGAAAAATTAAAGCAATTTCTATACAACTTAAATATAAAAAAGTCATTATTGAATATACCTCCTATAAATATGATATTTTTCAATTAAATCAGTTGCTTTTCTAGAAATATTAAATGTTTGTTGATTCAAAAGCGTTACTGATTGAAGATTGATTTTTGTCACATATTTAAAATTAATAATTGTATAGGAATTAATTTTATAAAAAGCAACATTTGAACAAAAATGTTCAACACATTTTTTTAAAGTCGTATATTGTTGGTATTCTTGATCTTTTGTATAAAAAGTACAAATATTTCGATGAGATTGAATATAACAAATATCTACGCAACGAATATATTGATGATTTTTTTCATTAATAAGATAATATTTATTACTTTCTGCTTCATCTTTTTCTATCTTAGAAAGTAATCTGTCAAAATCTTCTTTATAAAAAGCTTTTCTAATAAAAAAATAAAGATGAATATCAAAGCAGTCATAAACTAGTGCTTCATTCGCCGATACGAAAATAATCTTCGTTTGTTTACTTTTGATTGTTTTCGCAAGTTCAATTCCACTTACTTGTAATAACATAATATCTATAAATAAGTAATCATACTCAATTAAATTTACTGTTTCAAATTTTTCATTAAAGATATCAATCTCTGTATTTTGAAAATATGTACATTCTTTTATTTTATTTTCTAATTGTACGCTAAATCTAGCATCATCATCGATAATTCCTATTTTCATATATAACCTCTTTTTCATTTATTATATAATAAGTAGACTTATTTTTAAAAGAAAAAGATAAGAGAAACCTCTTATCTTAACAACTTTGCTGTATCTACTTTAAATAATCCCCAGCCAATAAAATAACCGATAACATATAAAATAAAATCATTAATATCAAAATAGCCTACAAAAGTAACAAGATGAAAGATTTCTTTCACTAAAATGATAGCTATCAATACACAGATTCCTTGTTTAAAAGAGACTTCTTTTTTTAAATAAATACCTAAAGGTACAAACATTAATATTTTAAAAACAACATTTTTTACAATAATATTTAGATTAATATCAAAATTGTAATTAAAAGGTATCAAGTTTGTATTTTGAACAAGCTTTTCAAAAAAAGGTAAACTACCATTAATATCACTAACATTTCTTCCTAAAAGAAATGGATAAATAAAAATTAAACCTATATATATCATCATTAATACTTTCATTAACTTTTTATTATTCATTATTATTTTCCTCACTTTCATTTTATCCTGGCCAGCTACTTATATTTTATAAAGTGCTTTTATAAAATGAAATAACTAAGGAATAAGTGGTTGTAATTACAAATAAGTGGTATTTTATCTCTTGTTTTTATCCTTTATAATAAATATAGGAAGTGAGGTGATGATATGAAGGTTGCTATTTTAGATGATGATTATTTATTTTGTAAAACATTAAATGATTATTTATCCACCTATCATTTTGATATTTCTATTTTTACAAACTATCAAAATTTAAAAAATCAAATAGATACTTTTGAACTTCTTTTTTTAGATATAGAAATGCCAGATATAAATGGTATTCAACTTGTTGAAAGCTTAACGTATAAACATCTTGATATTATTTATGTTTCTAGTCATGAAGAAATGATCAGACAATGTTTTAATAGAAACGTAATTGGTTTTGTTGATAAAAATCATTTAGAAGAAATAGATTCTATTTTACATAAAGTATTACAAAAAGAACATCTTACCATTTTTAAAGATGGTCAAACATTTGATATTTTATTTAACCAAATTATTTTTATTGAATATACGCTTCGTGATATTACAATTCATCTTAATAATCATTCTAAAATTAAATTATTAGAAAAATCGCTTTCTGTGTTTTCAAAAGAATTAGATGATCGTTTTTATAAAATAAATCGTAATATCATCATCAATTTAGATATGGAACCTTTCTATCACCATGGAACTATTAAAATAGATCATCATGAATTTCAAGTAAGCAGAAGGAATCAAAAAGATTTAAAAATAAAACTTTTAGAAAGGAGTATTTATCATGCTAGAAGGCTTTAATTATGTTATCGGAATACTTATTGGTATTTTATTTTCTTTAAGTAATCAAAATGAATCTAAAATCATCATTTTTAAAAATTGTATTCTAACAACTTTTATTTATGTTTTTACAATGAACTTTGTAAGTAATTACTTTATTTTAAGCGCTCTATTAAAAGTTATTTATTTTACTGTTTGTTTTATCTTAATTCATAAATCAAATATTTTCCAAGCTTATTACTACTCTTTAATAATTATCTTATTTTATTTATTGAGTAATGTTTTTTTAACTTATTTATTACATCCAAGTCAGGGATATGTTATTTATAGTGGAGATATTGATTGTATAGCTATTTTTATAAGTTTACTTGCTTTTTATTATTTAGATGATTTACATTTTTTAAATAATAAAATTACTAAACATTTAGAAGATATTGTTTTTATTATTTTAATGTCTTTTATTTTTTTGATCTTTATTTGTCTTTTATCTTACAATGAATTTGTTGGAAAATGGAACTTCTCTTTTTTAATGATCATTTTAGGTCTATTAATTCTAGCTATCATTTTAATTATTTTACTTAATTATTGTTACATTTATAAAAGAAAAGATGATTTAAAAAAGACAACCTATAAAATGAATCAACTAAATCAAGTTTATTATCAAAGTTTAGAAAAAGATAATCAAACATTACGAAAATTAAAACACGATTATAAAAATCATCTACTCAATATTAAACAACTTATTATCTCACAAGAAAATGAAGATGTTTTAGAGTATATTAATCAACTTATAGATACAGAAGTTTTACCAGTAATAAAAAACTATTGTTCTATCTCTTATATTGATAGTTATTTAAATTCAATAATCCTTGCACATTCTCAATTTGATTTTGATATTCATTCAACAAATTTATCAAATTTTAAAAATATTGGTCTAGATCTTTTAATTATATTAATGAATTTAATCAATAATGCTATCGAAAATGCTTCAAAAGAGCCAATTACTATTGATATTGTCTATGACCAAAAATTGATTATTAAAGTATGTAATTATACAAATTTTAATCCTATAAAGAAACATTTTATTTCAAATAAAGGAAAAGATCATGGTCTTGGATTAAAAATTATTGATGATATTTTAAATAAATATAATGGTGAAAGTTATGATACCTTTAATGACTCACTTTATACAAAATATATTATTCTAAATTTAGGAGAAGACTATGAAAAAAACAATTTATAAATACCTTTTATTAATGTATATAGTTCTATATATTTATCTAAGTTACTTACAACCCGGTGTCAATAATATTGGTGGTTTATCTTATTTTGATGCTCTTTTAAGTTCATCAAATTTTATTCCTTTTTATCAATTTCCATTTAAGTATATCATCATTAGTTTTATTGAATTTATGCCTTTAGGTTATTTATTACCTAAAGTATTTGAAAAATTACATACTAAAAAATTATTTATCATAACAATTTGTATTCTTATCTTTTTGGTTAAATTTGTTAAATTTTTGCTTTTAGCAGGATATTTTGATATTACCAGTATTATTTGTAGTATTTTTGGTACTTATTTCATTTTCTATTTAGATTCTAAAAAATACCCTTTATAGAGGGTATTTTTTATGTATTAATAACTCTTTAATGTAAAGGATAAAATAAAAATGTAGGAAAAAGACCAAATAAATATGTTGGAAA
>CAVESC010000010.1:0-39876 GCA_963618275.1 Bacteroidaceae bacterium
AGTGATTGTAAATCTTTCACTTGTTCCTTCAATATCTTCTACACAGATAGTTGAAACTTGACCTTTTTTGAATTCAGTTTTTCCACCAACGAAATCACCAGTTCTAATTTCAGGTCCTTTAGTATCTAATAAGATAGCTACGTTTTTATTTAATTCTTTATTGATTTCTCTTAAAGTTTTAATTCTTCCACCATGTTCTTCGAAATCACCATGAGAGAAGTTTAATCTCATTACGTTCATACCAGCTTGAACTAATTTAGTTAAGACTTTTTTATCTTCAGAAGCTGGTCCAATTGTACACACAATACGTGTTTTCTTTTTTCTTTCTTTTTCTAATACCATCCTAATATCCTCACAATCATATTTTCATTTAAGTTTATATTAACGAAGTTTAATAGCATCTTCGTAAATACTAAAATCAGTTTCACGTTTATGTCCTAATACTTCAGTAATTGGTAATCCTTCGATTTGACCATTTACTTCACTTACACATAAACCACCTTTTCCAGCTTCAAGTAATTCAACGGCATAAACACCCATTCTTGAAGCAAGAACTCTATCTCTTGCAGATGGTCTACCACCACGTTGCATATGTCCTAAAACGTTTGCACGAGTTTCAAAACCAGTTGCAGCTTCAACTTTTTTAGCTAATTCATGTACATCTGTAATATGTTCTGTAATAACAACAATTGCATGTTTTTTATCAGATGCTTTTGAAGCTTTTAATACTTCAATTACTTTATTTTCATCAAAACCAATTTCACTAGTGATTACCATTTCAGCACCATCAGCGATACCAGCATTGATAGCTAAATCTCCACATGTACGTCCCATAACTTCAAGGATAGTACATCTTTGATGAGAACTTGATGTATCTCTTAATTTATCTAATGCATCAACAATTGTATTTAAAGCAGTATCAAATCCAATCGTGTGATCAGTATCAGGAATATCATTATCAATTGTTCCTGGAATACCAATACAATTAATTCCCATTTCAGTTAACTTTAATGCACCATTGTAACTTCCGTCACCACCGATAACAACTAAAGCTTCCATTCCTACTTCTTTCATTTTTTCAATTGCTTCTTTTCTTACTTCAGGATCTTTGAATTCAGGGAATCTTGCTGATTTTAACATAGTACCACCAATATTAATGATGTTACGTGTACTATGACGATCAAACTTAATAAATTCTCCATCGTGTAATCCTTTATAACCAAGTTTTACACCATATACTTCAATTCCTTTATTTAAGCATGTACGCGCTACTGCACGAACAGCAGCGTTCATTCCTGGAGCATCTCCTCCAGAAGTTAAAACTCCTATACATTTAACCATAATGTTCACTCCCTATTTCATAACATTTCATACATAGTGATTTTAGCACAAATCATGACTTTTCTACAAGAATTTTTACACATTTATTGTGCTAAATCTTATTGTTTTATCATAATTGGCATACTCATTGTAAATATTGTGTTAAGTAAGCGCTCTACTTTTATTTTTTCACGAGCATCTTTTTTCAAAGTATAAATTTTTATTAAATCATCTTGATCATATTGACTTGTAAACAATGTAATTTTTTTATTTTGACTACGATAAGTCAAAACTGCAGATAATACTTCATCTCTTGACCAACCTGTTACATTTTCTCCACCTAGATCATCAATCACCAAATAATCTACATTACGAAGTTCCTCTATATTATTATCATTTCCAAATTCGCTAAAAGAATTCTTCAAATCGATTAAATATGTAGGAAAATGCACATATCCTAGACGATATCCTTGTTTAGCAAGTGATCGTGTTAAAAAACCAGCTAATGTTGATTTTCCACAACCTGATGGTCCATAAATAAATAAACCTTTTTTTGTAGTATTCGATAAAAAACGATCAATCGTATTTGCAAGCTCTTTATTCATAATATCTTTGATTGATTTTAAATCCGACAACAATAAATCATCACTCACATTTGAAACCGTAATATGACTCAATATATTTTGCTTTTCTAAAATCTCTTTACCATACTTACAAGGCAATAGAACTGTTTTTAAATGTTGATTTTCAACATGTACTGCCTGTTTCATACCTTTGGAAACTTTATGACATTGATGAAGTCCTGTGCAATCTTTACATTTTTGCATATCTTCTTGAAAATCTAAAAATTCTACCCAATTATCTTCTACAAAATCGCGTCCTACTTTGCCATCAGATAAAACTTTCATAATATATGGATCATTCATCAACTCATTAATACTTTCTTCTTTTTGTTTTTGAAAGTTTTGATCATCATCAAACAGATGTAAATCTTGTAAATTTTGCATTTTATGTCCTCCTAGTCATATTTTTCCAACAGTGCTAAAGCATCCTCATCAATATTATCTGCTGTTGATTTTTCTTGAGATACAATTTGAATATCTTTTGTAAAATCATCCCAATCATGATGTTTTTGACTTTGGTATTTTAAATAAGCTTTTCCTTCTTCAATAGCTTCTTGTACTGTTTTAATTTTCTTTCTTTTCCATTGACTTCCTAAAGCTTCAATAAAATTTTTAGGTAATGATTGATCACATTTTTGAAGTGTTGTTTCTATTAAAACATTAACAACTCCCGGTTCTAATTGTAACGTTGTTAAAACAGATTCAATCACCTGAAGATCTCTTTTAAGAGGTTCCTTACCTCCCATCTTATCTTTTAATAAATCATAAGGTGAAATATTTTCTAAATAATAAATATGTTTTTGTAGTGATGATTCTCCCTGTTTTTCACTTTGCAACAAAGGAGATTGTTTATGAAAAACTTCTGTAAATTTTTCTGGTATTTTCAAATCATAGTAATTTCGACAATTTTGTGCTAATAATCTGCTATTCAAATGATTTTCAACCATTGATTGTTTAACAAGATCTTGCATATCTAAAGCATTAATCTGATATAAAATACCTAATTGTTGAATAGCTTTTTCATCATCTGCTGTAAACATTTTCTTTGATAACTGTAAATTTTCTAAACCTTGATAGAATAATGTTAAATCATAATTATTTTCAATAGAATTATGTATTTTTTGTTTATATTTTTTAGTTTGCAAAACCTTTTTATCACTTAGATGAATTTCAAAAACATCTGTAAATGATGATGTTATCTCTTGATAATCATTTAAATTTACATTATAAACTTGAAAAGTTGCTACTGTCTTTTCATATTCATCTTTCAATCTTTCTTTTAATAAACTATTTAAAATACGATGATTCATAAATTCTTGAGGTGATAAAGGCATTTGTAAATCAAAAAGATAACGATTATCATTCTTTTGTTTAACATACGAACAAACAAGACCTACAGCTTCTAACTTATTAAAAGCATCTTGTAAAGAATTTAATGAAAAACCACAAATCTTACATAACCTAGAAATCAAAGCCGGACTTTTTGTCAGTGTCATTTGATCTAATTCACTATTGAGCGTTAAATAAAGAGCAGTTGCTTCCATTCCTAACAAAGGCTGATAAAGCTGTAATAATGTTTTATAACCTGTTAAATCTAGCATATAACTACTTCTTACTTGATAAATATCACTCGTTAATAACTCTTTCATGACTAATCCTTTCTATAAATTTATCAATTTGTTTATATAAATCCTCTATTCCTTGATTATTATCAAAAATAATATCTGCCATTTCTTTTTTCTTTAAAGAAGAAATTTGATTATTCATAATCGTATAAGCATATCTTTCATCAATATGGTCTCTTGCCATTAATCTTTGAACTTGTCTTTTTTCATCCAAATAAACAACAATAATTTCATCACATAAATATTCTAAATGAGATTCATATAATAAAGGAATATCTAAAAAGATACAATCACTATCCTTATTTTTCCCAATTTCTTCTTTCATCTTAGAAATAACATAAGGATGAATAATCCCCTCTAATTGCTTTTTAGCTTTTTCATCATGAAAAACAATTCTTCCTAATGCTTTTCGATCAACAATCCCTTCATTTACACAACCAAACAATTTTTGAACCTTCAAAATACATTCTTGATCAATCGTTAAAGCATTTCTAGAAAGTAGATCTGCATCAACAACTTTATATCCCTTTTCTACTAAATAACGTGTTACTGTCGATTTTCCACACGCAATACTTCCTGTTATTCCATATACTTTCATCTTTTTGCCTTTTGACATATTGGACAATAATATGTTCCTCTTTCATTAATCATTACCTTTTTTATTTCATGTCCTAAAGGACAATATTTTTGCATGTGCACTTTTAATTGTACTTGAAATAAACCATCGATTCCATTAGCACTAAATGAATGAATTGTTGTTCCACCTTGTAAAATAGCTTCATTTAAAATCTTACAAGCAACTTCTACTAATTCTTTAACTCTTTTTTTACTTAAAACATTTGCTTTAGTATAAGGATTTAAATGCATTTGATAACAAATTTCATTCGCATATATATTTCCTATTCCCGTCATAATACTTTGATCTAAAAGCACTGTTTTGATTGCTTTATTTTTCTTTTTAAGTTTTTGATAAAGCTCTAAATAATCTGTTTCAAAAGGTTCTGGTCCTAATTTACTTAAAGGAAGCTGATTTTTATAATCATTAACATCTGTCAATTTCATCCTGCCAAACTTTCTAACATCGTTATATCTTAACTCCATGCCATCATCTAAAACAAAGATAACATGATCATGTTTAGAAAGCTCATCACCTTTTTTACATATTTGATACTTTCCTTCCATTCTAAGATGAGAAATAAAAGCAACATCCTCTAATTTAAAAATCAAATATTTTCCTACACGATCAATTTCTTTAAACGTTTTATCTTTTAAAGCTTGTATAAACTCATCCTGATCATCTTCAATGATTTTAGGATATAAAATTTTTATATCCTCAATTTTTTTATTTAGAATAAAATTTTCTAACGTTCTTCGAACTGTTTCTACTTCTGGTAATTCTGGCATTTTTTCACCTACTTTAACTCATACCAATTTTTAGCATAAGTACCTTCTGCTTTCAAATCAACTTTCATTTGATAAGCACTTTCCATACCTTCTTTAACAAGTTTCATCATTTTTTCTAATTCATCTTGATAAACATCAAAGATCAATTCATCGTGTACTTGTAAAATCATCTTTGATTTCATATGATTTTCTTTTAATAATTGATCCACTTTGATCATTGCAAGTTTGATAATATCAGCAGCTGATCCTTGAATTGGAGAATTCATCGCTAATCTTTTTCCAAATTCCTGTCTCATATAATTCTTTTCATTGATTTCTGGAATATATCTTTTTCTATTTAAAACCGTTGAAACATATCCATTTTCTTTTCCAAAAGCAATACTTTTATTCATATAATCTTTAATTTCCGCATATTTTTCAAAATATCTTTCAATAAAAGATTTAGCTTCTTTAACACTGACACCTAATTGTTCAGCAAGGCCATAATCAGACATTCCATAAATAATACCAAAGTTAACAGCTTTTGCATTTCTTCTCATTGATGACGTAACTTCATCTTCACTTACACCAAAAACAACACTTGCTGTATGACGATGGATATCTTTATCATGATTAAAAGCATCTATTAAACTTGTGACATTAGCTAGATGGGCAAGTACACGTAATTCAATTTGCGAATAATCAAAAGATATTAAATAATCATATTCTGGAACGAATGCTTTTCTAATAAGTTTGCCTTCTTCTGTTTTAACTGGTATATTTTGTAAGTTAGGATCTGTTGATGATAAACGTCCTGTTTGTGTTAAAGCTTGATTATAAATAGTATGTGTTTTCCCATCAATAAAGATTTGTTCTTGTAAACCAATGATATAAGTTGAATAAAGTTTACTTAATGTACGATAATTTAAAACTTTATCAATAATTGGATGAACATTTTTTAATTTATTTAAAACATCAACAGATGTTGAATAACCTGTTTTTGTTTTCTTACCATTAGGTAATCCTAAATCTTCAAAAAGAACTTCTCCTAATTGTTTAGGAGATGAAATATTAAATTCTTTATGAGCCAATAAATAAATTTCTTTTTCTAATTGATCAATTTGTCCTTTAAAAGTATCTCCTAATTGTTTTAAAACAGTTTTATCCATTTTAGCTCCTTGGAATTCCATATCCGCTAAAATATAAGCTACGGGCATTTCAACATTTTTATATAAATCAAATTGTTGATCCTTTTTCAATCTTTGTTCTGCTTCATTCTTTAATTCATAAATAGCTTTTGCCTGTAAAAGATAATGTTTAGATAAAACATCTTCTTCAGGTATATGTTTTTTAGCTCCTTTACCAAAAACTTCTTCATCAAATTGCAAATCAAAATATTGATAATAATCACAAACAATTTTTATTTCATCTTTTAAAGAAGGATTTAAAATATAAGAAGCTAATTGCAAATCAAAAGTATAACCCTTTACTTCTAATCCATGCCAACGACAAGCATTAATACATTTTTTTATATCATAACCATATTTTTCAATCTTTTCATCTTTTAAGAAAGCTTTAAAATGATCATCATTCATTGCATTCTCTAAAGAAATATAATACGCTTCATCTTCATTATAAAGACCAAAACCTAAAATAGCCGACTTATGATAATTTGTATCATAGACACCTACAATTAAAGCTGTATTCTTTTTTATAATCGGTAAAGTTTCAACAATTTTATATTTTAATGGTTTGCTTTGTTTATTTTCTGTAGCTAAAGACATTCTTTTAAGTAAGGAATTCATATCATAGCGTCTATAAAATTCTGCAAGATCATCATTATACTCTTGACCTTCATATCTCCAAGCATCTAAATCTAATTCAACAGGTGCATCTGTCATAATGGTAGCAATCTTTTTAGATAAAAGACCTAATTCAATATTGGTTCTAACTTTTTCACCCATCTTACCTTTTAATTCATCCATATGTTCTTTTAAATTTTCAATTGTCCCATATTGATTTAATAATTTTAAAGCTGTTTTTTCACCAATTCCTGGAATTCCAGGAATATTATCAGCGCTGTCACCCATAAGGCCTAAAAGATCTCTCATTTGATCAGGTTCTAAATTATATTTTTCTTTAAAACTTTCAACTGTAATAATTTCATAATCATTGGTCTTTTGTGGCTTTTTATATTGTTTAACTTGTGGGTTGATCAGTTGCATCATATCTTTATCATTTGTATAAATAGCCACTTCCATGCCTTGATTTGATGCCTTTTTAGAAATTGTTCCAATAATATCATCACCTTCATAGCCTTCTTTTTCAATATAAGGAATATGATGGGCTTCTAAATATTCTCTAACCATTGAAAACTGACAAATCAGTTCATCTGGTGTAGGCTTTCTAGTTCCTTTATATTCTTCTAATAATTCACTTCTAAAAGTCTTTCCTTTTGCATCAAAGGCAACCACAATATACTCTGGGTCTTGTTTTAATAAACTTTCTAATCTATTAGCAAAACCATATACTGCATTGGTTGGTACACCATCTTTATTGACCATTAAATTACCCATCGCAGCAGTAGCATAATAACAACTAAATAACCAAAAATTTCCATCTATTACAACTAATTTTTCCATTTTATACCTCATTTACTTCTTTAACATTTTGTACAACTAAAGAAAGCTTATCGCGATAATTCATCTTTCCTTCAATACATACAATTTTATTTTTTTCTAATAATGTCTTATATCTTTGATAAGTTGAAGAAAAAACAACCCCTTCAACATTTCCTGTTTCATCAAAACCTTCAATAAAACACATTTCATTTCCTTTTTTATCAACAATCACTTTAACCCTTGATAAAGATAATAATACTCTTACATTTTTTGAAACATATTCATTTAAACTTGCAACTGCAAGAATTGGCTGATTGATTTTTTGTTTTATATAAGCTAAAGGATGTTGAGTTAAATAAACACCTAAAGCTTTCTTTTCTAATTCTAAACGTACCATTTTATTTTCTTTAACGATTTCTAAAATAGGTGGTTCATCAATCCCAATCATATTTTTTAAATGTGCATACTCTGTAATCTTTTCTAAATTAGCTTTTAATGTTGCACGATTAAGTCCAAACTCATCAAAAGCTCCTGCATCAATTAGGCTTTCTAACATTAAACTCGTAATTTTCTTTCCTTCCATTCGAGAAACAAAATCAAAAATATCTTTAAACAGACCATTCTTTTGTCTTTCTTCAGCAATAGCTAGATAACCTGCTTGTCCTACATTTTTTATAGCCAATAAAGAAAAACGTAAATCACCTTCTACTTGTTTAAAATAATGTTCTGAATAATTAATGGATGGCGGTAAGATCCTAATTTGATATTTTTTAGCTTCCGCAATATATTCCATTTTATGAACATCACTATTTTGTTCATTAGAAAGAATCGCTCCATAAAAAGATAAGGGATAATTAGCTTTTAAATACGCAAGTTGATAACCAATTAAACCATAAGCAATCGCATGTGCTTTATTAAAACCATAATCCGCAAATTTTTCAATCAACCCAAAAATATATTCAGCTTGATTTTTTTCATAACCATTTTTTAAAGCTCCATTTATAAAATCCTCTTTCATCGATTCCATCAAACCAAGTGTCTTTTTAGAGGTTGCCTGTCTTAAAATATCTGCTTTAGCAAGAGAAAAACCAGCAATCTTTTGAGCCACTTGCATCAATTGTTCTTGATAAATGATAATCCCATACGTCGATTTTAAAATATCTTTTAAATCATCATGAGGATATTCCACCTTTTCTTGATGAAATTTTCTAGCAATATAATGGGGAATTTGTGACATTGGACCTGGTCGATATAACGCATTAGCAGCTCCTATATCTTCAATACTACTTGGTTTTAATTTTCTAAATAAATTCTTCATCCCTGGTGATTCTAATTGGAAAACACCTAAAGTATCCCCATTTGATAACATCTTAAAGGTTTTTTCATCATTTAAAGGAATTGTATTTAAATTTAAATGAATACCTTCATACTTTTCAATATTTTTTAAAATATCAGAAATCACGGTTAGATTCTTCAATCCTAAAAAATCCATTTTTAATAAACCAACACTTTCAATATAGTTTTTAGAATACTGTGTCAACACATTATGATTAGGTCCTTTTGTTAGAGGAACCACTTCATTTAAACAATCCCCTGATAAAATGACTCCTGCAGCATGCATCGAAATATTACGTGGTAAACGTTCTACAAGATAAATTGCTGGTAAAATCTTTCTAAGCATTTCTTCTTGATTGACCATACTTGCAAAAGCATAGGATGTTTCATAAACTTCTTTCACTGTTTTTCTATTTTTTCCTTGTGTTGGAATATACTTTGACATCATTTCAAGTTTAGGTAAAGGTACTGAAACAACCTTTCCTAAATCCCTTAAAGCAACTTTTGGTCCATAGGTAGCAAAAGTAACAATTTGTCCAACATGTTCTTGCCCATACTTTTCTGTAACATATTTAACAACTTCATCTCTTTTATCATCTTGAAAATCAATATCAATATCAGGCATGGAAACACGTTCTTCATTTAAAAAACGTTCAAATAACAAATCATACTTTAAAGGATCAATATTTGTAATTCCTAAAACATAACTGACTAAGCTTCCAGCCGCACTTCCTCTTCCTGGACCCACTTGAATATCATGCGTTTTTGCAAATCTAACATAATCAAAAACAATCAAGAAATAGTCATCAAATCCCATTTTAGTAATAACTTTTAATTCTTTTTTCAAACGTTCTATATAAGTTCTAGGAACTTCTTTTCCTTTAAATCTTTTCTTCAAACCTACAATACAAAGCTGTTGTAAATAACTTTGACTGGTAATATTTTCAGGTAAAGGATAGCGTGGTAAATGCATTTGATTGGTTTCAATCGTGACATTACACCTTCTTAAGATATCATTTGTATTTTCTATAGTCTCACGATCAAATAATAAAGACATTTCATAAGCATCTTTTAAATACATTTGATTCGTTTGTACTTTATAATCTCGATCTATTTTTTCACCATGAATGCTTGCTTGCATTAAATCAACAGCTAAAGCATCTTGAGGATATAAATAACGTACTTCATTAGAAGCACAAACCTTTACTTCTTGTAAGGTTGCTAGTGCCTTTAAACGTTCATTTAAAAATGATTGCATTTTTAAATGATGATCTTGAATACAAATATAATAATTATCTTTAAACATCTTTTTAAACAAAGCAATATATTTTAAAGCTTCTGATTCTAACTCTTTTAAAACCAGTCTTTCAACAATTCCTTCTTTACATCCAGAAATAATAAATAAATGTTCATGATATAAAGATAATTTTTCTAACTCAATTGCTTTATGTTCACTTAAATTAATATCACTACATATCTTCATTAAATCATGATAACCTACTTGATCTTTTGCATAGAATAAAAAAGGATAAACCTCTTGATCAATAAGTACATCCCCTTGCATTCCAAAAATAGGTTTGATGTCATAATGATGACAAGCATTAGAAAACTCCATAGCACCATACATATTATTGATATCTGTTAAAGCTAAAGCTTCCATATGCAATTCTTTCGCTCTTTTACATAAATCTTGAATTAAAATCGTACTATTTTGAAAACTATAACAACTATAGACATTCAATTCACCAATCATATTGCCACCACCTTTTTCCATATTATACGCTAAATCATCTTTGATTAAAAGAATTACAAAAATGTTTTCAAAGATAATAAAATTAAGATCAAACCAACATACAATGTTAAAAATAAATACAACATTTCAAAAAAAGAATACGTTAAAACAATCATCACAAATAATCTATAAATATATAAAATAATCGTATAATAATGATATTTAATCTGTAAAACACAAAATCTTCTTTGCCAAATAATAATGATGATTGATAGAAACATTGCTATAAAATGAAATGGTAAAAATAATGAAGATAAGATAATTTGTAAAATCAAACAAACACCTACAAGAAACTGCATTTTTTTGATTCTAATTAACATAACACCACCATTTTATTTTATGAAAGAAACAAAAAAAGAGCACTTATTGAGCGTGCTCTTGTAAACTTTTTGCAAGTTGTGCTGGACAACTTGTAGGTTTTGCTCCACATTTGATGTCTTTTAAACGTTCAATGACTTCATCAACTTTCATACCCTTTGCTAAAGCAGCAACTCCTTGAGTATTTCCTGAACATCCACCTGTAAAGACAACATTTTTAACAATCCCATCTTCAACTTCTACATGGATATTTCTTGAACAGACACCTCTTGGTGTATAATCATATTCCATTTTTATTCCTTCTTCCTATTTTCTTGTAAGTTTAGCAATTGATGTTACATATGATTGATACATATGACTATCTACTGCTTTGACCTCTTCTACTTTATAATATTTTGATAATTCTTGCAAATCTTTTGCAAGCATAGATGTTGAAGAATTCATATAAATAACTGTTTGAACTTTTCCAAGTCTTAAAGTATCTTTTAATTCATTAGAAATCCCATTGACTCCTTGAATAATCACAGTATCATATACTTTCTTTTTAGCAAAAGTCACCATTTTTTTAATTGGTTGACCATAAACAAACTTAATATTTTCTTTCCCTAATAATTTAGCATTATAAGTTGCACTTTCAATATTATCTTTCTTTTCATCAATAGCAACAACATCTTGATCTAAATTCATTTCTAAAATACCATTTTCACAATTAATAGAAATAACTTTTTTACTTCCTTTAAGCATTGTTTTAACAATTTTATTTCTAATTTCAAAAGATTCTAAATGATCAGGTAAAGTTGTTTTAACAGACATAATATATTTTTTACCATCACAAATAAACTCTTCTTTTGTATTTCCAAAGATTTTCTTATAACCTTGACTTTCAAAATCTTGATATTTAGAAGTATTAATTGACATAAATAAACCATTCACTTGTTTTAATTTCTTAATATCACTTACTACTTCATCTTTTAAACCATCTTTTCCAGTAATAATAATGACTTGTACTTTATCTTGGAATACACGTAATTTAATAAATCTTAAACCTGTTCTAAATTTATCATTATATGTTTTACATTGATGATTATTAAAGATTTCTTCTAATTGTAATAATGTTTGGTTAATTAATGGATGTTGTTTCATACATCCTGTCATGACTGTTAAATATTTTGTTTCTCTTTGATAAATACCAAAAGTAACTTTTCCTTTAAAATCTACGATTGGCAAATTAGCTTGTGTAAGGAAACCATTTTTTTGATTCATTCCAATAATTTGATCAATTTTAATTTGAGAACGATCTAATTCTGTATATTTCTTTAAAGATTCTTTAATTAAATCTTTTTTATGTTTTAATTGTGCTGGATACGCATAATGTAATAAATTACATCCCATACATTCTTTATTCGCACGACATGGGTTTTTAACACGCATTGGTGAAGGTTTAATAACTCTAATCAAATCACCAAAATAATAGTTTTTATTATTGTATTGTTTAGCATCAATTTCTACTTCTTCATTTAATAATGCCCCTTTAACAAAGACAATTTTACGATTAATATAACCAATACCTTCTCCATTAATACCCATTTTTTTAATTTCAACTGTTGTTTTCATATAGCCTCCTTAAAAAAGGAAAAGCATCTTATTGATGTTTTTCCTCTCCTTCTTCCTCTTCTTTCATTTCATGTATTATTAATCTAAGAAGTTCAATTCGATTCTTATGCATCTTTTCGATAATAATTGTAACTCCTGGAAATTCAATTTTATCTTTTATTTTAGGAACACCACTAAACTCTCCTAAAACAAGACCACCGATTGATTCAAAATCTTCTGATTCAAAATGAGTATCAATTTCATCATTGACCTCATTTAAATTTAAACTACCATCCACTAAATACTCATGATCATTGATTTTAACAATATCATCACTTGTATCATCATATTCATCATCTATTTCACCAACGATTTCTTCAACAATATCTTCAAAAGTAACAATTCCACTCATTACCCCATATTCATCTAAAACAATAGCAAGTGTCGCATGTTCCTTTCTCATTGAAGCAAAAACATCATTGACTTGATTAAATTCATAGACAACAAAAGTTTCTCTCATATATTTTTTAATATCAAAATGTTCTTTATCAATGTCAATAAACAACAAATCTTTCATATTTAAAACACCAATAATTTCATCAAAAGATTCGTCGTGTATTGGATACCTAGAATATTGTGCATCATGATAAACATTCATTAATTCATCATATGTACAATCATCCGGTAAACTTTCAACATGAATACGTGGTGTCATAATTTCTTTGATTTCAGTTTCTCCAAATTCAAAAACATTATGAATCATTTCTTTTTCTTCTTTTTCTAAAACACCTTCTTCATGTCCAACTGTCACAATGGTTTTCAATTCTTCTTCAGTTAAACTAGGACCATGTTCTTGATTACCACCTAAAAGTTTAATAATAAATCCTGTAATAATATTTAACACAAAAACAACTGGTTTAGTAATCACACAAACAAAACGAATAAATGGTGCTAAAGCAAAAACTAATTTATCAGCATTTTGAGTAGCAAATGACTTAGGTGTAATCTCACCAAAAACCAAAATACACAATGTCACGATTCCCGTAGCAATCGCAACTGTTTGTGCCCCATCTCCAAAAATAGCCATGATCGTTGCTGTTGTAAGTGACGAAGCACCGATATTTACTAAATTATTTCCTACTAAAACAGCACTTAATAAACGATCTTGATCATCTAATAAAGACTCTACTAATTTTGCTTTTTTATTTCCTTCTTCCGCAAGTGTACGAATTTTAATTTTACTAACGGACAAAAAAGCTGTTTCACTACAAGAAAACAATGATGATAAAATTAATAAAACGACTAATGATACAATATTCATTATCTGGGCAGAATCCACTTTTACATTTCTCCTTTGATTCTATTATTGAAAATTATAATAGTATAATTACAAAAATTTGTCAATATTCCATTATTTTTGTATAAAATTTATGTAATGATGATAAAAATCATCAATATCTTCATCATATACGACCAAGACTTTTTTACCCTTGATTCCTAATTGATATTGACCAACTTTAACAACTTGATCAAAATACTTTGATTTTCCTTGTTGGTATTTCTTTAAAACAAATTGATACGTATTATATCCAATTTCATCACTACTCCATGAACTCTTCTCTTCAGTAATTCGATCAATCTCTTCATCACTTGGCATTCTTGTTTGTCTTTCACGTTCAAGAACTAATTCTCTAAAAATATTTTTTGAAACAAAAGTATTTAAACATTGATAATAACCTTCAAAAGAATAAATATCTTCTCCATCATCCTTATCTTCACCAATCTTTTGAGTAAAGGTTGTTGTATCAACAAGTAGATTTGAATTATTTTCATCTACATTTCTATTCTTTGGCAAAGTAATTGTCACTTCTTGTTTATCTAATTTAGAAAAATCAATTTCATTATAAAAATAGTAAACTCCTACAAAAAGAGCAACAGCACCAATCACTGCTATTTTCTTTTTAATTAAATTTTTAATTAAAGGAATTTTCGTATTGATAATTGTCGCAAATAAAGTAATCAAAATAAAATATCCTAAAAAACTTAAAACCGTACTTAAACGATGCATTTTCAAGACAAATAACATTACAATCATCAAAGTAGCTAAAATATCTAAAAATATATGAACAAAACCATCTAAATATTTAAACTTGTGATAGGAATACGTTCTTTTCTTTAAAGCACGCCTCTTTAAATAAATAATTAAAGCAGCAAATAGCCATAAAAAACACCCTACATATAAAAGAAATACACTAAAGAAAATATCTAAATGTAAAAATATTGAACCCCATGAAAAGCGATAGATCCAAGAAAAGAAACTTGTAAACCCATAAAAGATCATAGCTGCAAGAATACACATAGCAATTGCCCAAGGTTTAAACATTTTTAATTTTGTCTCACATAAAATATCTTCATCACTTGATAAATCTTCTACGTCTAAATTAAGGTTTCGATAAATATGCATATCTTGCATACAACAAACATGTTCATATCCTAAATAATCTAAAATTTCTAAATAATCATCTGTTAACGGATTATAGTCAACTTGATATTTATAAATTTGTGTAGATTTTTCAAATTTAAAAAATGAATTAATTGATACAAGATTCCATCCCTTTCTAGACATTTTATCTAAATAAGGAATCAATATTTCATCATAAAATAATCTATTGCGTAAAAATGTATACTTATATTTCATCTTCATAGTCCTTTTTCATAAACAAAATAATTTGTTTTTGCATCCTTTCCTTTTCTAATTCAAGTCTTTCTTTTCCTTTTTGAGTAATTATGTATATTTTTCTTTTATTTTCCTCTTTTAATAATTGAATATATCCTATATTTTCAAAACGTGGCAACAATGCATAAAGTGTTCCTGCACCAACTTTAACATCTCCTTCGGTCATCTCACTTACTTTTTCCATAATCTCTAAACCACATAATGAATCATAAAGTGCAAGCAGGATATAAAACATTTGTGGTGTTAATGTTTCAAATTCTTTTCTAGCCATCTTTTCACCCCTTTATCGAATATCGATACTTATCTCAACTTCATTATATCGATATTCGATAATAAAAGCAATAAAAAAGGAGAATTACTCTCCCAACATAATAACAATCGTATCTCCTTCTTCAACATATTCCCCTTTTCTTGGTAATTGATCAATAACCTTATTACCCTTACCTACAAAAGTAAAACGCAATGATATATTTTGTACTTCACTTCTTTTTTTACCAATATAATTTTCTACTTTAATTGTTCTTTTATCCATTATAGAATATGCTTTTTGTCTTTGAGATTTTACTTTTTTAACATTTAAAGCAGGTAATATATCTAAAAACATCTTTCTAGCAATTGGAGCAACTGTGGTTCCTCCATATTGAATACAGTTTTTAGGATTATCCATCGCTATATATAAAACAATTTGAGGATCATCAATAGGAGCAATTCCTACAAAAGAAAGAATATAACCTCCTCCTACATAGCTTCCATTAACCACTTTTTGAGCTGTTCCTGTTTTACCTCCTATACGATAACCATCTATATAAGCATTTCTACCTCCTCCATCCGTTACAACACTTTCTAGGGCATCCCTTACTTTTTTAGAAGTTTCCTCTTTAATAACTTGTCTTTTAACTTTCTTTTTAACTTCTTTAACAATTTCATTATTAGAACTATTACTGATTTCTTTTAAAATATGTGGTTGCAACAAATAACCCCCATTAACACAAGCACAAATAGCCGTTACTAATTGTAGTGGCGTTACAGAGATACCTTGTCCAAAAGCAACTGTTGCCTGTTCGAGTTCATGAAAGTTTTTGTAATCAAACATAATACCACATGACTCTCCAGGTAGATCAATTCCTGTTTTTTCAGTTAAACCAAAATTTTGCACATATTGATACAATCTCTTTTTCCCTAATCTCCGACCAATTTCTACAAATCCCGGATTGGATGAATTTTGTAAAACTTCTCTAAATGTCTGTAGACCATGTCCCCCTTTTTTCCAAGATTTAATTCTTGCACCCGAAACATATTCATAACCCTTGTCATAATAAGTATCTTTATCCATATCAAATAAATTTTCATTTAAAGCGCTAGAAAAAGTAATAATTTTAAAGGTTGATCCGGGTTCATAAGTTTTCCAAATAGGTATATTTTGGTTATAAATATTTTTATCCTCATTTTGATAATCATTAGGATTGAAATTAGGATAACTAGCAATTCCTAAAATCTCTCCATTTTGAGGATTCATCGCTAATGCCCAAATACCATCTGGTTGATACGTATCATAGGCATTTGATAATTCTCTTTCGATTACATCTTGAACATCCTTATGAATTGTTAAAGTAATATTCATTCCACTTTGACTATACGTATAATGACTTGGATACATTTTTAAATTATGACTTTTGGCATCCATATAATAATCTATTGAACCATTTTTACCTTTTAAAAATTGATCATATTCAAGCTCTAACCCTAGTAATCCTTGATTATCAATTCCTACAAAACCTAAACAATGGCTCAAATAATTATTCCTTGGATAATATCTTTTCGTATCTTTAATTAAATAAACTCCTGATAAATGTAATCTTTGTATCTTTGTAGCAATTTGATTATCCAACTGTCTTCCTTCAGGAGAAATTCTTTGAATTGATACTTTTTTATTCAATTTTTCTTTTAAAACATCTATATCAACCTTTAAAATCTCACTTAACTTTAAAGCTGTGGTTGCTTGATCTTTGATTTGACTAGGTACTACCACTAATGAAGCCGTTGTTAAATCACTTGCAAGAACATTTCCACTTCGATCATAGATTTTTCCTCTATTAGCCTGTACTGGAAAAGATCTTTGCCAAGACTCTAATGCTTTATCATAAATATTTTTACGATCAATGATTTGAATATACCCTACTTTAAAAATAAGAGCTAAAACAATAAGATAAATACAAATTTTAATGATCTTAATTTTATTGATAGATTGTTGAAACAACATAAATCTCACCACTACAAATTATGAAAAAAAAAGAGGAATCATTCCTCTTTTAAGATATTGCTACAGTTAAACTATCACCACTATGAATAATCGTATTTTCACCTATACTTTGTGCAGTTACATGACCATTTGTACCATCCAATGTTAATTGAATACCAGCAAGCGAAGCATAAGTTTGTACTTCTTTTTTAGACCATCCAACTAAATTAGGAAGTGTTATATCTTTGCCCTCTGTTTTAATAAAAATCTTGTCTCCACTAGTAACTTTACTTTTAGCAAGAGGATATTGATCAACTACTGAACTTCCATTACCGATAACTTGAACATTAAATGATTTTGATTCTAATTTAGATTTTACATAATTAACAGATTGATTTGTATATGAATCTAATGTATAACTTTGATCAAGTGAATTTGTATTTTTTACATTATATCTATTAACAACTTGAATTGCCTCATTCATTGTTTGCTTAACAATATTTGGCATATACTGTGCATAAGAATCACCAGATTTAAAAGTCAAAAACATAACAACTTGAGGATCATCATATGGTGCAATCCCAATAAAAGAATGCATATATAAAGATGTACTATAACCACCATTTTCAACAACTTGTCCAGTACCTGTTTTACCAATCATACGAACACCATTATCTAAACGATAAGTTTTACCTGTTCCTTGTTCATCTTCTATGACACCTAACATTAAATCTTTTACTTGATTAATTGTATTGGTTGAAAAGATTTGTTTTGAATATTTTGGAGTTGCTTGATAAACAACTTTATTTGTTTGAGGATTTACGATTTTATCTACCACATGGGGTTGTACTGTTTTTCCATCATTTCCAAAAACACTATAAGCCTTTAATAACTGATAAGGTGTTACAGTAGACCCTTGTCCAAAACCAGTAGTTAAATATTCTAGTCTTCCAGCATTCTTTCTAGTATATGCGTTAATCGAAGCAGAACATGTAAGTCCATCCATCGTATCACTTTGGAAAAAGCCTAAATCATTTAATTTTTCTGTTAAAACATCTTTTGTTACATAGCCTTTATCCAATAAGTTACAAATAGCCACGTTACTTGAATGATATAAACCTTGATCATAGGTAATCGTTCCCCAACCTTGACCACCATTATGATCTTTAATAGTTGTTACAAGTTTATTTCCATAATAAACATTATAACTTCCTGAATTATAATAAGCATTATGATCATATTTACCTTCTTCAATAGAATCAGCATAAATAAATGGTTTAAAAACTGAACCACATTCAATTGTTCCTTCTAAAAAATAATTATTAAACGTTGAAATATTTCTTTCATTTGGATTAAATGATGGATATGTGGACATTGCTAAAATTTTACCCGTTTTAATTTCCATTACTCCAGCAGTAACAACTTCTGCACCACTTTCTTTATAAGCATTAGCCATCATATAATCTAAATTTCTTTGTAGACTACTATCAATTGTCAAATAGATATCATTACCATCGGTTGGATCTTTTTCTCTTAAAGTTCCATCTACTAAAGCATAACCATTGGCATCTGTTTGATAAACTTTATAACCATTTTTACCTTTTAATTGCTTATCATAAGATAACTCTAAGCCCATTTCACCAACCATTTTTTTAACACTTTGATCATTATAACTCTTAGCATATCCTACAACATAACTACAAAAATCTCCTAAAGGATAATATCTAGAGTTAGACTCAATAAATTCAATTCCTGTAAGTTTACAATCTTCTATTTGTTTTTTAACAGCTGCTGAAAGGTTATTTCCTTTTGTTCCTAGTTCTATTTGATAACGTCCTTCATCTTTTGCTTTTTGCAATTTTTGAGTCAATTCATTAACATCCATTCCTAAAATAGGTCCAATTTGACTCGCTGTTTTATTAATATCTTTAATATATGCAGCTTTTTTACCATAACCCGTTCTTTGAGATGAAAGCACTAAAACAATTTTATACTTTTTGACATTTACAGCAACTTTTTCATGATCACTTGTGTAAATTTGCCCTCTTTGAGCATATTCAACAACTTCTTTTTTACTTCTATTTTTCGCAAAAGAGGCAATGTTTTCTCCACTGATCAAGTGTTTACCCGTTGCCCCTAAATATAAAATATTAACAACCAAAGAAAAAATAATCACTGCAAAAATAATGCCTGTTACCTTTGCACTTGTGTATTTCTTCATTATTGTTGAGCTCCTGTTGTAGATGCTGTCGCATCATTTTGATAAGTATATCCTTTAGAAGTTGCTACTTCAGCAACACGATTAAATGAAACTAATTCTTGTTTTTGCATTTGTAAGCTATCTACATCTGATTCGAGTGTATCAATTTCACTTTGTAATTTTTGAATAGTTCTATTATATGAAGATTCAACTGATTTAACCATAATAATGCCAAAAACAAAAACAACAATTGTTACAATTAAAAACACTTGTGCAAAAGATTCAAATCCTGTCTTTCTCTTTTTCATAAAATAACCCTCTCTATAACTCTTAGTTTTGCTGAATGTGCACGATGATTATGAGTAAGTTCATCATCTGATGCAAGAATTGGTTTTCTATTAACCAATTTAAATTTAGGTTGCATTTCTAAAGGAATAACCGGTAATCCTTTAGGAACATCTTTTAATTTTGAAACTTCGTTAAATGTATATTTACATATT
Source organism: Bacteroidaceae bacterium (assembly GCA_963618275.1). Taxonomy (GTDB): domain Bacteria; phylum Bacillota_I; class Bacilli_A; order Erysipelotrichales; family Coprobacillaceae; genus Faecalibacillus. Next base: position 20,287 of record CAVESC010000010.1, read on the forward strand.
TTATCTTCTAAACTATGGAAAGTAATAACCGATATTCTTCCATTTAAATTTAAAAGATCTAAAGCATCTTTTAAAGCAATATCAAAAACATTTAATTCATCATTAACTGCTATTCTAAGTGCTTGAAAAGTACGTTTTGCTGGATGACCACCTTTTCTTCTTGCATAAGCAGGAATTGCTTCTTTAATAATATCTACAAGTTGAAAAGTTGTATCAATTGGATGATTTTCTCTTTCCTTTTCAATTTTTCTAGCAATTTGTTTAGCAAATTTTTCATCTGCGTATTTATATAATATCTCTACAAGTTGTTCATAACTATAATGATTAACAATATAATGTGCATCCAATGATGCATCTTGATTCATCCTCATATCTAATCTTGCATCATAGTTATAACTAAATCCACGAGCTCCATCATCAAACTGAGGTGACGAAACTCCTAAATCAAATAAAATTCCATCTACATGTTCTACACCACGAAGATGGAGTTCATTTTTTAAATTCTTAAAATTTGATTGAATAATTGTAAATTGATTTCCTATTTTTTCTAATCGTTCTCTTGCAGCTTCAATTGCATGAATATCTTGATCAAAACAGTACAAATGGCCTGTTGTTAACTGTTTTAAAATTAAACTTGAATGACCAGCTCCTCCAAGTGTACAGTCTACATAGATACCATCTGGTTTGACATTCAATCCTTCAACTGCTTCATTTAATAAAACTGTAACATGGTTGAACATTCAAAAGCCTCCTATAAACTAAAATCATCTAAAGATTCTAAAATATCATCATAACTTTCTTGATTGTCATTATAGTATTCGTTCCATCTTTCTAGTGACCATATTTCACCATGATTTCCCGCTCCAATAACAACACATTCTTTTTCTAAATGTGCTAAAGTACGTAAATTTGTAGGAATATTAATTCTTCCTAATTTATCAAATTCACATTCACATGCACTTGAAATGGTAAAACGAATAGCTTTACGAACATCTTTTTTATTAGAAGGTAAAGAAAGTAGTTTTTTACAAAATGGATCCCATTCTTCTTTTGTATAAAAAGCAAGGCAACCATCAAGTCCACGAGTAACATAAATAGACCCTTGACATTGATTTCTAATCTTAGATGGAATCGTCAAACGTCCTTTTGCATCAATCGTATGCTTATATTCACCCATGAACACACTTATCACCCACTTTGTTCCACTTTTATGCTATTTATTCCACTTCGTACCACTATTATATACTTTTTAATATACTTGTTCAATAAATAGCTGTGAATAAAATTGGATAGTTCACAATTTTTGTGAATAAAAAAGTATAAAAAAAATCACCCTTCTGGGTGACCTTTTCCTTATTTTACTTTTACACCTTTGTAAGTTCCACAATGTTTACAAACTCTATGAGACATTTTGTATTCTCCACATTCTGGACATACAACTAAAGTTGGTGCAGATAATTTATCATGTGTTCTTCTTTTATTTCTTCTTGTACTAGAAACTCTTCTAAATGGTACTGCCATCTTTATATCCTCCTATTGTTTAAAATAATCTTTCAATTTTGCTAACCTTGGATCAATGTATTCTTCATTCTTATCCTCTTGACCATCGAGTATCTTCCAACCCTTACCTGATTCCTTGATATTAGCATCATCTTTTACGACCCTCATAGGAACTTCCAACATGATGTTTGAAAATACGACTGGAGTAAAATCAACAACATCTTTTTTAGCTTCATGAACGTCTTCAAGCGGATCAGGCTTTTCAAATGAAAATACTTCCGTCGAATCGATATCAAATGGATAATCAACATCTTCCAACGTTAACGCACACGGAAGAATCATTGTTCCCTTAATATTTAAATCAACATATAATCGTTTATCTCTTGTATCTAGATTCCCGGTACCTGAGACGATGACGTCTTTAAGGCCGTTAATATGAGCATACTTTTCAAACATTTCACATGGAAAAGTTATCTCTTCTTCAAAATCAAATGTTCCTTTGTGTTTAATAATCCACTGCAAACTATACTTCATATTAATCACCTTTCCATAACCGCAAAATCTATTATATAGAAACTCACATCATAAGTCAATCTAAAAATGGCCTAAAACAACATTTTTCACTTTATAATGAAGTTCTTCTCCATTATAACAAAAACTTTAACTAAATCAACACTATTTTAAATCATTTTTTCAACATCATTTAAAACATCCTTATTTTGCATGATTTTAATTAACTTATTAATCTTCCTTTGATCTAAAGATTGGTTCGTCACTCTTGCTACTGTTTGAATAAAATCTCTCATATCCCTTTCATTATTCAAATCTTTCTTTTGTAAATCATTAGCAAGTTTAAAAATATCTTCCTTTTTCACATTTGTTTTTTTAGAAACACGTTCTACAAGTAAATCCCTATCCTTCATACTATCACCACTATATACTATGTAAAAAAATAACAAACGTTAAAAAAAGAGACTTCTAGTCTCTCTTTCTACAAATAATATGAATTGGTGTTCCTTCAAACCCAAATGCTTCTCGTAATCTATTTTCTAAATAACGTTTATAACTGAAATGTAAATATTGTGGATCATTTGAAAATAAAACAAATGTTGGTGGACAAACTGCCACTTGATTTGCATAAAAGATTTTTAATCTTCCGCCATTAAATGTTGTTGTTGGATTCATTAATTGCGCATCCACTAAAACATCATTTAAAACACTTGTTTGTACACGTTTTCTAGAATTTTCATAGGATTCTTGAATTAATGGGAAAATTTGATCTACTCTTTGTCCTGTTTTAGCTGATGTAAAAACAATACGTGCATAATCTAAATATTTAAATTGTTCATAGATTTCTTTTTGTTTCTTTTGCATTGTTTTTTCATCTTTATCAACAAGATCCCATTTATTATAAACAATAACAACACCTTTACCTGCTTCATGAGCATATCCAGCAACATGTTTATCTTGTTCTCTAATTCCTGTTTCACCATCAATTACAACAAGAATAACATCACTTTTTTCAATTGATGTTAAAGCTCTTAAAATCGAATATTTTTCAATATTTTCATAAACTTTACCTTTTTTTCTCATCCCTGCTGTATCTACAACACGATATTTTTGTCCATCTTTAACAAAAGGCGTATCAATTGCATCACGTGTTGTTCCTTCAATATTAGAAACAATGACACGTTCTTCTCCTAAAATAGCATTTGTAAGAGATGATTTACCAACATTAGGTCTACCAATAATTGAAAAACTGATTTCATCTTCATTAGTTTCTTCATCTTGTAAATCTAATTGATTAATAATTTGATCTAATAAATCTCCAATTCCAATCCCATGTGAACCAGACACAGGAATAGGATCTCCAACACCTAATGCATAAAATTCATATATATAATCTCTAAATTGATTATCATCAATTTTATTAACAGCTAAAATAATTGGTTTTCTTGATTTTTGTAAAAGACGTGCAACATATTCATCTTCTTTAGTAATACCTTCTCGACCATTGACAACAAATACAATAACATCTGCTTCTTCAATCGCAATTTCTGCTTGCATTTTAATTTGTGTTGTAAAAGAAGCATTTTCTAATTCAATACCTCCTGTATCAATTACACTAAATTCTTTAGTAAGCCATGAAGCTTTTGCATAAATACGGTCTCTTGTAACACCTGCAACATCTTCAACAATTGATATTCTTTCTCCAACCATACGGTTAAAAATAGTTGATTTTCCAACATTCGCACGACCAACAATCGCAACTACACCTGCCATATTATTCCTCCTTTGCTTTATTAATTAAAGTTAACACTTGATCAACAACTTCTTCTAATGTCATATTTGAAGTATCAAGTTCAATCGCATCTTCTGCTTTTTTAAGTGGTGAAATAGCACGATGCATATCTTGATAATCTCTTTGTTCAATTTCCTTTTTGATTGTTTCTAAATCAGCTTCTAAGCCTCTTTCTTTATTTTCTAAATAACGTCTTTTAGCACGTGTTTCTACACTTGCTATTTGATAAATTTTTAAATCTGCATGTGGTAAAACAACAGTTCCAATATCTCTACCATCTAAAATAACATTTCCTGTTTCTGCCATTTTTCTTTGTTCATCAACTAAAAATGCTCTAACAGCTTGATATTTTGAAACACAGCTAGCTCCAAGTGAAACTTCATCTGTTCTAATTTGAAGACTGACATCTTCATCATTTAAAAAGACCTTATTATCAGATGTTAGACGTATTTGAATATTTGAAATTGCTTTTTCAACTGCTTGTTCATCATTTAAATCAATTTGATTTTTTATACAATAAAATGCAACTGAGCGATACATTGCACCCGTATCAATATAAATGAAATTTTCCTTTTTAGCAACCATTTTTGCAATCGTACTTTTTCCTGCAGCACTAGGTCCATCAATTGCAATTGAAATTTTTTTCTTCATAAAATAAACCTCCTCCTAAAAAAACTAAGGAATACCTTAGTTAAAAAAACTTTGATATAAAATAATTCCCAGTAAAGCAACAAAAACAATCACTAAAATGACAATAATCATATTCATGATTTTAACAACTTTACTTTCTTTTTTATTTTCTATTACTTCATCTTTTTCATCTATAGAAACATTATTTTCTTCAAATATTTCTATTGGTTCTTCGATAGTTTCTACAAGTTCTTCTTGAACATCTTCTTGTTTTTCTTCTAATTCATTAGATTCTTGTTGTAAAAATTCTTCAGCTTTTTTAGCATCTTCTTCAGGTGACATAGCTGCTAATTTTTCCATAAAAGTCATTTTTTCTTTTGGCTTTTCTTCAACTTCATTGCCTACAAACATTCCTTTAGCAAATTCTTCAGTAGCATAGCTTTCAACAGAATCTATTTTGATTGTATGCTTTTCAGGTTCTCTAATTTTATTTAAAATATCCATTCTTGTATTATATTCATCCTGTTTACCAACAGTTTCTTTAGCACTTTTAAGTGCTTTATCAAGTTCAGCAGAACCTTCTTCTCTCATTTGTTCAAATGTCTTTGGTTCAGTCAAAGTATCTTCTAAATTCACTTCTTTTTCATCATCATTTTTCATAAATGATAAAAAATCATCATCTTCATCTTCCGTTTGAACCGTTTCAACATATTTTTCTTTAGAAATACCAACTTCTTCTTTAAGTCCATCTCTTAATTGTTGATACTTTTTTACTCTTGAATACGTCATTTTCCCACCATCCCATGATATTATAGCATAATAATCTTTATAAAAAAATAAAAGAAGCCTAAGCTTCTTGAATATATTTATTTTTAAATCTTCTTTCAACTGGCCTTACAAGATAATAAACAATGCCTGTAATAATTCCTTTAATGAAATTAAATGGAAAATAAATAATGAAGATTGCTTGTCCATAAGGTGATAAAAAAGATAAAAATGCAGGAATTGAAATATTTGATCCATATTGTTGATTAAATGATTGAATATCTATTGCAAATGGTAAATGAGTATACCATGTAGGTTTTTGCATTAAATAAGTAGGTGTCACAAAGAAATAATTAATGACAAACATAATAAAAGCAAAAACAAACATTGTTAAAACCATATCTAAAAAATAATTTTTTAAATTCTTTTCTGGATCAATCTTTTTAGCAAGCAATGAATAAGTCATACAAATTGAAAGTGATGCAATCAATGCTGCGATTTGACCTATTGCCATTGGTCCTACTGGTCCTTTAAATAAAATAGAAACAACAAATTTACAAATACATACAAATAATGCTGGCATAAATCCTAAAGTAGAAATTGCTACAAGAACAACAATTTCTGATAAATCAAGATTTAACCAAGGAGCAAAGGGATAAGGAATCTCAATGAGATTTAAAATCATCCCTAAAGCAGCAAGCATTGCTGCTAAAACCATTTTTTGTGTCTTAGTACTTTCCATAATAATTCTCCTTCAAAATAAAAAAATATCATGAAAATACTAATCTCCATGACTAAAAACATTATTAAAAAAATGTCTTTCTTCCATCTAGACTCTAACTATCGGTAAAGGAATTTCACCTTTTCTGCATCTGCTCGTGGACTATCACCACCGGTCGGGAATTACACCCTGCCCTGAAGACTTTCTTTTCATATTTATTCTAACACTTCAAAAAAAGAAATCAAATAATATGATTTCTTTAATCGTAAGGTTTATATTCAACTGTTTTATTTTTAAAATCAATAAACAATTGAAAAGCATTACGATTTTCATCTTCATCCCAAATTTCTACAAACTCAGGAGTCACTTCAATTAAAATTTCACTATCAACGTGTGAATAAGCATTATAACTTTGCCATAAATATTCTTTATACTTCTTTTCAAAAATTCTTCCTGGTTCATCTACAACCAAACCTTTATTAATAGCAATTCCTTCAACTTGTGTTCCATTAAAACACATTGCTACACGATTATTTTTAAATAATTGTTGTGTTTTTCTAAAATTCTTATCTGTTTTAAAATAAATCTTATCATTATAAAAAAGACAACTTACATTTCTCACCATTGGATAATTATCTACGCAACTAGCAAGTGCCATAATTTTCCAATCCCCCATTTTTTGTTTCATGATTTTTGTTGCTTCTAAAAATTCCATATACATTTCTCCTTATATAATCCCTTGATATCCTAAAATAAATAAAACCATTGTTACTAAAATAACACCTATAACAACAACATATCCTTTATAGACATTTCCTTGTCGATCAGATTTTTCAACTAAATGACTTCTTCTTAATATTTGAACAATTGGTTTATATAAGAAAAAGACAATAGCTGCATTCATCGTTGCTTTAATTAAATTAAAAGGTAAGATTCCTGGAAGTAACATTGGTACAATAGCACTTCTTGGCATACCATAATAAATCGGTGTAATAATATAGTTCCAAATAAGCATTGAAACAGTTGTACAAATAACCCCTGCTACAAGTCCTAAAACAGCTCCTTTTTGATTATGTACCTTTTTATACATAAACGCTGCCATACACGCAAAAGAACATGTTGAAACCATATTCATTAAAACATCTAAAATATTACCTCCCTTTAACATAATTTCAAAAATTGAACAAATAAAACTCATTAATAACGATGTCATTGGTCCATAGATAAATCCTCCAATAACAATTAAAATATCTTTGGGATCATATCTTAAAAAAGATACTGCTGGTACAATTGGAAATGAAATAAAGACATTGACAATCATTGCCATTGCACAAAGCATCCCTACTGTTGTTATTTTCTTTGTACTCATTTTTATATACCTCCTTAAACAAAGAAAACGCACCTAAAATAAACTTCGAGGTACGTTTTTGTATATAAAAATATGACAAAAAACACTTCTTCCATCCAGACTATAACTGTTGCTACTGGAATTTCACCAGTTCGACCATCATCGGTTCGCGGAGTTTACCGCCAGTAGAGAATTTCACTCTGCCCTGAAGTATTATTTTATTGCTTCTTTATTATATAACTATTTCTATTATTTTTAAAGGTCTATCAAGCCATAATGTTTTAAAGCGTAGGCAATACCGTCATCATCTACATCCTTTGTTACAAAATCCGCGATACTTTTTAACTCATCACCAGCATTACCCATTGCTATTGCAAGTGAAACATGTTGTAACATTTGTTTATCATTACCACCATCACCAAAAGCCATCGTATCTTTTAAATCAAGTCCATAGTATTCTAAAAATTTATCAATTCCTAATTGTTTAGTACCACCAATTGGTGAAATATCACAAAAAGTTGGATGCCATCTTGCAGATATACAATGAGGCATATGACTTAAAATTTCTTTTTCTTCATCTTCATCTACAAAACACATGATTTGATAAATAGCTTTATCGATGACATGTCTGCAATCTCCTGCAGGATGATCATCATTATGAGTAATTGCATGAATGGCGTCAACACGTTCATCACGATAATTAAAGTATTTTGTATTTTCTTCTGTAAAACCACAAGGAATTTGATGATCTTTTAAATAATCTAATAAAGCTTGTAGATCTTCTTTTTTGATTGTATTTGAATAAATAACTTGATCATCAGTATAACAATATTGTCCATTTAAAGTAATATAACCATCAAAAGGAAAATCATTTAAAACATCTAATCCATCTTTCCCTCTTCCTGTTGCTATAAAAAGCTTAATTCCATTTTCTTTTAATTTATATAAAGCATCAAATGTAGATTTAGGAATCTGATGATTCTTAAAGCTAACCAATGTTCCATCAATATCAAAAAAAATTGCTTTTACCATTTTATTTACCTATATCTTTCATATTTTTTAAACGTTCTAAATAACGTTCAATACGTTTTAATTCTTCACCACTTACTCTTTTAGCAGAATAATAATATTCAACAGAACTTTCTAAATTTTCTAATTCAATATTTTTCATTAAATAATTAATAGTTCCCCTATTACCATCTAATAAATGAACATGTGGTAACAATTGATGAAAACTATCTTTAAAATAATTAAAGTGTGTACATCCTAAAACAAGAGATCCATATTCTTCAAAAGGAAACATTGAAAGTGCTTCTTTTAAATAAGCTAATACCTCATCACTATTAAATTCTTGCTTTTCAGCAAAACGTACAAGCTTTGGTAAAGCAACCAAATCAACTAAATGATCCTTATCAACTCTTTCTACCAAATCCAACATCTTTTTACCTTTAACTGTAATCGGTGTAGCACAAACCAAGACCTTTTGATTTCCATATAAATCAACTGCTTTTTTAACTGCAGGTTCCATTCCAATAATAGGAATATCATATTTTTTTCTCATCAAAGCAACTGCTGCACTTGTTGCTGTATTACAAGCAATGACAATTGCCTTACAATCATGTTCAATCATAAATTGAATAATTTCATCTACATAACCGATAATTTCTTCTCTTGTCTTTTCCCCATAAGGAACATGTTTTTCATCAGCATAATATATAAATTGTTCATGAGGCAAAAGTTGCATTGCTTCATACAACACTGATAAACCACCTATTCCTGAATCAAAAATACCTATTTTCATATAATTCCTCTTTCAATTATTCTACAATTATTATAAAAAAAGATATTGCTTCTAGCAATATCTTTTTAAGCATAATCTTATATCAATATTTAATAACAATATAGAATTAATATTTTTTCATCTTTCTATTTAGAGAAAGAATTACCAATAAAGATAAAACACATAATGAAACATTGAACAATAATGCTGTTTGATCACCTGTTTTAACAGATCCTTGTTCTTGTTTTTTATTGCTATCATCATTTTTTACATCTGTTTTAATTTCATCTTTAGATGTATCTTGATCATTTTTATCTTCATCTTTATTTCCTGGTTCAATAACTTCTTCAACTTTTTCAGCTACTAAATAGAATGTTGTGTTCTTTGAAAAATCAATTCTTGATGTATCGATTTCTTCAAGTTCCCCTTTATCATTTAATGCCATTCCTTTTAATTTGTATCCTGATTTGATACTTGCTGCTTTTGTTGCTGCTTCATATACTTCTTTTACTGTACTTTCATGCATTGATCCACTTTCTGGATGACTTATTGACCAGTTCTTACATGTCACTGATGCTTTTGTCGCTTTTGACAATGTTGTTGTTTCTCCATCTTTATACATCACAACTACATTGAACTCTGCTTGATCCAATGGTGCATATACTGAATATAGATCCAATTCTGGATTTTCTGCTGTCATTGTTACTTTTTGTCCCAATGTATATTCTGCTTCTGTTGCATTTTCTTTTGTTGACCATCCGATCCATTTATATCCTTGTTCCAATCTTGTCTTTGTATCTTCTACTTGGAATGGTCTTGAATACAATGTACTGCTGTAGCTTTCTGCTGCTACTGTCTTTGTTACTTCTTTGACCTTGTCACTTCCATCTAAATGATATCTTACTGTATAAGTTGTATTTGGTATCTTTTCAGCTACTAAATAGAATGTTGAGTTCTTTGAAAAATCAATTCTTGATGTATCGATTTCTTTTAGTTCCCCTTTATCATTTAATGCCATTCCCTTTAGTTTGTATCCTGATTTGATGCTTGCCGCTTTTGTTGCTGCTTCATATACTTCTTTTACTGTACTTTCATGCATTGATCCACTTTCTGGATGACTTATTGACCAGTTCTTACATGTCACTGATGCTTTTGTCGCTTTTGACAATGTTGTTGTTTCTCCATCTTTATACATCACAACTACATTGAACTCTGCTTGATCCAATGGTGCATATACTGAATATAGATCCAATTCTGGATTTTCTGCTGTCATTGTTACTTTTTGTCCCAATGTATATTCTGCTTCTGTTGCATTTTCTTTTGTTGACCATCCGATCCATTTATATCCTTGTTCCAATCTTGTCTTTGTATCTTCTACTTGGAATGGTCTTGAATACAATGTACTGCTGTAGCTTTCTGCTGCTACTGTCTTTGTTACTTCTTTGACCTTGTCACTTCCATCTAAATGATATCTTACTGTATAAGTATGTTTGCTTGTTTCATTACTTTGTACTGAAACAGGATAATTTTCTGGCATTTCATTATCTACTGCATAAACTCCTAACACATTTGGAAAAATCATACATAGTGAAACAGGAAACGCTAGAACTTTCTTTATAAATTTGTTTTTCATTACATTCTCCTCCTATTTATATCCCACATGAAGCACACATCAAGTTAGCATTTGCTAACCACTTGTATAATATCATTTCTTTGCTTTTTTTTCAAATAAAAAAAAGCATGAAGATTACAAAAGTAATCTTTCATGCCTTTGATTTTCTTATTTTTCTTGAAGTGTCACTTCAATTGTTTTTTCACTGCCACTACGGTTAACAACTACTTTTACTTTATCTCCTGCTTTATGCGAATAAAGTGCAGTTAAGAATGATTTATATGTGGTAATATCTTTACCATCTAATTTAACAATAACATCACCTTGTTGAATTCCAGCTTTACTTGCAGCACCATCAGCTGTAAGTTTTACAACATAGATACCTTCATCAACAGATACTTTAACACCATATCTTTGAAGTTCATATGAAGAATAATCATTTAATGAAACTCCTGAAATACCAATAACAGGATGTGATACTTTACCATTTGTACGAATTTGTTCAGCAACTGTAATAACATCATTAATAGGAATTGCAAAGCCCATACCTTCAACACTTTCATCAGAGAACTTCATATTTGTAATTCCTACAAGTTCACCCTTCATATTAACAAGAGCTCCACCACTATTACCTGGGTTGATAGCTGCATCTGTTTGGATAACATTCATATCCCAATCATCAACATTATCATCATTTAAATCAACAGAAACTGTACGATCTGTTGCTGAAACAATACCTTGAGTAACTGTTCCTGAATATTGGATTCCTAAAGGTGAACCAATAGCAAGAACTGTTTCTCCTTTATCTAATAAATCAGAATCTCCTAAATCAATAACACTAACATCAAAGTTTGGTTGACAACGTAAGATAGCAACATCACTATATTCATCACTACCTACAACTTCAGCATCAACATATTCACCATTTGAGAATACAACTTGTACTTTGTTTGCTCCATCAATAACGTGGTGATTAGTAATAATATAAGTATATTTACCAGTTTGATCATAAACGACCCCACTACCACTTCCAGATTGTGTTTCACTAGAAGAACTTGAATTTGTATTACCAAATCCAAATACATTGTTTGTTGTATTTTGATAAACAACTACTCCTACAACACTATCGCTTACTTTTTTTACGACGCTTGTTGTATCAGTTTTAACATCATAATTTACTTGTTTAACTGTTCCCTTATTTGTTACTGATGCTGTACTATCACTTGATGATGACATCATGTTATAAAAAACATATCCATTCATCGCAAAGGAACAAACAATAGCAACAACTAATAAAATCTTTACTATTTTTTTCCATTTCTTTTCTTTAGATTTATTTTCATCAACTAATATAAAATTATTGTTATTATCTTCATTCATATTACTTTCCTCCTTTGATGGTATTATCATAAAAAATAATTATGTCTAAATTATATCCTCATTGTGGGAAACTTTGGGATTTATAGGTAATCTGACAGTAAAAGTCGAACCTATTCCTAAAGTACTTTCAACATCGATTGTTCCTTGATTCAATTCAACAATTTTTTTAACAATACTTAGACCTAATCCTGTTGATATCTTTGAACTTCTTGACTTATCAACTTGATAAAATCGATCATAAATATAATTTAGCTTATTTTTAGGTATTCCCATTCCTTCATCTTGTACACTTAAAATAAACGTATTATTTTCTTTTTTTGTCTTGATTGTAATAATTCCTTCATTAGAGTATTTAATAGCATTAGAAATAAAATTACTTAAAACTGTTTTAACAGTTGCATAATCTAAAATAATTGGTTGATTTATTTTATTATGATAAATAAGTGAAAGATGTTTTTCTTTAGCCATTGGTTCAAACAAATCAAGACTTTCTTTAACAACAGCTTTAACATCTAATTCTTTAAAATCTAATTTAACTCTTGTTTGATCTAAACGTGATAATTCTAAAATATCATTAATGATATTTTGCATACGATAACTTTCTTTTAATAAAATATCCATGAATTCTTGAAAGATTTCTGGTGATTCTAAACCGTCTCTTTTTAAAATCTCTACACTTCCAATAATTGCTGACATTGGTGTTTTAAGCTCATGAGAAACATCTGATAAAAATTGTTTTTGCATATCTTCAATTTCCTTCATTTTAGAAACATCCGTAAATAAAACAATTGTTCCATCAAAGATAAGATGCTCTTTATCAGAAAAAACAGGTGAAGATTCTACTTGATAATATCTTGATTGTATTTTAACAATTGACGATAATGGTCTTTCAAAAACATAACATTGATCAACTAAATTAAGCATCTCACCTACAAAAATATCTTTATAGTATCTTCCTTTTAAATGAGGTATTTCAAAACCTTTTCTAAAGCTTTGATTAGTAAAAGCTATTTTCCCTTCTTTATCAATAAATAACATTGGTAAATTCATTGAACGAATTAATTGACTTAATATTTTTTCATGATATTTATTTTCAATTTCAACTTCTTTTAATTCATTATCTCTTTCTCTTTGAAAAAAACGTCCCATTCGTTGATAATGACTTTCTAATTGATAGGCATTAATAGCACAAACAAAAATAAAAAGAATCATAATATAAAGACTATAATCTCTATTAAAATAACAAAGCAATAACGCTAAAAATCCCATTAATAAAACTTTTAAATAACCTTTAGTCATCTCTTTTCACCAACTTATATCCAACTCCTCTTACAGATTTAAAAGAAAGTCTACTTCCTTTCAACTTCCCTTTTAATTTAAATACATGAACATCTACAATACGCGTATCTCCATCATATTGAAATCCCCAAATAGATTGTAATAACGTTTCTCTAGAAACAGCTTCTTGAGGATGCTCCATAAACATTTTTAATAAATCATATTCAACTTTTGTAAGAACAATAAGATGGTCATCAATCGTTACTTCTCGATTTTTAGTATTCATAATAACATTTTCAAATTTAATCTCATCTAAAAAATGCTTATGATGTCTTCTTAAATGAGCTTCAATTCTTGCTATTAAGACAGCAGATTGAAATGGCTTTGTTAAATAATCATCTGCCCCTGCTTCTAATCCTTTAATAATATCTTCCTGTTCACTACGTGCTGTTAATAAAATAAGTGGTTTTACATAATCATTTTGTCTTACTTCTTTGATAATCGATACACCATCTTTATAAGGTAACATCCAATCAATTAAAACAAGATCATAATCATTATCTAAAATTCTTGCTACAGCTTCTTTTCCATCATATAAACTATCTACACTATATCCTTTCTTTTTAAGTTCATAGGCAAGTATTTTATTGATTGACATATCATCTTCAATTAATAATATTTTATTCATTATTCCCATCATATCTTTCAATTATTCTTTGAACAACTGGGTGTCTTACTACATCCATAGCTGATAAATGAATAAATGAAATTCCTTTGACCCCTTCTAAAATATCTAACGCACGAATAAGTCCAGAAGTTGTATTTCGTGGTAAATCAATTTGTGAAACATCTCCTGTCACAATCATTTTTGATCTAAAACCTAAACGTGTTAAAAACATTTTCATTTGATTATCTGTTGTATTTTGTGCTTCATCTAAAATAACATAAGCATCTTCTAATGTACGTCCTCTCATATAGGCAAGAGGAGCAATTTCAATGACTCCTTTTTCCATGAGTTTTTCAGTTTGTTCAACACCTAACATATCATATAAAGCATCATATAAAGGACGTAAATATGGATCTACTTTTTCTTTTAAATCTCCTGGTAAAAATCCTAAGTTTTCTCCTGCTTCAACAGCTGGTCTTGTTAAAATAATTTTTTTAACTTCATTATTTTTTAAAGCAGCTACTGCAAAAACAACCGCTAAATAGGTTTTACCTGTTCCTGCAGGACCTATTCCAAAAACTACATCATTATTTTTTAAAGCATAATAATAACTTTTTTGTCCTAATGTTTTAGGATAAATAAGCTTTCCATTATAGGTTCTAGCAATTTTTATATGGTAAAGTTCAGATAATTGATCTAATTTATCTTTTTCTACAAGTTTTTGAGCATAAATGACATCTCTTCTAGAAATGGAAACACCCGAAACAATTAATTTTAACAAAGAATAAATAACTTTCTTTGTTTTTTCAATTTGTTGTTGATCTCCAACAATTGACATTTCATCTCCTCTTAAAGAAATCTCAACTTGAAAATGATCTTCTAAAACTTCTAAGTTTTCATCTTTAACTCCAGATAAATTAACAAGTTGTTCAATGTTATAAGCTTCTAACTTAACAATTTCTTTCATGAATCCTCCCTAACAGCAATATTTTCTATAAAAACATATTGCATCTTTAATACATATTTCTTTTCTATTATATCATATGATAGTACTTTTTCCCTGTCAATTTTTACATCCTTTGGCAATTGACTTCTTATTTTAAAAAGCAAATAAGCAAAAGCATCTTTATTTTTAATATTTAATGAAGAAGCTTCTATAAAATAATACGTATAAGCTTCTACGCTTCCTTTTGTTGGTATCATTTTTATCTTTTTAGAAGTATCTTCTATTTGATGAGAAATCAAAACATCTCCCTTTTTTACATACTGATTGACTTTAACTAGAATATTTCCCTGTTCAACATTTAATTTATAAATCACACCATCTTTTTTAGCAATATAATCTTGATATTTTAATACTGTTTTTTGATTATGGCTTGCTGGTGTATATTCTACATGTAAAATACTTCCTATTTGATAGATATTTAAGTAATCTATTTGTTTTTGATATTTTTTCTTTAAAGAATCATATAGTTGGTTAATTTGTTGATAAGATAATTTAGGATGAATCATTTTAATTTGATTATTAAGATCTTTTTGAAGAGATTGATTAACAAAAGGCATAGTTCCTTGAATTTTGTATCCATAAAGATACTGGGGAAGAATAAACAAAGTAAGCGTAAATGCTATTGTAAAAATCAGTTGTGGAAACTTAAAAATAAGCAATAGATAATGAAGTAAACCAATACTTTTTTGAATTGGTAAATGCATAGAATAAGTAAGATATCTTTGATAAATCGGTACATAAAACGAATAATGCATTTCATCAAGTTGACGTAATTGAAAAAGTGTGAGTTGATGTCTTTTTGCTTGTTTTAAAAACGAAAGAATATCATAAGTTTCTACAACAATATAATCGTAGCCTAAATTCATGAAAAATTAATCGACATAAACTCACCTAATAACATTACTTCATCTTGACTATAATAGCGTATTTCAATATTTTTTCCTTTTATAGAAATAATTTGTTGATCTATTTTACATTCAAAAATAGTTGGTTCTAAAGTTATAATCAATTGATAATGTTTAATTAAAATTCTATTTTTTTGTATGCAAAGCATTCTATCACCTATTATAGGCTATGATACTTCTTTTTCATTATTCTAAAGAGAGATAATTTTTTTAGATATTATTTCTAATGTTTTAAAACTACTCATAGGATTTATTTCTTCAACATATAGTAAAGGCGTCTCTTCTTTATCCATTGTAAATATTTCTTCTATACAAGGATAGACCATATAACTTCTACAAATTTCCTTTACAAGTTCTATTTTTTTATTTTCTATTAAATTTTCTTTAATAAATAAAGCTAAATGTTTCCTTTTATAATTTATAGTCATATAAAGAGAATAATCAAAAGCAGCAGTTATATAGTTTTGAGGTAAAGCAAAAAAACTTATATATTCTAATTGATTATTTTGTATACTTTCTAATAATCTTTTATCTTTTCTATATTTTTTTATTTTACCTGTATTTTTATTTGAAATGCTTATTGCATAATGCGTTACATTTTTATTAAATATTTTAAATATTTTTTCTATTGTTTGGTTTAATTCATCAACCGTTATTTTTTTATCAATATTACCTTTATATGTTATTGAAAATATCTTCACTTTTTATCACCTTTAAACTTATTATATAACAAAAAAGTCAACTTATAATGTTGACTCTAACTACTTATTTTGATTTTTTCTTTTTAGTAATTCATTTCGATAAACAACGAGATCTTTATAAATATCACTTAACGTTGAAAAAACCCATTCTACTCTTTCATCAGGAATACGATTTCTATAGATAGAATCTAATTCATGATGAAATTGTTCATGAACTTTCAATGCTTCTCTTCCTTGATCAGTCAATCTTAAATAATAAATACGTTGATCTTGAGTAGACTTTTCTTTAATAAGAAAACCTTTTTCTACAATTTTTTTAACAGCTGTAGTTAATGTCCCAAGGGTTACGTTCAAATGATTTGCGACTGCTGACATTGAAGGACTTGGTTCTTTATCGACAGCTTCTATTACATGCATTTCAGACATTGAAAGCTGTTTAAAAGGTCCTTGTTTTAAATACAATTCTTGTATATCCATTGCAATATTAAAAACATCAACAACTGTTTCTATCGTATCTACTCTTTGTGTCATCTTTTTCTCCTTATTACCCTTCGTATTTTCTAATGTATTGATATCCAATTCCACCAATACCCATATGAGCTCCTACAACAGCTGGTAATTCTCTTACAAGTATTTCACATTCTCCAATTTGTTCAATCAATTTTTGTTTCATTTCTAAAGCTAAACCTTCACTTAAAACATGTTCAATTGCAAAAACATAGTCTTTATTATTAACCTTACAATCATTGACCATATGATCAATAATTTTTAAATTTGCTTTCTTAACTGTTCTTACTTTCGCAAAACTATCAATTTTTCCACCTAAATCATAATTTAATTTCATAACAGGTACAATTTTTAAAAGCCCAGCAAGAGTTGCAACAGCTGGTGTAATACGACCACCCTTTTTTAAATGATCTAAATTAGGTACCATAATAATCGTTGCTGAATCTTCAACAAGTTTTTCTAAAATATCTTTAATTTCCGCTGGTGATTTTCCTTCACTTGCAAGTTTTGCTGCCACTTCAATTAGATACTTATGATTACTTGCTGTTCCTTTTGTATCCACTAATGTTACTGGCATATCTAACATATCACAAGCTAACTTCATCCCATTCATTGTAGAAGAAAGACCTGTAGCTATTGGTAAACCAATAACATGACTATATCCTTGATCTTTAATTTTTTGAACTGCTTCTTGTAATGAACCAGTTGATGGTTGAGAAGTCATCACCATAATATCGTCTTTTTCCATACGTTTAAAAACATCTATACTATGAATTTCTAAATCATCTAAATAACTTTTACCTTCCATAGTAATTGTAAGTGGTGCAATAAATATTCCTTCATCTTCTCTTGAACCTACAGGAATTTGACATCCACTATCCGCTAATATAGCAATTTTTTCCATACTCTCCACCTCTTCCTCATATAATATAACAAATTATAGATTATTTTTAAAGTTTTATGTTATGATAAAAATCGGAAGGTGAAAAAATGAAATCTATTGAAGAAACAATTCAACATACATTAGTCATCAAAAAATCAGAATTTATTTGTACGCTCATTCCTTTAAATGATGAAGAAAAAATCAATGAAACCATTGATTTTTATAAAGAAAAATATAAAGATGCGACACATAACTGTGTTGCTTATCTTGTTGGTACAAAAGAAAGAGCCAATGATGATGGAGAGCCCTCAGGTACTGCGGGACTTCCAATGTTAAATGTTTTAAAAAAACAAGAGTTAAGTAATATTATTGCGATTGTTACAAGATATTTTGGAGGCATTAAATTAGGTGCTGGTGGACTTACAAGAGCTTACACTCAAGCAGTGGCTGAAGCTTTAAAAGAAGCTAACATCGTTGAAAAACACTTAATTGATGTTTATGATGTTTCCATTGATTATAGTTTTACTAAGAAATTTGAACATTTACTTAAAGTTAATGATATTGATTGTCTTAATAAAGAATATAATGAACAAGTTACTTATCGTTTATATATAGATGACTTATCTTTCTTTGATACAATTCAAGATTTAACAAGCAATCGTTATAGTAAAGAATTTATAAAAAAAGAATATGTTCCTGTAAAATAATTTTAGGAAAGAAAAAACTCTTCAAATCGAAGAGTTTTTTAATTCAACAAATTATTTTGTAATTTTAAATCCACGAGTAATTGGAGCTGCTTGATAGTTTCCACCAAGTGTTACAACTGTCATTACATAACTTCCTGGTTCTGTAGGAGGAGTTGTTGTACTTGAGTATAATTTCCATTTACTTGTAAATCCTGAATATAAGTAATGAATGTTGTCTTGAGCAACATTTGCATCACCATTAACAGAAATTGTTGCTTTAAAGTCAAAGCTTTTAGCTTCTTCAGCAGTAATTTTTCCATCTACAAATTTTTGGTTCCAGTTAAGTTTTACACCTTTTGAACGCATCTTAACAAGAAGTGCACCTACACCTACACCAGTTTCATAGTTTTTATTATCAGTTACTGCTGTTACTGAATAAAGACCAGCTCTGTTTGGTGTACCAAAAGAAATTCTAACTGAATCTGCAACAGATGGTAATTTATTGATAACTGTTAAGATTTGTCCAAATGTACCAGTATCAATATGAAGTTTTTCAAGAAGATCTAATAATTCTTGAGTACTAAATAATTCTCTTAATTCTCCAACTGTTACACCATCATTGATCATTTGAGTAAATGTTTTACCATAAAGTTTTTCAACAACTGGATCTAAGAATTTTAATACTGCACTATTTGTATATTTTTCTGGAAGATTCATGTAAATTGATAAATTTGCATTACTTGTTAATCCACCATAAATTGTATAAACATCAAATTTGTCAGCAGGATCCATTGTAATAAAGTCTTCTGGTAATGTTTCATCTGCATAAATATTTGTAGATTTAACTTTTACACTAACTTTTGCTGTTGAACAGCACTTTATAAGGCAATATATTCGTCAAATTAATTTCATCGGGTTT
>CAVESC010000011.1:0-39651 GCA_963618275.1 Bacteroidaceae bacterium
ATCAACCACATATCGTTCAAGGACAAACAAAGACATGGGTAAAAAATGTTTTTTCAAAAGGAACAGCACAAACAATAAAAGAAGATTTGATCAATGTCATTGCAGATGAAAAAGGAACAGGGCATGCCATCTATCATGATAGTATCGCTCTTGCTGGAAAAACAGGAACAGCAGAAATCAAACAAAGCCAAAGTGATACAACAGGAACAGAACTAGGATGGTTTACAGTAATGACGACAGATAGTAAACAACCTCTTTTAATAACAACAATGGTTGAAGATGTAAAAGGTCGAGGTGGTAGTGGTTATGTTGTTGAACATACAAAAACACCTTTAGATTTATATCTTTCTAAGTAGGAAAAAATTGAAATACGTGAATTATTAAAAGTATAAGAAACAATGATGTGGTATACTTCTTTCTATAATTATAATTAGAGAGAAGTGAAATAAAAATGTTAATAAAGATAGTAGATGATGATCAAATTTTTGTAAAAAAGGTAAATGATATTGTTTATGATAATTTTAAAGATATTTTTCTTGATTATTCAATAGAGTGTATAACAAGTAATTTTGAAGCTCAATATTTTGAAGAAGGGGATATTTTCTTTTTAGATATTGATTTAAAAGAAAAAAATGGTATAAAAATTGCTGAAAAAATTAGAGAGAACAATTCTAATGCAATTATTATATTTGTTTCAGCAATGAATGATATGGTTTTTGATTCATTAGTTGTACAACCTTTTTACTTTATTAGAAAAGATAATTTTGATAGAGATATGAAAATTGCATGTAGTTTAATTCAAAAATATATTAATAAAAATCATAAAATTATTACTTTTGACTTGAATGGTAGAAAAACATCCATTAAATTATCAGATATCATTTATTTAGAATCCTTTTTACATGAAATCACGATTCATACATCATTTAATGATTATAAATATTCGAGTACTTTTAATAAAATGATGACTCTTATAAATTCTACTAATATTGTTAGAATTCATAAATCATATGCAGTTAATTTATTTTGGGTTAAAGAAATTTATAAAGAAGAGTTATTATTAAGAAATGGAATTACTTTAAAGATTGGAAAGAAGTATCAACAAGATGTATTTGTATCGTATAAGGAGTATTTATTAAAATGATGTATTTATTTTTAGATTATTTAGAAGTGTTATTAGGGGCTTTATTGATTTGTATTTTTTGCGATGTTGAACAAAAAAATAGATATTGTTTGGTTTCATCGATAATTGGTTTCTTAGTTATGGAATTTATGCAAATTTATGATTTGTTTGGTAATGAAATGGCATATTTGATAGCAATTATTAACTTCGTAATTGTTTCTATTATGAAAAAAGAAATTAAATTTTATAATTTTATCCCTTGTATATTATCTCCATGGATATCGGTTTTTACCTCAACTATAGTTTTATTTTTCTTTAAGGTAATAACAAATTATAATATAGAAAATATTATAAGGTTGTATAGAATACCCATTATTTCTTTAGCGAGGATTCTTTTCTTTACTTTTATTTTAGTATTAAATTATTTCAAATCTAAAATAAAAAATACAATTATTGAAAAAAATAAGTATTTATTAACAATTACTATGATGCTGATTTTTGGAATATATTTTATTCTATTGAATGATATAGGCCATATGCATCTAATTATAGATGATATCTATTTAGTTTTACTTTTGTTAACAGTTTTATTTTTTGTAGTTTGTATTTTGTTTGTACATATGACACGACTCTATAATGAAAAAACAGAATATATGTTAAAGAATCAAGAATTAGAATATGTAGAGAAAAATCAATCCCTAGTACATTATCTTCATGATAATATTTTAAAAATACAACATAGTTTAAGATATGGATTAATTTTGATAGAAAATAATATAGATGATAAAAAGTATGGAGATGCTAAACATCAAATAGAACAATTTTATGATTTATTAGATAATAAAACAAATATTATGACGAATAATTATATATTTGATACTTTATTAAATGATTATATTTTTCTCGTAAAATCTAAATATAATACAAAAGTAAAGTCATTAATAAATATTGGGAATGATTCATTTTTTAAAGATGTGAATAATTGTACAAAAATAATAACTATTATCTCAAATTTCTTTGAACAATCAGATAAAACATATTTAGAAATAAAATTAATTGAATATGAAACATATATTGAATTAGATTTATTGGTAGAAAGCAATTTTGAAAAAATAAACGATGATACAAACATTGATTATTTTGATAATTATGCACATCTAAGAAGAATTTTTGATAAATAGTAAGAAGGACTTATACAAATAAACAGTATAAGTTCTTTTATTTCTAATCAACTTTTAACCTAAACTTAACATAAAACCCCCTTTGCTATGTTAAGATAATGTAAAGGATGTGGGAATAATGAAAGAATGTATATATGTAGTAGAAGATGATGAAAATATTCGAGAAATTATAGATTTAGCTTTAACAAGTGCAGGTTATACTGTTAAACAATACTCAAATGCTTTAGATGCTTTAGAAAGTATGAAAACAGATCAAGTAGATTTAGCTGTTTTTGATTTAATGTTACCTGGTATTTCAGGAATTGATGCTATCAAAAAGATACGTGAAACAGATCAAGAATTACCTATTTTGATTTTAAGTGCGAAGGATCGTGAAATTGATAAAGTTAATGGTTTAGATAGTGGTAGTGATGATTATATGACTAAACCATTTGGTGTTTTAGAGTTACAAGCAAGAGTACGTTCTTTGCTTAGAAGACATGCTCCTAAAGCAACACCTATTATTGAAAGTCAAACATTAAAAATTGATAAACAAACAAGAACAGTAATGCATAATGGACAAGTAATGGAACTTACAAATAAGGAATACCAATTACTTCTTTATTTAGTAGAAAATCATACACGTGTAGTCGAAAGAGATGAAATTTTAAATCATATTTGGGGATATGATTTTATAGGTGAATCAAGAGTTTTAGATGTGCATATTCGTGCCTTAAGAGCTAAATTAGATGATGATGGAAGTAAGTATATTAAGACTATTAGAGGTGTAGGATACCGCTATGTTGAGGAAGTGAAATAAGATGAATAAAGCTCTATTTAAATATTTTGCAACAGTTTTAATTATTACGTTATTGTTTTCTTCAAGTGTTTCAATGGTGATTCTTTCTGATCAAATGATGCAAACAACAAAGAAAGATATGTTTTATACTATTAAACTTGTGGAAAATCAAATTGATTATCAAAAATCATTAGAAAAACAAATTGATAAATTAAACGATTTAGCTTATACAGAAGATACACGTTTAACAATTATAGATAAAGATGGAAACGTTTTAGCGGACAGCGATAAAGATGGTATTCAAGAAAACCATAGTGGACGTAGTGAATTTAAAGAAGCATTGATCAACAAATTTGGTTATGCAACACGTTATTCTTCAACAGTAAAAAAGAATTTAATGTATGTTGCTTATTATCATCGAGGGTATGTTGTGCGTATAGCAATTCCTTATAATGGTATCTTTGATAATGCTGGACCTCTTATAGAACCGCTTTTTATAAGTGCAGTATTGTCATTATGTATAGCATTAGCTCTTTCTTATCGTTTTTCTAAAACACTTACAAAACCATTAGAAGAAATTAGTGAAGAAGTTTCTAAAATCAATGATAATCGTTATTTAAGTTTTGATCATTATCAATATGATGAGTTTAATATCATTGCAACAAAACTTAAAGAACAAGCAGATACTATTAGAAAAACATTAAAAACTTTAAAAAAAGAAAGAATAAAAATTAATAGTATTCTAGATAGAATGAATGAGGGATTCATTCTATTAGATACAAATTATGAAATATTAATGGTCAATAAAAAAGCTAAACAACTCTTTAGTGATAAAATGGAAGTTAATCAACCAATTCAAGATTATATTTTTGATTACCATATAATTGATCAATTAGAAAATATAGGTGTTGAACCTAAAGTTGTGACAATTAAAAAAGATAAAGAAGTATATGATTGTCACTTAGCTAAAGTAGAATATGGCGTCACTTTATTATTTGTTAATGTAACAGAAACAGTTAACGCTACAAAAATGAGACAAGAATTTTTCTCAAATGTTTCCCATGAACTTAAAACGCCAATGACTTCTATTAGAGGATATAGTGAATTATTACAAACAGGAATGATTGATGATCCTAAAGTAAGAAAACAATCTCTTGATAAAATACAAAAAGAAGTTGATCATATGTCACAATTGATAGGTGATATTTTAATGATTTCAAGACTTGAAAATAAAGATATTGAAGTCATTAAACATCCTGTTCATTTACAACCAATTGTTGATGATATTTTAGAATCATTAAAAGTAGAAATAGAAAAAAGAGAAATTACAGTAGAATGTGATTTAGCACCACAAACTTATCTAGCAAATCATCAACACATCCAACAATTGATGAACAACCTTATTAATAATGCTGTAAAATATAATAAACAAAAAGGAAGTTTAAATATACATTCTTATGTTGTTGATCAAGATTACATTATTGAAGTAAGTGATACAGGTAGAGGTATTTCACTTATTGATCAAGGGCGTGTCTTTGAACGTTTCTTTAGATGTGATCCAGGACGTGATAAAGAAACGGGTGGTACAGGTCTTGGTCTTGCAATCGTTAAACATATTGTTCAATATTATAAGGGAAC
The DNA here is from genome assembly GCA_963618275.1 of Bacteroidaceae bacterium. Classification (GTDB taxonomy): domain Bacteria; phylum Bacillota_I; class Bacilli_A; order Erysipelotrichales; family Coprobacillaceae; genus Faecalibacillus. Next base: position 4,721 of record CAVESC010000011.1, read on the forward strand.
AATTCATTTAGAAAGTGAATTAGGTAAAGGAACAACATTTAAAGTTGTTTTACCAATTATTAAGGACTCATTGTAGTCCTTATTTTTTTATAAAAAAGTATTCAACTTGATAAAATGTGTAATTTTACATATTTTATCAAGTAAAAAAATGTATTTTTGCATATTTTATCAAGTTAATGGTATAATAGAGTAAAGGATGTGATAAAAGTGAAAAGAAAAATATTGAATGATTTAATGAAATGGAAAGAGAATCCTCATAAAAAACCACTTATCATTAAAGGGGCGAGACAAGTTGGGAAAACTTATATTATTCGTGAATTTGCGCAAGAAGCTTATGAGGATTTAGTAGAAATAAATTTTGAAAGAGATCTTGAATTTATTGATTTATTTAAGAAAACACATAATCCTAAAGATATTTTACAGTATTTAGAAGTTGCTTTTATGGATAAGAATTTTAATCAAAATACCCTCTTTTTTATGGATGAAATACAAGCGTGTAGTGATGCTTTGACTTCATTAAAATTTTTAGCAGAAAGTTTTCCTTGTGATATTATTTGTTCAGGAAGTATGTTAGGCGTAGCTATCGCAAATTCTACTTCTTTTCCTGTTGGATATATTGAAACATGGCAAATGTATCCTTTATCTTTTATGGAATTTATAGAGGCTTTGGGAATGAAAGAAAATGTCATTCAAAGTTTAAATGATTGTCTTTTAAATAATCTGCCTATAATGGAAGTATTGCATAATAAAATGAATAATTTATTTAAAGAATATATGGTTGTTGGTGGAATGCCAGAAGTTGTAAATAAATACATTGAAACAAAATCTTTTAAAGAAACCCTTTTAGTGCAAAGAAGAATTGTTAGTGATTATTTAAATGATATGGTTAAATATGCAGATGGTAGTGAAAGAATTAAAGTTAGAGAGTGTTATCAATCTATTCCTTTGCAACTTGCTAAGGAAAATAAAAAATTTCAATATAAACTTGTAAAATTTGGGGGAAATGCACGCTATTTTGATGCAAGTTTGAATTGGTTGAAGGATAGTGGATTAGTTAATTTAACTTATCGTTTAAAAACAATCAGTAAACCATTGGAAATTCATAAGGAATCGGCAGTTTTTAAAGTCTACATGGCTGATACAGGGTTGTTGGTTTCTCAATTTGATGAAAGTGTTATTAAAGAGTTGTTAAATGGTAATTTGGGTGTATTTAAAGGGGCATTGTATGAAAATATTGCAGCACAAATTTTGGGAATGCATGAAAGAGAACTTTATTATTTTGAACCTAATACCAGCTCAGAAATAGATTTCATTATTTATTATAAAGGTGAAATATGTCCTCTTGAAATCAAAGCAGGACGAAACACAGTTTCTAAATCGTTCACAAATTTTGTGGAAAAATATAATTCACAATACGCTTTTCGTTTATCACAAAAAAATATAGGAATGAGTAAGGAAAAGGTAAATTATGTTCCTTTATATATGTTAGAAATGTTATTAGATCAAGAAAAAGAAATATAGAATTAAGGGGGTGAAAGAAATGCTTCAACAAGAAAGACATGAACAAATACTTGCAAGATTAAATACCGATGGAAAAGTGAAAGTTAAAGAATTAGCTGTTGATTTTGAAGTCACAGAAGATTGTATTCGTAAAGATTTAACAGCTCTAGAAAAAGATGGACTCTTAAAACGTATTCATGGAGGTGCTATTCAAATAAGAGAAAACCTGCATGCATATCATGTAGATGAGCGTATGAGTGTACGTTTACCACAAAAGAAGATCATTGCTAAAAAAGCAGTTGAATTGATAGAAGAAAATACAGTAATATTTTTAGGAATTTCTACGGTGAATTTAGAACTTGCTAAATGTATTTATCAAAAAAATATACCACTAACTATTGTTACTAATATGATAGATATTATGCAATTATTTAGACAAGGGGATCATCAAGTAAATCTTATTTTTATTGGTGGACATTTTAATCGTGCTAAAGACGGTTTTATTGGAACACTTGCGATTGAACAAATTCACAATTATCGTTTTGATCTTTCCTTTATTGGTACAGTAGGAATCAATATTCATGATGGAAAAGTAACAACATATGATGTTGAAGATGGCATTACTAAAAAAGAAGTGATGGATGCTAGTAAGAAATGTTATCTTGTAGCTGAAAATGAAAAATTTGAGCTTGATGGTAATTATGTTTTTGGACGTTTAAGTGAATTTACTGGATATATAGGTAGTCAAGAAGTAACAGGACGTTATAAAGAAAAAATGGAAGGATATGGATTAGAAATCCTTTAGGAAAGATAGTATGGAAAAACAATATTTATTAAAAGTATATCCTGCAAAAAAATCAAGAGTTGCTTGGAGAAAGATTGAAATTTGTGGAAATGATACACTTACTGATTTATGCACAATAATTCTTGATGCATTTAATTTTGATCATGATCATCTTTATGAATTTTGCATGGATAATCGACCATATAGTAACAATGCTTATACAATAGATAGAGATGCAGATTATCCAGAAATTAATATAGTCATTGATACTATGGAATTATATGAAAAACAAAAATTTTCTTTGCATTATGATTTTGGAGATGATTGGATGTTTACAATTGATGTTGTTAAAATCATATCAGTAGAAAATTATTTTAAACCGCGTGTTATAGATTCAAAAGGAAAAGTTAAACAATATTGATAAAGCTCAATCATTTAGATTGAGTTTTTATTATAAAACAATAAAACAATTATTGAAATTTATTGTTTTTAGATTTATAATAGCCTTGTAATAATAAAAAACAATAAAAGGAGGCGTATTATGAATTGTTTGTACGAATCAAATAGAATAAAAGTCTTAAAAGATAAGATGTTAAGTAGTAAACGTTATGCTTCTATTGAACAAGCACGTATCATTACACGCGTTTATCAAGAAAATGAAGAATTATCTATTCCTAAAAAAAGAGCTTTATCTTTAAAAGCAGCTTTGGAAGAATTAGAAATTTCTGTAGAAGAGGAAGAATTAATTGTTGGTAATCGTACAAAGGGAGTTCGTTATGGTGTTATTTTTCCAGAAAGTGGTTGTTCGTGGATCAATCAAGAATTTGAAACATTACCAACAAGACCACAGGATCAGTTTTTAGTAAAAGAAGAAGATATTAGAGAATTTAGAGAAAAGATTTATCCTTATTGGAAAGGAAGATCTTTAGAAGATGCTATTAAAGGAACTTATGGAAAAGAGATTAATGAAATAAGTAAAGTGGTAAAAATTAATCAAAAAGATCATGCACAAGGTCATATTTGTCCAGATAGTGCTTTATGGTTAAAACTTGGTCCTCAAGGTTTAATAGAAAAAGCAAAAGAAAAATTAAAGAATTGTAAAGATGAACAAAAAGAATTTTATGAATGTACGGTTCTAGTCTTAGAAGGGGCAATTCATTTTATGAAAAGATATCATGATTTAATTGAAAGTGAAAAAATCGAATCATTAAAAGAAGTTGGTGAAATTTGTTTGAATTTATCTAAAAGACCTCCAAAAACTTTTCATGAAGCTGTGCAATCTTTATGGTTTTTATTTGTGATATTACATATGGAATCTAATGCTTCTTCTTTTTCACCAGGAAGAATGGATCAATATCTTTATCCTTATTATCAAAGAGATATAGAAAAAGGAACTCTAACAAAACAAGAGGCTTTAGAAATACTAGAATGTTTATGGTTAAAATTTAATCAAGTTGTTTATTTAAGAAATCAAAATAGTGCTAAGTATTTTGCTGGCTTTCCAATTGGCTTTAATATTGCTATTGGAGGTGTGGATGAAAATGGTAACGATACATATAATGAACTTTCTTTACTTTGTTTAAAAGCTCAAGAACATTTAGGATTACCACAACCTAATTTATCTGTTAGACTTAATAAAAATACTTCTCATGAATTAATGCAAGCAGCAATCAAAGTAGTTTCACTTGGCAGTGGAATGCCACAGTTTTTTAATGATGAAGCCATTATTCAACCAATGATCGAAGAGTTAGGAATTGAAGAAAAAGATGCTCGTAATTATGCTATTGTTGGTTGTGTTGAACTAACAACTCATGGTAATAATTTAGGATGGTCTGATGCTGCTATGTTTAATTTAAATAAAGCATTAGAGCTTACTTTGAATCATGGAAAATGTTTACTAACAAATCAACAAATAGGATTAGATTTAGGAAGTTTAGAAACTTATCAAACTTATCAGGATTTAGAAAATGCTTTTCAAAAACAAATTGATTATTTTATTGATAAAATGATGGAAGCAGAAAAAGTTGTAGAAAAAGCACATCAAGATTATTTACCAACAGCCTTTTTATCAACGGTTATTGATGATTGCTTAGAAAAAGGACTAGATGTTACTAAAGGTGGTGCTAAGTATAATCTATCAGGAATTCAAATGATCCAAGTAGCTAATCTTGCTGATTCTTTGGCTGCTATTAAACAACTTGTTTATGATGAAAAAATGATAAGTCAACATGATTTATTAAAAGCTCTTCAAGAAGATTTTAAAGGTTATGAAATCATTCAAACAATGCTTTTAAATAAAGTTCCTAAATATGGAAATGATGTGAAGTGGGTCGATGAACTTGGTAATCAATGGGCATGTTACTTTAGAAAAAAAATGAAGAATTATACTAATTATCGAGGTGGCCCTTATCATACCGGAATGTATACTGTCTCTGCTCATGTTCCAATGGGAGAAAATGTGGGGGCTTCACCAGATGGTAGAAATGCCTTAAAACCACTTGCTGATGGAGGTATGTCACCTGTTTATGGAAGAGACTTACAAGGCCCAACCGCTGTTTTAAAATCTGTTTCTAGACTTGATAATTCATGTACGACTAATGGTGGACTTTTAAATATGAAATTTTTACCAGAGTTCTTTAAAACAGAAACAGGATGTTTGAAATTTGAACATTTTTTACGAGCATTTGTAGATTTAAAAGTACCTCATATCCAATTCAATGTTGTAAGAAAAGATGATCTACTAGATGCTAAAGTTCATCCTGAAAATCATCAATCTTTAACGATTCGTGTTGCTGGTTATACAGCATATTTTGTTGAACTTGCTGGTAAGCTACAAGATGAAATTATTGAAAGAACAACTTATGAAAACATCTAAAGCGTTGGTTTTTGATATTAAAAGATTTGCAGTACATGATGGTACAGGTTTAAGAACAACAATCTTTTTTAAAGGGTGTCCTCTTCGTTGTCGATGGTGTCAAAATCCTGAAGGTTTAAATAGTAAAAGGCAAGTGATTTATTTTAAAAAGAAATGTATTCATTGTCGAAGTTGTCAACGATTTGAAGATAAAGTTATTTACAAAAATGATCGTCCTTATTTTAAAAAGCAACAAGACTTTGATCAAGTGATTAAAACATGTCCTAGTGGTGCTATTCGATATGATAGTCATGAATATACTTTAGATGAATTAATGGAAAAGATTAAAGAGGATGAAGTATTTTATAAACATGGAGGAGGCGTTACTTTTTCGGGTGGTGAACCTTTTATGCAAGGTGAATTTCTTATTGAAATATTAAAAAGATGTAAAAAAGAAAAAATTCATACAGCAATAGAAACATCTTTTTATACATCATTAGAACTTATAAAAAAAGCCTTACCTTACTTAGATTTAATTTATATAGATTTAAAAATCTTTGATGAAACAAAACATCAAGCATACACAAATGTATCATCAAAACTTATTAAAGAAAATATACGCTATGTATTACAAAGTAAATATAAAGATAAAGTAATCATTAGAACACCACTCATTCCAACAATGAGTGCAACGGATGAAAATATTCATCAAATCGTAAAATTTTTAACACAAATAAATCCAGAAGTAAAATATGAAATGCTTAACTATAATCCATTAGCTTCAGCTAAATATGAACTTGTGAATTTAAAATACGGATTGGAATCATATCAAACATTTAACAAACTACAAATGCAACATTTTTATGATGTTGCTTTGCAAGCAGGAATAAAAAATTTAATTAAAGAATAGGAGAAAAGAAAAATGGAATTTATAATTGATACAGTAAACTTAGAAGATATAAAAGAAGCAGTAGAATATATGCCAATTGTAGGAGTGACAAGCAATCCTTCAATTGTAAAGAAAACAAGTCCAAAAGACTTCTTTAAACATATGAAAGAAGTCAGAGAAATCATTGGAAAAGAAAGAAGTCTTCATATCCAAGTGATTTCAAAAGAATGTGATGAAATCGTTAAAGAAGCTCATCGAATTCTAGAAGAAATCGATGATCAAGTCTATATCAAAGTACCCGTATCTTATGAAGGAATCAAAGCAATCAAAAAACTAAAGGCAGAAGGAGTCAATGTAACAGCAACAGCCGTTTATGATTTAATGCAAGCTTATATGGCCTTAGCAGCAGGAGCAGATTATATTGCTCCATATGTCAATAGAATAGGAAATCTAGGAAATGATCCAATGGAACTAATCAATGAATTATCCAATAGAATTGTACAAGACGGATATGAATGTAAGATATTAGCAGCAAGCTTTAAAGGGGTACAACAAGTAAGAGATGCCTTCAATTATGGAAGTCAAGCAATCACAGCACCAGTAGAGGTCTTAAAACAAATATTTGCGAATCCAAGTATTGAAAAAGCAGTGAATGATTTTAACAGTGACTGGTATGATGTTTATGGCCAAGGTAAAGGTATTTGTGATTTATAATAAAAGAAATGCTCGTGTTCTTTTGAACAGAGCATTTTTTAATATTCTTTTTTGTTTAAAAGTTTTAAACTGATGTGATAAGAAATAATATTACATATTAATGTGAATATAACAGTAGAAAGAGTTGCTATAGATAAATGATTTTCTATGAGTGAATCGATAATTGTTTCTAAATCAAAACCTATGAATTTTGTTAGAAAATAAATTAGAGCAACACATACAAAAATTCCACCAAAAACAATGATCATTGCAAGTTGACTTCTTTGAGCTTCAAAGTAGATTCCTACAGGAGTTATGATTGCAATCACAAAATAGGAAAACATAAGCGTAAGTAAACATCCCTGAAGAAAATCACTATTTATAAAGTTAAAAGATTGTTGAATACGATAGTAACCTATACTTGAAATACAAATCGCAAAGAATAAAAATAGTATTCCTAAAAGAATTCCTAAGCTATATTTTTGTTTGAGATAATCTTCTTTTTTGATAGGCATTGTAAATAAAGATGTAAAACCATGATTGATACTATCATAGCTAATGGTACTCATTAAAATAATACTTGGAAATATACTGAAATATCCTAAAACAAAGGTTGGTTTCTTATAGAAATAAGAAGAACCAAAACCAAATAAAATAAGAAAAAGAAAGAGTAATTTGCTTTCTTTGATATATGAAAAATCTTTAATAAATAGTCCTTTCATCTTATTCACCCCTTAACATCATAGAAAATAAAGTATCAAAATTATTCTTTTCAATAATAATTTCTGGATAGTTTTCTTGATAGAATTGTTTTTGATTCGTTAAAACAGCATAACCATAATTTTCTTTTCTCGTCTTTATAAAGTAATTATGATCTACTTGATTAAATTGTTCCTCTGTTAATTTTAATAAACCATATTGATCTAACAAGCAATCTGTTGTTTCATGAAATATAAACTTTCCATTATCAATCATATAAATATCATCACATAGACCTTCTAAATCAGAGGAAATATGAGAACTAATTAAGACTGAATGATTTTCATCTTTTTCCATAAACTCTCTAATCAAATTAATGATTTCTTCTCTGGCAAGAACATCTAAACCATTTGTAGGTTCATCTAAAATTAGAAATTCTGCATGATGTGATAAAGCAATTAAAACATTGAGTTTAGCTTTCATGCCTGTTGAAAATTCATTGATTTTTTTATCTAAAGGAAATTGATATTGTTTGCATTTTTGTAGAAAGTAATCTAAATCAAAATCTTTATAAGTATTATTTAAAAGATTGCTAAGATCTTTCAGTTTAAGATATTCACATAAAGAAACATTAGCAAGTGTACAACCAATTTTATTTTTATCAACTTCTTTATAATCTGTATTCAAAAGAGTAATTTCACCAGAATCGATATGAATAAGATTTAAAATAGCTTTAAAAAGTGTGGTTTTTCCTGAACCGTTTTTACCTATAATTCCCGTAATAGCTCCTGGTTTTATTTCTAATGAACAATCTAAATGAAAATGTGAATACGATTTTTGAACAGCATTTACCTTTAACATATTACTCCTCCATTAATAGTTCTAGCATTTCTTTAATTTCTTCATAACTCACACCTGCTTGTTTTCCTTTTTGAATGGCTTTTTCTAAATAATTTTCAATTTCTTTACGTGCTTCTTCTAAAAGTGTTTCTTCATTAACAGCAAGAATAAAAGTTCCTTTACCATGAATCGTTTTAGTAAGACCTTCATTTTCTAAAAAGTCATAAGCTTTTTTAACTGTTAGAGCACTAATTTGTAATTCTTTAGCAAGGCTTCTTACAGAAGGTAAAGCATCATTTTCTTTTAAAGTGTGGTTATTAATTTGTTTTTTTATCTGATCAACAATTTGTTCATAAATTGGAATCATAGATGAGTGATTAATAATTATGCGCATATAGTTCCTCCTTCATCTATAAACAGTATATAACAGTATAAAACAGTTTGTCAATACTTCCCTTTTTAATCATTTGTTTTTATGTTAAGATGATAAAAACAAGGTGAAGTGTATGGAAAGAAAAGGAACAGGAAAATTAAGAGTTATTAATGATCAAAAAGTATTTGATTATTTTATAAATGAAAAAAGGGGAACTAAAAAGGAAATAGCACAAAAAACAAATGTTTCTATTATGACAACAGGAACTATTTTAAATGATTTTTTATCAAGAGGGATCATTGTAGAAAATGAACTTATTTATGTTGAAAAAGGACGCCCTACACATCAATATAAATTAAATCCAGATTATTATCATAAGTGCATAATGTATGTCAAAAAGGAATATGATTGTTGTTTTATTGTTTATTGTTTAAAAAATGCTTTGGGTGAATTAATTGAATCTAAAGAAATAAAGAAAAAGGAATTAGTAGGGGAAGATATTGTTAATTATTTAAATCAAATTATTGAAGAAGACAAGTATCTTCAATATATTTCTTTAGGATTACCAGCCATTATTTCAAATAATCAAGTTATTGAATCAGATATTGCTTCATTAAAAGGATTCCCTTTTGATAAGAAGATTCAAAAAGAAATTATTTTGATGAATGATATTAAATGTATTGCTTATGGATATAATCAAATACATCATCAAAATGTCTGTTTTCTTACTTTCCCAAAGGATTCGGGTCCAGGTTGTGGCATGATTTTAGATAATCAATTGATTGATGGAAATAATGGAATTGCGGGAGAAATTGCATATTTACCATTATTTGATTTTTTAAAGAAAAGAGAATTTGATAATTCACTTGAAAAGATTATTCAAGTTGTTGCGACTACAATTGTGATGTATAATCCGCATTTACTTATCCTTACAGGAGAAAATATAAAAGAAGATGATTTAGAGGATATTCAAAAAGGATGTTTAAATTATGTTCCTAACCATTTTATGCCTTCTTTAAAATATCAAGAGAATTGTGAAGATTATTATTTTCAAGGATTAGAAAGTCAAATTATTAAAAGAATTCAATTCTAGAAGATGAAAATCTTCTTTTATATTGACTATTTATTAAAAGACTTTTAATATATAAGCGAAGGGGATGAAAAATATGAAAAGAAGAATACTCAATAAAGAACTTGCAGCGCTTGTGGCTCAAATAAGACATGGAGAAATGATTTTTATTGCGGATGCAGGAAGTGGTACAAGTCCTAAAGCAATGTACCCACTCGATCCAAGTGTGCAATACATTGATTTAGAAGCAGTGACAGGATCACCAAGTTTTCATGATATTGTCACAACACTTAAAGAATGTGGTGATTTTGAAGGGGCTATTGTGACAGAAGATATGTTAGAATTAAATCAAAAGGATTATCAAACAGTTGAAAAATTATTTGGAAAAGAAAATATACATGTTATGCATTATATTCCAGAATATTATCAAATGAGAGATCGTTGCAGGGCGGTTGTACAAACAGGAGATTATGGTGTTCACGCTCAAGCAATTTTAATTGCAGGATATCCAAGTGCTGATATTCCTATGGAATGGTTAAAGGAAGGATTAAAACATGACTGAAAAAGAAAAGATGAAAGCAGGATTATGGTATGATGCGAATAATGATCAAGAACTCGTTGATCAAAGATTAGTTTGCCAGGATTTATGTTTTGCATTAAATCAACTAAAACCAAGTGATGAAAGAAGAAATGAAGTAATTGAAAAACTTTTAGGATATTTTCCAGAGAATCTAGTTTTATTAAGTCCATTTACTGCTGATTATGGAAAAAATATAAAATTAGGAAAGAATGTTTTTGTGAATATTAATAATTATTTTATGGATGGAGCAACTATTGAAATAGGTGATAATGTTTTCATTGGACCATCTTGTGGCTTTTATACAGCTAATCATCCATTAGATTATAAAAATAGAAATCAAGGCTTAGAAAAAGCCTTACCAATTAAAGTAGGAGATAACTGTTGGTTTGGGGCCAATGTTTCTGTGATGCCAGGAGTTACCATTGGTTCAGGGTGTGTGATTGCAGCAGGAGCAGTTGTCACTAAAGATATGCCAGAAAATAGCTTAGTTGCTGGTGTTCCAGCAAAAGTCATTAAAACAATTGAACAATAAAAATGACCTCCATTGGAGGTCATTGCCTTTTTATTTTAATAAACCTAATTCAATCATTTTTAATCCGATGTCTACAGAGTTATAAGCAGCACCTTTCATTAATTGGTCACCTGTAATCCATAAGCTTAAAGCATTATCTTTATATAAATCTTTTCTAACACGTCCTACGTGAGTTAATTCATCACCGATAAAGCTTGTTGGCATTGGATAAACTTGATTAGCTAAATCATCACATAAATCAATACCAGTACTATTTCCTAATAATTCAAAAACTTTATCCATATCGATTGGTTTTTTAGTTTCAATATAGATTGATTCACTATGTCCACGTAAAACAGGAACACGTACACATGTTGCATTGACTTCAATATCTTTATTGAAGATTTTTTTAGTTTCATTTACCATTTTCATTTCTTCTTTACTATATCCATTTGATAAATCAAATTTATCAACTTGAGGAATACAGTTAAAAGCAATTGGGAAATGTTTTTTATCACCAGCACAAGGTAATGTTTTAGCAACAGGTTCTTTACCATCTAAAACTTCTTGGCTTTGACGATAAAGTTCTTCCATACCTGCAACACCAGCACCAGATACTGCTTGATAAGTAGAAACAACGATTCTTTCAATATCAAATTCATCATTTAATCTTGTAAGAGCACTACACATCATAATTGTTGTACAGTTTGGACATGAAATAATTCCATGGTGATCTTTTAAGGCTTCACCATTTACTTCAGGAACAACTAAAGGAACATTAGGATCCATTCTAAAATGTGAAGTATTATCAATATTGACACATCCAGCTTCTACAGCATATTTCATATATTTTTCTGAAATGCTTCCACCAGCAGACCAGAAAGCAACTTCAACACCTTCAAAGCTATTTTCAGTTAATTCTTCAACAACAAATTTATGTCCTTCAAATTCGATTTCTTTTCCAGCACTTCTTGCTGAAGCTAATAATTTAATACTTTCAAAAGGAAAGTTAAATTGGAAAACACATCTTAACATTTCACGACCAACGGCACCAGTAGCACCTACAATAGCAATTTTAAATTTTTTCATTTTTTATAATCTCCTTATCCTCTTACTTTGAAAATGACAGCATTTTCATCATCTAGTTTATTTTTTAAATCAGCTAATTCTATTTCTTCTGTTATATAAATATGATCATCTTTTTCACTATAGTATGTTTCATAAGGAATATCTACAGGTTTAGATGCTCTTACATAATAACGTGAAGAAGAGATAGGGTAAACATGTTTACAATCTTCATAATCATGTGACCATCTTTCAACTTGGTGAGTTTTCATAATATCACTGACAACTGCAGAAGCAGTGACATAACGTCCAGCACCACGACCATAATAAATGATGTTATTTACATAATCATTATCGATTTCTACAACGTTGTAAGAATCCATGACATTAGCAACAAGTTCATTTAAATTAACAAGTGTTGCTGAAACATCAATTCCTAAACCATCTTTAACAGGTTTTGCTTGAGCAATCATTTTAAAACGATAACCTAATTTTTTAGCGTAATCCATATCAAGTTTTGTAACATTACGGATACCACTTGCTTGAATTTGATCAAAGTCTACAAATTTTTGATAACCATTTTGCGCTAAGATACAAATCTTATGAGCTGCATCAATTCCATCTAAGTCTAAAGCTGGATTAGCTTCAACATATCCTAAACCATCAGCAATTGATAAAGCTTCATCAAAATCAAGATTTTCATTTTCCATTAAAGTTAAAATAAAGTTTGTTGTCCCATTTAAAATACCAACGATTTCTTTAGTATTATTTGCAATCAAACTTTCTTTTTGACTTGCTAAAACAGGAATACCTCCCCCTACAGAAGCTTCATAGAAAATATGTACATCATTTGCTTTAGCAGTTTGGAAAATTTCTTTTCCATAATGAGCTAATAAAGCTTTATTAGCTGTTACTACATGTTTTTTGTTATTTAATGCTTCTAAAATAATGTTTTTCGCAATTGTTGTTCCCCCAATAAGTTCAACAACGACATCAATTTCATCATCATTAATAACATCATGATAATCTTTTGTATAAATAATTCCCTTAGGTAAGTCTACTTCTTCAAGACCACACCCATATTTAACAACAATTTCTTGTTTCATTTCTTTTTCTAAACGTGTTTTTTCATTTGTAAGAATTTCAACGACCCCATATCCTACAGTACCAAGTCCAATAACACCTATTTTCATGATAGTCCCCCTTATAATAAAAAATAGACCAAATGGTCTATTAAAACTTAACATAAACAAACCATTATTCTTGAGCTTTATTTTTTAAATGCATCAATAATAGTTTTAATGGTTATCATAGTTAAGCCTCTCTTTCTTTACTTTTTTGATATAATAGCATGATTGTATACACTAGTCAATTTTTTCTCATATTTTCTTTCCTTATATTATATTAATAATAAAATCTTGGATTGTTGACTTTGTATACAATATTCAATATAATAAATTCAATTATTGGAGGATATAGCGATGAATAAGACATATGTAAGTACGCGTAATCATCAAGATCAAATCAATTTCTATCAAGCAATTGTACAAGGAATTGGTGATGATGGGGGATTGTTAGTTCCTAATTTTGATTTTCAAAAATTAGATTTAAATAAATTAGTTAAATTAAATTATGTAGATTTAGCAACAGAAGTGATTTCAACTTTTGTACCTGAAGATGGTAAAGAACTTATCCATCAAGCATGTTTAAATGCATATGGAAAAGGTTTATTTCCAGAAATTGTTGTTCCTGTAAAAAAAGCAGGAGATGTTTATGTAGCTGAATTATTCCATGGACAAACAGCTGCTTTTAAAGATATGGCATTATCTTTATTACCACATTTAATGACTTTATCTTTAAAACAATTAAAAGAAGATCGTGAAGTCATGATTTTAGCAGCAACAAGTGGTGATACTGGTAAAGCTGCTTTAGAAGGATTTAAAAATGTTGAAGGAACATGTATTAAAGTATTTTATCCATTAGATGGAGTAAGTGCAATTCAACAACAACAAATGGTTTCTCAAGAAGGTAAAAATGTAAAAGTTGTTGGTATTCATGGAAACTTTGATGATGCTCAAAGTGCAGTAAAAGTAGCTTTTGGAGATCCAATGTTAAAAGAAGTAAGTGACAAACATCATGTTTTCCTTTCTTCAGCAAACTCAATTAATGTTGGACGTTTAATTCCACAAATCGTTTATTATTTCCATAGTTATTTTGAACTTGTAAGAAATAATGAAATTGAAATGGGAGATCAAGTAAACTTCTGTGTACCTAGTGGAAACTTTGGAAACTGTTTAGCAGGATGGTTTGCGAAAAATATGGGACTTCCTGTTAATAAATTTATTGCCGCATCTAATAAGAATAATATTTTAACTGATTTCTTTACAACAGGTAAATATGATGCAAATAGAGAATTCTTTAAAACAAATGCACCAGCAATGGATATTTTAGTATCAAGTAACTTAGAAAGACTTGTATGGTATATGTCTGGAAAAGATGGTGATAAGGTTAAAGAATACATGGAAAAATTAAAAGCAGATGGTATTTATGAAGTAGATGATGAAACATTTGCACGTATTCAAGATCAATTTAAAGCAGGATATTTAAATGAAGAAGAAGTTTTAAAAACAATTAAAGATTGTTATGAAGATAATGGTTATGTTTTAGATACACATACAGCATGTGGTTATGGTGTTTTAAAACAATATCAAAAGGAAACTGGAGACCAAACTAAAACAATCTTACTTTCAACAGCATCACCATATAAATTCCCTGAATCTGTTTATAAAGCATTATTCAATGAAGAATTAGATGTTTATGATGCAATTGAAAAGTTAAATGAAAAAACAGGTGTAGCAGTACCTAAACCATTAGTTGGAATTAAAGATAGAGAAGTGCTACATAAAACACATATTGATAAAACAGAAATTATTAATTTTATTAAATCAGAAATGGAAGGACTTTAAAGAATGAAAGTCAAAGTCAAAGTACCAGCAACAAGTGCTAACTTAGGACCAGGATTTGACGTTGCTGGATTAGCGTTAACTTTATATAATACCTTTACTTTTGAATTAAATGAAGGTGGCTTAAATATTACAGGTTGTCCAACACAATTCTGTAATGAAGAAAACTTAACTTATCAAGCCTTTAGTCAAGCAGCTCAAAGCTGTGGTTTAGATTTTAAAGGAGTTAATATTCATTGTGAAAGTCAAGTGCCTTATACAAGAGGACTTGGAAGTAGTTCAACATGTATCGTGGCAGGAATTGTGGGAGCATTTGCTTTTAAAGATAAAACAGATGATCGTCAAGAAATTCTTGAACTTGCGACAAAGATTGAAGGACATCCAGATAACGTTGCACCTGCTATTTTTGGTGGTTTAACAGTGTCAGTGATGGAAGAAGAACAAGTACTTACACTTAATATTCCAGTGAAACATGAATATCGTTTTGTAGCTTTAATTCCACCATTTACATTATCAACAGAAGAATCACGTAAAGTGTTACCACAAACATTAGATCGTCAAGATGCTATTAAAAATGTTTCGCATTTAGCGTTAGTTGTAGCTTCTTTGATTAATGGTTATGATGATGGGTTGAAATTAGGATTTAAAGATCGTTTACATCAACCTTATCGTGGTAAGTTGATTCATAATTATGATGAAATTATGAATGTTTTAGAAAACGATGAAAATGTTTTAGGATGTTATTTATCAGGGGCAGGACCTACTTTAATGGCAGTTATTCGTGAAGAAGATAAAATGGGTGTTGTTCGTTTAAAAGAAGAACTTGGATCATTATTGAATGATTGGGAAGTTATTAAATTAGAATTAGATCATAAGGGTTATACTTGTGATTATGAATAGATAAGGAGAATTTAATTCTCCTTATCTTTCTTTTTTTCCGCTATGATACTTAGATAGTCGATACTGACATTTAAAAGTTTAGAGAGTAGTTTCCATGTTTCCATTGGAATTTCTCTTTCAGTGTTTTCATAGTGAGAATATGTACGCGGAGATACATTGATTAACTTAGCAATATCTTTTTGCTTTAAATCTTTATCCTCTCTTATATTTTTTAAATTTATATATACATACTTCTTATTTACTTTCATTCTACTACCTTTCTATCACTACCAACACTATTTAATCATAGCCTTAATAGAAATTAATATATGCATATTTTCATTATATGTAAGGATTATTCTAAATTGCTGAAATGGAACAATTTGGTCTTTTTTTTGATAAATTCATCATTTAGACATATTATTTGTTATAATGAAAAATACATGGAGGTATAAATATGGAAGGTATTACAGAAATTGATAAAACTGAATATATAGATGAATGCAAAGAAATTGTAAGAAATGAAATTCCTGAAGAATTATCTGATGAAATGCTTACAATTGTTACAAATGAAATTATGGATACTTGTCTTTTTATAGGTGGGGATTTTAAAAAAGAAAATATTATTGATATTACAAAACAATATGTCACAATGGGTGGTATTCGAAGAATTAAGAAAGCACATGAGGGCATTTAAGATGCAACATTATTGTGAAATACCTACACCTAAAGGAACACTTAGAGGTTTTTTTCATAAGCCAAATCAAGATAAACATCCAGTATGTTTGATTTTTCATGGTTTTACAGGACAAAAAACAGGAACAAAATTTTCTTATGTACAATTATCTCGTATGTTAGAAGCTAAAGGAATAGCATCATTTCGCTTTGATTTTTTAGGAAGTGGTGAAAGTGATGGTAATTTTGTCGATATGACTTTCCAAGATGAACTCTCTTGTGCCAGAGTGATTTTAGAAGAATGTTTAAAAATGGAAAATTGTACAGAAATCTATGTTTTAGGACATTCAATGGGTGGGGCAGTAGCAAGTGAACTTGCTAAAATTTATCCGGATGTCATTAAAAAGATGGTTTTATGGGCACCAGCTTTTAATTTGCCTGCAGCTTTACAATATTTAACAGGACAAGTTGAAAGGGCTGAAACGTATGATCATAATGGGTATGAAATATCAGATATGTTTGTTGAAGATATTTTAAAAAGAGATTTTTATCAAGATTTAAATATTTATCAAAATGAACTGTTAGTTATTCATGGAACGAAAGATACGACTGTTCCATATGAAATTAGTGAAAAATATATGAAGTTATTTCATAAAGGAACAAAATTTATTTCTATAAAAGATGGAAATCATAATTTTGATAAACTTTCTGATATTAAACAAGTTTTAAAATTAACATTAGAATTTTTTGAATAATGTGCATAGCACATTATTTTTTTTATCTATAAATTTGTTGCAATATAATACTATACGTCATATAATATTGTTGCATAAAGAATAGGAGGGTAAATATGATATTTAATACAGGGGCTGCTTTGTTAGATGCCATTGTTTTAAGTGTTGTCGCTAAAGAAAAAGAAGGAACATATGGTTATAAGATTACCCAAGATGTAAGAAAAGGAATCGACGTTTCAGAATCAACGCTCTATCCTGTACTGAGAAGATTACAAAAAGATGATTGTTTAGAGACGTATGATAAACAAATTGATGGTAGAAATAGAAGATATTATCGTATTACAGCTCATGGAAAGAATAAATTAGAAATGTATCGTGTTGAGTGGATAGATTATACAAGAAAAATTAATTCATTATTAAAAGGAGGGGATAATAATGAATAAGGAAGAATTTTTAAAGAGATTGGAAGAATTGTTGCAAGATATAGATGCTATTGAAAGAGAAGAAGCACTTAATTATTATCGTGATTATTTTGAAGACGCAGGTGTTGAACATGAACAAGAAATTATTCACGAACTTGAATCACCAGAAAAAGTTGCTCAAACGATTAAAGAAGGATTAGGTGTAGAGGAAAATTATAATGTAGAAACTGATAAAAATAGAGAAGATCATTATTATAATGAAAAAAATACACGTATTTTAAAAGGCATTATTGCGTTGTTGATTGTTCTTTTGATTTTACCAACAGTTGGTGGAATTGGTGGATTAATTGTAGGAGCAATTGGCTTATTTATTGGTATTGTATGTGTTGGAATTTTTGGAACATTTGGTTTGTTGTGTGCGGTTGTTGCTTTAGCAGTTGTGGCGATTCGTTTATTTATAGATGGATTAATTGCTGGTGGTTTGATATGTTTAGGTATTGGTTTATTACTTGTTTCATTAAGTTATTTAACATCATTGATGACAGTAAGTTTATTTAAATATTTACCACAAGCTTTTAGAGCGATGATTGATTTAGGAAAAAATATTTATAATAAGGTGGTTGGTTAATATGAAGGTTTATAAACATATAGCCCTTGCTTCGTTGATCATAGGAATTGTTTTATGTATTGTTGGCTTTTTTATGAATGGACTTGGTGAATTACCAGATGAAACACAAAAATTAAGTAGATATGTCACAATAAGATCTTATGGAAAAGCAAGAAATGTTTCAACAGAATTGAGTGTAGATAATAATTGTGATTTATCTTTAGAATTATCTGCGATAAATGGAACAATTAAATATTATGATGGTGAAGTTATTAAAGTTAAAGCAGATAATGTAGATAGTGATTATGATTTTAAATATGATGGGATGAAGGCGACTATTTCTTTTGATGGTGTGAATAATAAAAATAAAAAACAAGCAGGAAATGTGACTCTTTATTTACCAAGAAATATAAGATTTAATAGTGTTGGTTTAGATTTTGATGCATCTAATATTACAATAGAAGATTTACAATGTAATCAATTAGATTTAGAAAGTGATGCAAGTAAAGTTACAATTAAACATCTTCAAGTAGATGAAAAAACAAGTGTTGATAATGATATGGGGGATCTTCGATTAAATTATTTAAATACAAATTCATTTGATATAGAAAATGATATGGGTAATGTTAAAGCAACGATGGCTGAAACAAGAAATCAATATCATGTTGATCAAGATGGAAATTTAAGTTCCATAAATGTAAGTAAAACTGACGAAGTTGTTGGAAATAAAAAAATCAGTATTGATACAGATTTAGGAAATGTCACAATTCATTTTGAGGGGGAATAGATATGAAAAAAAGGTTGTATCGTTCAAAAAAAGATAAAATGTTGGCAGGTATTTGTGGAGGATTGGCTGAATATTTTGATGTTGATCCTTCGCTTGTAAGATTAGCAATAGTCTTACTTTGTCTTTATGCTGGAACAGGTTTATTGGTTTATATTATTGCTGCAATCATTATCCCAGAAGATCCTTCTTAATAAATAGAAAAATATTAAAAATAATATGATTTTGTCGCATTATTTTGTTGACATTAATATTGTGATTTCATATAATTAAAAAGGTTTCATAGGCAAAAACCTTTTAAAGTCCCCGGTAAGGATAAACAAAGGAGAAAAGAAAAAGATGAGACAAACAACAATGGCAAATGCTGCCACAATCGAAAGAAAATGGTATGTAGTTGACGCAGCTGGACAAACATTAGGTCGTTTAGCTTCAGAAGTTGCTACAGTGTTAAGAGGGAAAAATAAACCTACTTACACACCACATGTTGATACTGGTGATTATGTAATCATTATCAATGCTGACAAAGTAGTTATGACAGGTAAAAAATTAGAAAACACTAAATATTACCGTCACTCAGGATGGTTAGGTGGTCTTAAAGTTAAGACAGCTAAACAATTCTTAGAACAAAATCCAACAGGATTTGTTGAAGCAGCAGTTAAAGGTATGTTACCACATAACACTTTAGGTAGAAAACAAGGAATGAAATTATTTGTTTATGCTGGTGATAAACATCCTCATGCAGCACAAAATCCAGTAGAAATGAAAGTGAAAGGGTAAGGTGAAAGATAATGGCAAACGTACAATATAGAGGAACAGGTAGAAGAAAATCTTCTGTAGCACGTGTTATCTTAACACCAGGTACAGGAAACTTCGTTATTAATGGAAAAGAAGCTAGAGAATATTTAGCATCAGACGTATTAAACATGATCGTTAATCAACCATTAGAATTAACAAACACTAAAGACAAATTTGATGTAACTGTTAATGTTTATGGTGGAGGGTACTCAGGACAAGCTGGTGCAATCCGTCATGGTGTTGCTAGAGCTTTATTACAAGCTGGTGACGATTATAGACCAACATTAAAAGCTGCAGGATTCTTAACTCGTGATTCACGTGTTAAAGAACGTAAAAAATATGGTCTTAAAAAAGCACGTCGTGCTCCACAATTCTCAAAACGTTAATTTATATACGTTTATTCAGAGAAATTCAAAAAACTCAAATCGATGTTTCGATTTGGGTTTTTTTGTAAAATAAAGATGAGTACAATATTTATTATGCTTTGAAATGAACTTGCATATTAAAATATGTAATGCTATAATTTGGTTGCAAGTCGGAGAACAATTGCATCAAAACGAAAAGGTAAGGATGAGTAAGATCCTTACCTTTTCTAACTTTTAGAGTGGCCTAACACTAGGCTAGTTATCGCTTAAATCTTTTGTCTAACCATTTGCATATGTAATAAACTAAAACACCTGCCACGACAGATACAACTAAGTCGGAAAACAATTAACATCACCTCCTTTCAGGGAGGACGATAACAAAGTAATTATATCAAATATTGTCGATAAAGAATATAAGATAGAAAGTTAATTTTTGAATTGTTTTAAGGTTTAATTGGCAGTTTAAATTTATGAATTTAAATAATAATTTATGCTTTGCTACTGTGTTATAAATGTACATTGTAGATCACGTATTTTTAATTTGAAAGGTAGTTATTATAAAATTTAAGATAATAAAAAAGAAGGAATGAATCCTTATACTTTAACGCCCTACACTTATGGCGGTAGGAGCCGTACTGTTCGGTAATAATTACCTTCAAATAAATTATACGTAATTGATTTCGTGTGTCAAGGTTGATAAAAAATGATTTTATTCTTTGAATATATCATTATGTTAGAAAATTATAATTGAACATTAAAATGCGAGATGCTATAATGTGGTTGCAAATCTGAGAACAATTGCATCAAAACGAAAAGGTAAGGATGAGTCAGATCCTTACCTTTTTACTATGGGCTTATAATTGTCTTGTTTTTGAAAGATTAAATAAATATAAATGATATCAAATACAAAGCATAATATACCTGTTAACAATATGTAAATGTTAATTCCATTAAGTTGACCATAGATAGTAGGGGTAAGTGTACCAATACATTTAAAAATAGCAATACTTAAGGATTGGGCATTTGTGTTTTTACGTTCAAAAAACATTTGAATGAACATAATTGACATAGCTACATTTTGAGCAAAAGCTGAGTAAATAGAAGCTATTTCAATGGTTTGACATGAAAAGTAGAAAGCAAACTGCATAGTGAAACCACATATGATCGCAAGTAATGTCCAAGGAATAAAATATTTTTGAGTACGATAGGGCATATGCTTTTTACCATAAAGAAACCAGGTAATCAAAATAAAGAAGTCAAAGCCAGCCCATACAATATTAGCAACTGCCTGAACAGGAATAAATGATTTACTAATAAATAAGCCATCGATTCCATAGATCAGTTCCCATGCAAAATTAAGTGTTAAAGCAAATAATGGCATCCCACAATCTTTATCTTTAAATCCTTTATAAATAAGGGCAATATAGACTAATGTCCAAGATATTCCACTTATTCCTACTAAACAATTTCCTAACATAATTTATAGATCCTTTCTCATAGTTTAAATGATATCAACAAATTTTAATTGACATTTGTTACGTTTTCTAATTATTATGATATTGAATTTAGGATGGATATCAATAGACAAGGATCATAAGAAAGTCAATAGATTGACATAACTATATGTTTTGTTACGCTTATTAGGAGGAATTTATGGATTTAAGAACTAAAAAAATATATCGTGCATTAATTTTATCATTTCAAGAGTTACTCAAAGAAAAAACATTTGAAGAAATTACAGTAAATGAATTATGTAATAAAGCACAAACAAGGCGAGCAACTTTTTATAATCATTTTTCTGATAAATATGATTTTTTTCAATATATGTTAAAAACAATGAGAGATGATCTTCTTGAAAAAGTAAAATGTGAAACTAAAGTAGAAAATTCCAAAGAGTTTATACATATGCTTGTTGATGTAGGGTTGCAGTTTATAGATGATAACAAAAGGTTTTTAATATCAATTGAAAATAGCAGTATGGCAACAGCGATGGTAGAAACAACAGCGGAACAATTGTATAGTAGCGAAGAACTTGATTTTATTGGTGATGAATTGACTATTCAGTTTTTAATAGGAGCACTTAACCAATCAATCAAATGGTGGATTAAAAATAAGAATAAGATGTCTAAAGAAGAAATGGAAAATAGACTTTATGATTTAGTAGATAAATATATAACAATAGATACGAAGGTAGATTAGTGGATAATCTATCTTTTTTTGTGCTTAAAACGTAACAAATGAACGCTTTTTGTTAATTAACATACATTTGCATTATTTTTGTGTCTTGTTCTTTTAAAGGCTAAAGGTATACTACGTAACCGTAACAAATGTCAATTAATAAAATTTGTTATAAAGGAAAGTGAGGTATTCTATGGATATTATCAAGGTAGAACATTTAACAAAAGATTATGGACACAATAGAGGTGTTTTTGATGTTTCTTTTAATGTTCAAAAAGGAGAAGTTTTTGGATTTCTTGGTCCTAATGGTGCTGGAAAAACAACAACGATTAGACATATTATGGGATTTTCTAAACCTCAAGCTGGTAAAACACTTGTAAATGGTGAAGATAGCTGGAAGAAGTACTATGTTATTCAAAAAGATTTAGGTTATCTTCCAGGGGAAATTGCATTGCCTGAGTCGTTAACGGGAACAGAGTTTATCCAAATGATGGCGGATTTAAGAGGAATCAAGGATATGTCCTATACAAATTACTTGATTGATTTGTTTGATTTAGAACCATCAGGTTCATTAAAAAGAATGTCGCTTGGTATGAAAAGAAAACTTGCAGTTGTAACAGCGTTTATGCATGATCCACAAATACTTGTGTTAGATGAACCTACAAGTGGACTAGATCCAGTAATGCAAGAAAGGTTTATTGAATTTATTAAGAAAGAAAAACAAAGAGGAAAGTCGATATTATTATCTTCTCATATTTTTTCTGAAATTGATGCTACATGCGATCGTATTGCAATTATTAAAGATGGTCATTTGGTATCAACTTTTGTTGCAGACGATTTAAGACATAATAAAACAAAAACATATAAGGTTGAGTTTTCAACAAAAGAAGATTATCAGAGATTCTTAAAACAAACACAATTTGAAATTACTTTAAAAAAAGATCATAAAAATCAAGTAAAGATATCTATTGATGATAATCATATAAAAGAATTAATTGTTGAATTATCACAATATAAAATTAATTTCTTATCGGAAATTAAATTTACATTAGAAGATTATTTTATGTCTTACTATGATCGAGGTGAAGGAGGTAAGGGAAATGTCATTAATTCAAATAAATAATGTAACAAAAGATTATGGGCAAGGAAGAGGTAACTTTGACATTAGTTTATCTGTTGAAAAAGGTGAAGTGTTTGGGTTTGTTGGAATTAATGGTGCCGGGAAAACAACACTTATTCGTCAAATGATGGGATTTTTAAAGCCTGATAAAGGAAGTATTAAAATTGATGGATTGGATAGTTGGAAAGATGCTGCAGAAATAAAAAAGAAAATAGGTTATATTCCTGGAGAAATTGCTTTTCCTGATGCACCTACAGGAAATGACTTTTTAAAAAGACAGGCTGAATTATTGGAATTAAAAGATATGTCTTATGCAAAAGAAATTATTTCTACATTTCAATTAGATCCTTCAGCTAATTTAAAAAGAATGAGTAAAGGAATGAAACAAAAGACAGCAATTGTTGCTGCGTTTATGGCGAATCCTGATATTTTGATATTAGATGAACCTACAACTGGATTGGATCCATTAATGAGAAAAGATTTTATTGATTTAATAAATAGAGAAAAGAAAAAAGGAAAAACAATTTTCATGTCAAGTCATATGTTTGAAGAAGTTGAAAATACATGTGATAAAGTAGCTTTTATTAAAGATGGGAAAATTATTGATGTAGTAGATACAGAATTTATTAGACATAATCAAAATAAATCTTACAAGATCGAATTTGTTTCAAATGAAGAATATAAGAGATTTATTCATACAGAAAAATTTGAATTAAGTGAATTGAGAAAAGACCAAAATCAAGTTATTGTCAATATTCATGATTTATCAATTAATCAATTTCTTAATGCATTAAAAAATTATGATATGAAATTTATGACAGAAATAAAATATTCATTAGAACAATATTTTAAAAAATTATATTAGGAGGAATTATATGTTTAGTAAAACAATTTTTAAACAAACATTTAAACAAAATTGGAAACTATGGGCAGTATTTACAGCTTTGACTGCACTTATAGCTGCTGTTTTTATAGCGATTTTTGACCCTCAAACGATGCAAGGAATGACGGAAATGATAGAAAGTACAGGACTTGCAAGTATGATGGGAGATCGATTAGATGGCTTGACATCTATTTTAGGACTTTTAGGAGAAAACTTTTATGGAGGTATATTGGGATGTATTTTACCTATTATCTATGTCATTATGACATGTAATACATTGGTTGCTTCACAAGTAGATAGAGGTTCAATGGCCTACATCCTTTCTACACCAATTAAACGTTCTAAAGTGATTATGACACAAGCTATCTATATGGTAGGAAGTTTATTTTTAATGTTTAGTGTTGTTGTACTTGTAGGATTAGGTTCTTTACAAATATTCCATCATGGACTATGGGGAGAAGAATATACGGCTGATGTCAGTGCAATTGCAGAAAAAATGGATAAATCTGAAGCATACGTTAAAAATAATATTCCTTATATATTAGATAATGATAATGCACTTAAAGAAGGTGCTAAGGCAAGAGATATTGATGTTGATACTTATCAAGCGTATTTAAATTTAAAATTAGAAGATCAAGCAAATAGTGCGATTGCAGAAGTTTTAGATATAGATAAAGATGATGTTACAAAACATTTAAAAGATGTTTTAAATAATAATAAAGCATTAAAAGCAGGCGCAAGTGTCATGAATGTTTCTGTTGATGAATATAAAATGACAATAGAACAAAAGATAAATATGAATACAGAAAATTCTAAACAACAAGAAGCACTTCAAAAACAATTCTATACAGCACTATCTGCAGGTGCTAAATCTTTAGATGTAGAATTAGATGAACTAAAAGATGATTTATCTTTATTGAAAAATGATGAAGAGGCTATGAAAGTAGCAAGCAGTGCCTCTGGATTATCAGAAGAAATGATCAATACAGCAATAAATCAACAACTTGCAAGCGCACAATTATCATTGGATGAAGGTGTTGATTTTAATGTAAAAGACTACATTATTTTAAATTTAGGTGCATTCTTATTAATGTTTGCTTATTCAGGAATTTCTTTCATGTTCTCATGTATATTTAATTTAACTAAGTATTCTTTAGGATTTGGAGCTGGTCTACCTATTGCAAGTATTTTATTCTTTGTAATGTCAGCAACAAGTACAGATTTAGAATTTTTGAAATATATCTCTTTAAATACACTCTATGATACATCTGCAATTGTTAATGCAGGTAGTTATGGATTAGGTTTGTTTGCACTTCTATTAACAGGAATAATACTATATGTTATTGGTGTAGAAGTCTTTAAAAGAAAAGATTTACCACTATAATTACCTTTAAAGAGAATAGATGTTTTAGGTGGTTTTGGTAATGCAACTCATATGCAACAAAATGAAAAGGTAAGGATTGACGGACCCTTACCTTTTCTAACTTTTAGAGTATACATTACCATTTTGAAACAAATTCTAATGTTTTTACGAGTGAATCCATTCGTGCTTTGTGACCATTTTCTTTGTTCTTTCCACGATCACCTTTGAAAAATTTTGTACTTCTTAATTCCATTGGGACAAATAGATGACTACCATAATCATAACTTAAATGTTGATATAAGTATGGAAACTTTTGTTCATTTAATCGTTGCATAATTTTCTTTGCAGCAAGTTCTGATGGCCACATGTTATCCATTTTAGATGAAATAAGGAGAATAGGACCTGTTATTTTTTCAACTTGAATGATGGCATCTGGATTTGGATGTTGAATTACAGGTTCATAAAGATCACACATTGTTATGTCTTTTATTTGAAGACTTTTCCATAATATATGACCAATTGGGAATTTTTCTTGTTCAAAGGGAGTATACGGAAGTTTTTTTCCATGGAAACTCCAACTACTTTCAGGTTTGAAAACAATTCCTTTTTCTTTCGCAAATCCTTGACATACTGTACTCATAGGGGCTACAGAGATGACGGCGTTAACTATTTCAGGTAGAAGACTTCCTGCAAGTAGTGCAAGTTCTGCTCCTTTTGAAATTCCCCAAAGTCCTACTTTTTCATAGCCTAGATTATGTAAATGTTTGGCAGCAACTTCTATTGTATCGATTGGAACATTAACGAATTTATCTGGTAATCTTTCTTCTCCTATATAGGCTATTGCGAGTGTTGTAAGTCCATGTGATTGAAAAACACTTGCTAACAACTTAGACATTTCACATCCTCCATCACTACCACTAAAACAAATTAGTGCTTTTCCTGGATATTTATCTTCTATTGGACGAAACAATTCACCATAAAAACCATCTGTTTTAACACGAAAGGTTTTATTTTCTTTATTGGACATAGTTCTTTGCTCCTTTCTTTTTATATGACTTTGTTAAAAAAATTGTACATATAAAAAAATATCTATATAAATATACAAATAGTGAAAAATGGAATATTTGTTTTTAAATAAAGTATAAAAATTTGTTTTTTTATTTTTTATAGCGCTTATGATATACTTAAATAGAAAAATAAAAGGAGAAGTGAATTGTATGACTTTTCAAGATATGTTTAATTGTTTCTTCTCAAAGGGGAAACTATATAAGTGCCTTTCATAATAAAATAAAAATGAAAGGATGAAAAAAATGGAATATGTAAAATTGAATAATGGCATAAGAATGCCAATGATAGGTTTTGGAGTGTTTGAAATTCCTGCTAACGAAACAGCACAATGTGTGTTTGATGCTTTAGAATGTGGATATCGTATGATTGATACAGCGCAAGCGTATTTTAATGAAAGAGAAGTAGGAGAGGGTATTCAAAAAGCAATTAAAGAACTTGGAATTAAAAGAGAGGATATTTTTCTTACAACAAAGGTGTGGGTAACGAAATTTGACTATGAGAAAACAAAGAGTTCTATAGAAGAATCGTTGAAAAAGTTAAAGACGGATTATTTAGATCTTGTCTTGATTCATCAATGTTTATCAAATTATTATGATGCCTATCGTGCGTTAGAAAATTTATATGATGAAGGAAAAATTAAATGTATAGGCATTTCAAATTTCAGTGCGGAACGTATGGCGGATATTGCGACTTTTAATCGTGTTGTTCCCGCGGTTAACCAAGTTGAAACACATATGTTTTTTCAACAATATGAACTTCATGAATGGATGAAAAAATATAATGTTCAACATGAAGCATGGGGGCCCCTTGCGCAACAACGAATCAAGGAGATTATAGGGCATCCTGTTGTCAAAAAAATTGCAGAAAAATATGGAAAAACGACAATACAAATAGCGCTTCGACATCATGTTCAAAGAGGAATTGTAGTAATTCCTAAAACGATACATAAAGATCGTATGAAACAAAATTTGGATATTTTTGATTTTGAATTATCTAAAGAGGATATGTTGAAATTAAAAGAATTAGATGAAAATAAGTCTATGTGGGCTGAATATGACGATCCAATGATTGTGAAATATGCTATGGAAGAATAAAATAAAAATTGGTCAAGTATTACCTGACCAATTTTTATTTAAAGCTATTTAAACACATGATGATAAAGTTAGACATTAACTGACAATAATCATCATAACAGATTTCTAAATTTGCAAGATTCATAGCATCTTTTAATAACTTTGTTCCATGTGTATGTGAATCTAATCCACAAGCATGATACATTAAAGTTAAAAATAACATTTTAACTTGTTTTAATGAAAGATGTGGACATTGAACTTGTAACAATTCAAAGAAGTATTCTCTTTGTTTATATGATTTAATTTTAAAATCAGCAAGTTTTTCAACGGAAACATTGGTTTCAATAATACTTGATAGAATATTATGATAACGTAAATAAAGACGATGCTGATCAAAACATTGACTAAGTTTATTTGCAAAATATACTTGGTCTATTTTTTTTAATTCAAAAGTTTCTTTAAGAGCATCAATGAATTCTTTTTGTTTTGATAGATAGATTTCCAAAAAGATTTCCTCTTTTGTATTAACGTATTTATATAAATTACCTCTAGACCAATTTAAAGCCTTAGCAATAGTTGTAAGGGTAATATCATGATAAGAATGTTTTAAGAATAAATCATTTGTTACTTCCATGATTTGATTAAAACGTTCTTGTTTTTTTTCAGGACTGCGAGCACGTGTATTATTTAATTCCATTTAAGTAATCTCCTTTGTTTATAGAATATCATATTAAAAAAGTATTGACAAGTGACGAATCGTCACTTAATATATAAGTAACGAAACGTTACTTAAGGAGGAAACGAAAAATGGAAAGAAGAATTGGATTTATTGGACTTGGAAACATGGGATATCCTATGGCAGAAAACTTTTTAAAGAAATTTGGACAAGTTATGGTTTATAACCGCAGTCAACAAAAATGTTTAGATTTACAAAAAGAAGGAGCAAGTATTGCCTCAAATTTAAAAGAATTAATGGAAAATAATGATATTATTGGTTTATCATTACCTGGACCTAAACAAGTTGAACCTGTTGTTGAAGAATTGCTTGAAAACAGTAGAGAAGGACAAATAATTATGGACTTTAGTACAGTTTCTCCTGCTTTAGCGGTAAGTTTATCTAATAAAGCTCAAGAAAAAGGTGTTTATTATTATGATATGCCTGTCAGTGGTGGACCAGCAGGAGTAAGAAATGCAGCGTTATCGATTATGATTGGTGCAACTCAAGAAGAAATTGAAGATAAAGATTTAATGCCTTATTTAGAAACAATTGGTAAAACATTCCACTTTATTGGTGGTAGAGGAAATGGACAAGCCATTAAAATTATTAATAACTATATGGCTTTTGCAACACAAGTAATCAATGGTGAAGCTCTAGCAATGGCAGATGCTTTAGGTATTGATGAAGATACTTTCTATAATGTTGTAACAACAAGCTCTGGTAATAATATGATTTTAAAAGGAAAAATGAATAAGGTTAAAGAAAAAGATTATCAACCAGGTTTTGCTTTAGATTTAGTTGTCAAAGATCTTGAACTTGCAAGAGATTGTTGTAATGATTTACAAATGCCAAACTTTACTTTGAATACAGGATTACAAATGTATCGTTTAGCACAAAGAAAAGGCTGTGGAGCATTGGATTCATCAAGTGTGATTCAAGTTATTAGAGACTTAAATAAAAAATCTTGATAATAAATATAGATTCTTTCTCGATAATGGGTAAAGACTTGCATCAGATAGCATAAGAAATTATGCTGTCTTTTTTTGTTTAATTATTCAATAATAAGTGGTATTAATTATAATTTAATTTTATTAGTTAAATAACTTATAAAAAATAAATATTAGTAAAATAACTTATAAATATTGAAGGCAAGATGGGATTTGTATTATACATAGAGATATGTATTAGGGGGTGTGGAGATGTTTTTTTATTTTTCTAATTATACGCCTTATATTGCAATTATAGGAGATGTCAAAAAATCAAAGAATATTAAAGATCGAAAAGAGTTTCAAAATAAATTAAATGAAATATTAAATGAAATTAATAAAATATATTCTGATTCAATAGCTTCTAATTTTACAATTACTTTAGGAGATGAATTTCAAGGATTATTATATTCTGGGAAAAATGTTATGAATATAATTCAATATATAAAAAAAGAGTCGTATCCTGCAAAAATAAGATTTGGCGTTGGGATTGGGGCAATTACTACTGATATTAATTCAAATATATCTATTGGTGCGGATGGACCTGGATATTATAAAGCAAGAGATAGTATAGAACAACTTAAAACATCAGAGAAGAAAAAAGAACGTGAGTATGGAGATGTACAAATTAAAATAGATGGAGATAATAATTTGCAAGAATTATCTTTGAATTCTATTTTAAAATTAATGTATTGTATAGAAAAAGAATGGACCAAAAAGCAAAGGGAAGTTGTGTATTATGTTTTATTTGAAAAGAAAAATCAAACTGAAACAGCACGTTACTTTGATGTTACGCAATCAAATATCCAACAGATTTTATCTAAAACACATTTTTATGCGTATAAAGATGCATTTAATTCTATTAATAAAATACTAAGTGAGGTAAAATGGGATGATGGATTATAAAGAAATACTTATGATATTGTTGCTTGCTCATATTTTATCTGATTTTTATTTTCAAAGTGAATCCATGGCAATAAAAAAGAAAATTAAGGTGAATTATGTATGATTTCATAGTATATTTTATGGAATAGTAACTTGGATTGTATTGAATCTTATTTTTAAAAATATTGAAAGTATATTCGTATGGGTAATTATACTTTCACATTTGATGATTGATTTATTAAAATATTATTTAGAAAAAAGAGGGATAATAAAAAAATATCAAAAATATATTTTTACAATTGATCAAACTATTCATATATTTATATTGATAGTAGTTGCATACTTTATGATTAAATCGGGGAAGATTTATAAATATACTCCAATGGTTTTGAATGTATTAAATACTATAGGTATTTCAATCAGTTTTTTAATTGTCTTATTTGTTCAAATTTTACTCATACATAAACCTACTAACATATTTATAGTAAATATATTGCAATTTTATAAACCTATTGATAAAGAAATAATAATGAGAATACAAAAAAAGCTGGAAAAATGATAGGAACTATTGAAAGAATAATTATGTTATTTTTCTTGTTAATTAGGCAATATTCTTCGGTTGGATTAGTTTTGACTGCAAAATCAATAGCTAGGTATAATAAAATTTCAGAGGATAAAGAATTTGCGGAGTATTATTTATTAGGAACATTATTAAGTATGATTTGTGTTTTAATGATTTCTATAATCTAAAATATACAATGAAATTAAAGAAGTATTTATAACTAAAAAGTTTGAATACTTCTTTTTCTTTTATAATGGCGCTATAATATTTTTGTATAAAAGAGGTGTACTTATAATGAAAATCAAACAACAAAAACAAGTAAAATCATATTTAATCGAAGAATTTGGTCCAAATAAAGGAAATGAAATATTTGATAAACAAGAAAAAGAACTTTATAAAATTATTGAAAATACAAAAGATAAAACAAAAAATCAAATGAAAACACTCATTCAAACAATTCTACCACGAATTGCTTTATATAAAGTCTTATTGAATGAAGAATTTTCAAAAGAAGATGTCTATCAATATATGAGAAAATATATGATTGATAAAATTGCGATAAAGAAACATGCATCTACAGCTAAAATGGAATTAGTGCCTGGGTTTTATAAAATTTATAGTTCTATCTTTTTAAAAATCATGCGTACAACAGATTTACAAGAAAATACCCAAAGCTATGGTAAAGATCATTATGATGTTACGATTACTAAATGTTTATGGCATACAGCATGTAAGGAAAATGGCTGTGAAGAGTTGTGTCGTTTATTCTGTGATGTAGATGATGTAACTTACGGTGGTCTTAAAAAGATTGGATTTACGCGTACAAAGACTTTAGGTTATGGCGGAGATTGTTGTGATTTTCATTTCTTTAAGAAATAGATGAGGTGATTTTATGAATTTAAAAAATATTGAATTCATTGAAAAAAATAACCCAGCAACTGATGAAGATATTTATTTAGTAAATAATCAAATAAAGGGTACATTGCCAGATGTCTATAAAGAATTTCTAAAAATAACGAATGGAGCTGTATTAAATGAATATGTTTTTTATAGTACAAAAGAAATTATAGAAATGTATAAATGCCATGAGTTTTCTAATAATATGCCAGAATATATAAGTATTGGTAATGACAATGGAGATTGGGAACTTGTTATAAAAGCAACAAAAGATGCTGCATTGTGTGGCTTTTTAGATGCAGGATCAATTGGTATTTCTGATCCTGATGAATGGTTTGATTTTAGATTATGGATAAATGAGGGATGTAAGACGTTTGAAGAAGATGATAATAGTGATTTAGGGAAAGTATATATTATAAAATTACCAAAAGAAAAATTAAAATTTTTAGCTGAAACTAAAAGAATATTTTCTTTAAATATAAGTACAGGTCTTCTTTATAAAAAAGTAAATAAGTTACCTTATGTAATAATGGAAGATATTTATAGTTCAAAAGCGGATACATATATTGAACAAACATCTTTTCCAGAATGTTATGAATTTAGAAATGATTAAAAGAAGTATTTATAATAAAAATCTAAATACTTCTTTTTCTTTTATAAAAAGAGGATAATGTTTATAATGTGAATATAAAAATAAGAAGTTATGGAGGATTTATGAAAGTATTATGTTTTGGATCCGCTAATTTGGATCATGTATATAAAGTCAATCATTTTACAGCACCAGGAGAAACACAAGGATGTCTTGAATATGCAGTTAAATGTGGTGGAAAAGGTGTTAATCAAGCAATTGCAATGTCTCTTGCAGGAAATGAAACGTATTTTGCAGGAATTATTGGAAATGATGGCACTTTATTAAAAGATGCGCTTGTAGAAAAGAATGTGAATATTGACTATTTGAAAATATCAGATAAACCAACAGGACATGCTATTATTGAAGTTGATCAAAGTGGTCAAAATCATATTCTTTTATATGGTGGAACAAATAAAGAGATTGATTTTGAATATATTGATGAGGTTTTATCTCATTTTTCAAAGGGTGATGTGATTGTTTTACAAAATGAGATCAATAATGTACCTTATATTATTGATCGCTGTTATGAAAAAGAAATGAAGATTTTTTTCAATGCAGCTCCTTATGATGAATCAATTCAAAATTATCCAATTGAAAAAGTAACATGGCTTGTAGTCAATGAAACAGAAGGTGCTGCTTTAAGCGGTGAAGAAAATTATGAAAAGATTCTACAAGTGTTAAAACAAAAATACCCACATACAAATATTCTTTTTACAATGGGAAAAGATGGAAGCAGAGTTTTAACAAACAATGAAGATGTCAAAGTAGAAGCAATGAAAGTTAATGCAATAGATACAACAGGTGCAGGAGATACTTATATTGGCTATTTTGTAAAAGGAATTCTTGAAGGATTCTCTTTAGTTGAATCAGCAAACTTAGCAACTAAAGCGAGTGCAATTGCGGTGACAAGATTTGGTGCAGTTGACTCAATTCCAAGTTATAATGAAGTAAAATAAGGAAATGTTAATATGCGTTGCTTGAGGCAACGAGTCATTTTATATAAGATATGCTTATCTTAATAAAGGAGGCATACAGATGTTTGCTGAAAACCTAAAGAAAATAAGAAAAGATAAAGGCTATACTCAAGAAGAACTTGCTAAAAAATTAAATGTTGTTAGACAAACTGTTAGTAAATGGGAAAAAGGACTTTCATTGCCTGATGCAGATATTCTTTCTAAAATAGCAAACGTATTAGAAACAGATGTTAATATTCTTCTTGATGATCAAATTACATCAACAGATCAAAGTGAGATTGTTAAACAATTAGCTAAAATAAATGAACAACTAACATTAAAAAATAAACATCATAAAAAAATAATGAAGACAGTAGCTATCATTTTATTGATAATTGTTATTTTTTGTATTTTATTAGTCAGCCTAAATATGGGAACTTCTATAAGTGTTTCTAATAGTGAAACGACAACAACTTTAGAAACAATGATTAAAGAAGTGATTAGATAAAAAATCTAATACTTCTTTTTTTAATGAATATGATATACTATATTTAATATTTAAGTTAAATGTTAAATGATAATGAGGTGATAAAGATGGCAATGCAAGATACGCTACATGCTTTAGCGGATCCAACAAGACGAGAAATACTTAATTTATTGAAACGATCAAGAATGCCTGCGGGTGATATTGTTAAGCATTTTTCAATTTCGGGAGCTGCTATTTCAAGACATCTATCGGTTTTAAAAGAAGCAGGTTTGATTCGAGATGAGCGAGAAGGAAAGTTTATTTATTACGAACTCAATGCAACAGTGCTTGAGGAGATTATGTTGTGGATCAGTGAGTTAAAAGGAGATACTAAAAATGATTAAACAAAATAAAAAAATGATAATATTAACATCTATTGTGATATTGCTTCCCATAGTGATTGGATTATTTTCATGGAATCAACTACCACAATCAATTGTTACACATTTTAATTTTAATGGTCAACCAAATGGTTATTCTTCTAAAGAATTTACTGTATTTATCTTACCATTGATTTTACTTGTTATTCATCTTTTTTGTGTGATAGGAACAAGTATTGATCCAAAGTCTAAGAATATTAATAAGAAGATGTTTTCAATCGTATTATGGATCAGTCCGTTGATTTCGCTACTTGTTTGTAGTTGTATATATGGTTATGCGTTAGGCTATATCACAAATATTAGTTTTTGATGATAGGGGTATTGTTTATTGTTTTAGGTAATTATATACCAACAGTCAAACCAAATTATACAGTAGGAATTCGTACTTCGTGGGCATTAGATGATCCAGATAATTGGTATCATTCACATCATTTTGGTGGTATTCTTCTTATTGTATTATCACCATTTATGAATTTATTTATTTTCTTTATTTTTGTTTTTATTCCGGTACTTTTGCCAATTATTTATTCGTATTTATATTTTCGAAAGAAAAGTGTTTAAAAGGAGTATTCTGGCTATGTTAGACGAAATGTGTGTTATTCATTAAATAACATTTGCCTTATGGAC
>CAVESC010000012.1:0-37913 GCA_963618275.1 Bacteroidaceae bacterium
ATTTAATTTGTGCCATTGATATTGTTTGTCGTTAAATCTCAAATTAGGAACATTAATTATGAAAAGTATTTTAAAATTACTCTTTGACCAGAGAGGAGGAATAAAAATGGTCAAAGAAAAAACTATAAATGAAATTGCAAAAGAATGGGAGGAGGATAAAAGAAAGTATGTAAAGAAATCAACGATAGCAGCATATCAATTATTAATTCAAAATCATATAAGTCCTTATTTTGGTGAATTAAACAAAGTATGCGAAGAGGATTTACAAAAGTTTGTTTTAAAAAAATTAAATGATGGACTAAGCGAAAAAACAATTAAAGATATAATTATTGTTTTAAAGATGATTTTAAAGTTTGGTGTGAAATTAGGATATTTAGAATATGTTCAATTAGATGTTAAATTTCCTACAAATCACGAAAATAAAACATTAGATGTTTTAACAAAACAGGATCAAAAGAAGATTATGGATTATTTAAGGGATAATTTTACTTTTAGAAATTTAGGTATTTTTATATGTCTTAGTACAGGTATGAGAATTGGTGAAATATGTGGATTAAGATGGTGTGATGTGGATGTTACAGAAGGTGTTATAAAAGTAAGGCATACATTGCAAAGAATATACATAATTGAAGGTGAACAAAAACATACAGAATTATTGCTAGACACACCAAAAACATCAAATTCTATTCGAGATATTCCAATGTCAACAGAGTTGTTAAAAATGATTAGATCTATAAGTAAAGTGGTGAATGAAAATTATTATGTTATTTCTAATGATATTAATCCAATTGAACCAAGAACGTATAGAAACTATTATAAAAAACTTTGTAAAAAATTAGATGTTCCGGAATTAAAATTTCATGGATTAAGACATAGTTTTGCTACGAGATGTATTGAATCAAAAGCAGATTATAAAACAGTATCTGTTCTTTTAGGACATTCAAATATTAGTACAACACTTAATTTGTATGTTCATCCTAATAAAGAACAAAAAAAGAAATGTATCAATAAAATGTTGAGATCGTTATCAGCTAAATAATTGTTTATGTAAAAAAATCCAGAGATCTTTCTTTTCATCTCTGGATTAAGTGTATTTAAATATAAATTTATAATAAATATGTTTATATAAAATAAAAAACAACCCGAAGGTTGTTGTTTATTAAATGGCGTCCACGAAGGGATTCGAACCCCTGACCGCACGCTTAGAAGGCGTGTGCTCTATCCAGCTGAGCTACGTAGACATTACTTACTTTCAACTGCTCATATATATTAGCATGAATATAGAATGATTGCAATAAAAAATTACAATTTTTTTAATTTAATTTTAAAGGGCTATATAAAATAAAAAACAACCCGAAGGTTGTTGTTTATTAAATGGCGTCCACGAAGGGATTCGAACCCCTGACCGCACGCTTAGAAGGCGTGTGCTCTATCCAGCTGAGCTACGTAGACATTACTTACTTTCAACTGCTCAACTAGAATAGCATAGAATTTTTAAAAAAGCAATACTTTTTTTAAAAATTGTCTAAATTTTTAAATTCTACCTTTAAATCTTTACCATCTACATAAATGACACAATAACTTCTAGGACTTCCACCACGAGGTAAAGTAGTAGATCCTGGATTAATAAGTGTATAACCATCTACTTCTTTATACATAGGTACATGGGTATGCCCTGATAACAATACATTACAGTTAGCTTCTTGTAATGTATAGATCATACGTGTTTCACGATCTGTATAACCAAAACGATGCCCATGAGTAACAAGAAAATTTAAATCTTCTACTTTGAATTTGATTTGGTTTGGGAAATCACTATACCAATCATTATTTCCTTTAACACATAACCAATCTTGCATCATAGGTGTTTCAGCTTCGCTATCACCGCAATGAACGTAATAATCACCATCAGGTTCTAATTCTTTTACACGATCAATCATTTGATGATAACCGTGGCTATCTGACATTACTACTATTTTTTTCACTTTCATCACCAAAAACATTATAACAAAACTTCGCTAGATTTGTACAATATTATCAATGGATGTACTTACAT
This sequence comes from Bacteroidaceae bacterium, assembly GCA_963618275.1. Classification (GTDB taxonomy): domain Bacteria; phylum Bacillota_I; class Bacilli_A; order Erysipelotrichales; family Coprobacillaceae; genus Faecalibacillus. Next base: position 2,057 of record CAVESC010000012.1, read on the forward strand.
TTTGATCTTCTTGGATGAGTTCGTTGTTGATATAAATGTGTACGGAACTGACATCGGGTAATGAAAGAAATGATTTTTCAAGACGACTATAAAGGGTAGGTGAGATGTTTTCACTGTTATCCAATATACGTGATGATAGGTAGATAGATAGAAGGCCATCGTTTAATTGTGGTTTTTTAGTGGTTTCTATTTTAGTATTGTTTTCAAAATGATCTAATAATAAAGATACTTTTTGATCAATGCTTTGATTTGTGTTTTGAATACGTGTGGTTGTAGGAATGTAATATGTTTTTCCAGCAATTTCTTTTTCATTATAGACAAGGACAGAGGATGTTTGATAAAGATCGAAGGTGGATGTTTCAAAGTTATTGATTCCTAAATTAGGAGTCATACAACTTAAAGGGATAGTTGTATTTTCAAAGGAAGAAACAGCTTTACCATCTATTTTCATATTGATTTTAGAAATACCATCTTTACAAAATAAATAGCTAAGAGCTTCACAAATATCTAAAGCTTGTTGATTGTTTGATACTTTAAAATTATTTGTAAAGTCAAATGTAAGTTGGTTACTTTCCATAATTAAAGCGTTGAGTTCTAGTTTCTTATTAAAAATAGGATAAAGACCTAATTGAGTAAAATCTGTTGATTTCATTGTTTCAATAATACCTCTAATATTATTTTCTTTATTATCTTTAACACTGATATCAACAGAAACAGGAATGAGAGTATCATCTTGATCTTTAAAAATAACTGTTTGCATATTGGCTTTTCTTTTCATAGTTTTAACATCATCATTTTTAAAATAAACAAAGGTTGCAAAAGCACATAAAAAAATCATCGAGATATTTCTTAAATATTTTTTATACATGGAATCACCTCACTAATTAAAATATGAAAAGAGTGATAAAATAGTCTTAAAATTTGCCTTTTTTAAAGATTTATTTTATATTATAATAGCGAAAATGAAGGAGGGATAGTTGTGCCACTTACTGATGATAATTTTGTGAAGACTGGAAAACTAGAGGGTTATAGTGAAATGATTCAAAAATTGCATGAAGAAGAACAAACACAACCCGAAATCACTTATGATTTACAATTAGATGATGATGAGGATGAAGAAGAAAAATGATAGAAGATTTAATTGAAACAGGTCAATATAAAGATGCATTGCAATATTTAAATGATATGGATGATGAACAAGTACGTTATCAAAGACTTGTTTGTTTATATGGATTGAAAGAATTGCAACAAGCTAAAAGAGAAGGAATGAAAGCAAAAGTTCTTGCTGGAGAAACTTATTATGATGTTGTTGCCATTTATGTATCGATTTTAAAAGATTTAGAAGAATTTGAAGAAGCTATTAATATTATTGTAGAGGAATTGTCTATGCCTTATATTCCTTATCAATATGAAACAGTTTTTAATGCAGCTTATGATGAATTATTATTAGCTAAACAAGAAGCTTCTTTTGATGGTGTGACTCAAAAAGTTTTTAATGAAGAAGATATTGAAAATATCTTAAGTAAAAAAGATACTAATGAAGATTTACTTTATATGGCTATTGAACAAATGGAAGGCATGAATATTCGTCGTATGATTGTTCCTATTCGTCAATTTATTAGAGATAATGATCAACCTGATTTTGCGAAAAGTTTATTGATAGAATTAATGATTGATCAAGAAATTGATGAAGAAATGGAAGTTGTTAAAAAAGGTGTGCACTACGACATTAACCCAAGTTATGCCCCAATGGTTTTAAACCAAGAATCAGGTGTTGAAATTTACAAATTATTGATGGATGCTTTAGAAGATGATAATCCGTCTTTACTTGCAATGTGTGAACAATTCTTGAATTTTTATCTTTATTCAATTTATCCAAAATATATAGATGAACAAGATTATCGAAGTATTGCAGGAGCTATTCATTATCATTTAGCATCTTTACAATATATAGATATTGAATTAGAAGATATTGAATATTTATATAATTGCAATCAAGAGGATGTAAAGGATGTATTGGAAACAATACAATCAATCGAATATTAAAATTTATTAATATAGTTGAATTTAAAAAAAGGTTAGTATATAATGTCTTTTGATACGGAATAAGGAGAAATATATAATGAGAACAACTACAAAAAAATTAGAAAATGCTGTTACTCAAATTAAAGTAACATTTGATAAAAATGAATGGGCAGATGCTCAAGACGCTGCTTTAAAAAGATTAGCTACAAGAGTTAAATTAGATGGTTTCAGACCTGGTAAAGCTCCAGCTGCTATGGTTAAAGCTAGACTTGGAAAACAAGCTATCTATGATGAAGCAACTGATCAAATCTTACAAAAAAGATATGCTGATATCATGAAAAAAGCTGAAGTTACTCCAATTGCTCAACCTACATTAAATATTGATAGTGTTGATAATGATAACTTAAAAATTACAATCTTATGTCCTGTTAAACCTGAAGTTGAATTAGGTGAATACAAAGGATTAGAAGTTAAAAAAGGTAGAGTAACTGTTGCTAAAAAAGATATCGAAGCACAAGTTGAAAACTATCGTCATCAATTTGCTGAATTAACTACTAAAGAAAATGGTGAAGTTGCTAAAGGTGACACAGTAGTTATGGACTTTGAAGGATTCATCGATGGTGAAGCTTTCGAAGGTGGAAAAGCTGAAAATCATTCATTAGAAATCGGTTCTGGACAATTCATTCCAGGTTTTGAAGATCAAATGATCGGTATGACTTGTGAAAATGAAAAAGATGTTGTTGTAACATTCCCAGAAGATTATCAAGCTACTGAATTAGCTGGTAAAGAAGCTACATTCAAAGTAACTGTTCATGAAATTAAAGAAAAAGTTTTACCTGAAGCTGATGATGAATTAGCTAAAGATGTTAACATCGAAGGTGTTGAAACTTTAGATCAATTAAAAGATCATATTAAAGCTCAATTAAAATCACAAAAAGAAAACGAAGTAGAAAACAAATTCTTCTCTGATTTAACTCAAGCTTTAATTGAATGTTGTAAAGTAGAAGATAGTGAAGCTTTATTAAATTCTGAATTAGATACAATGTTAAGAGAAGTTGAAATGAACTTACAACAACAAGGTTTATCATTTGAATTATATGAACAATTCACTGGTAAAAACAAAGAAGCTATCAAAGCTGATTTAACTGATCAAGCAAAAGATAGAGTAAAATTAAACTTAATCTTAGCTGCTATCGTTGAAGCTGAAAATATCGAAGTAACTGATGAAGAACGTAATAGCGAATTAGAAACAATCGCAAATACATATAATAGAGACTTAGAAGAAATCAAACAAATCTTCGCTCAAAATATGTACCAAATCGATGCTGATATCTTAAATAGAAAAGCGTTAGACGTTGTTAAAGAAAACTTAAAGAAATAGTTTAAAAGACGCGTAAGCGTCTTTTTAAAAAAGGAGGATTATTATGAGTGAAAGTACATTATTAACCCTTCCTGTTGTGTGTACAAGAGGAATGATTGTCTTTCCGGGTAACCGTTTATCATTAGATGTTGGTCGCCCCCTTAGTTTAAAAGCACTTGAACTTTCAAGTCGTGACTTTGATAACAATATCCTATTTGTTTCACAAATCAATCCTATTGTTGATGATCCAAAATATGATGATGTTTATCATGTTGGAACTTTATGTAAAATCGAAAAGAAAATCCGTCGCGATAGTGCAGGGACAATCAAATTAACTGTTACTGGAGAAAAAAGAGTTGCTCTTCAAGATTTTAAAATTGAAAATGGTTCTATTTTTTCTACAGCAGAAGTTTTAGAAGATATTTATGGGGATACAAATGAAGAAGTTGCTTTAGTAAGAAAAACTACAGCTTATTTTGAACAAGCAAGACGTCATATGCCTCATATTCCAGCTGAAAGCTTAACATTACTTTCAAATGGAACATCAGCAAGTTTACTTGCCGATACAATTGGTCAATATTTACCAATTGATTTAGACAGAAAACAAAAAATTCTTGAAGAACAAAGAATTAATGAAAGATTATTCTTAGTTGCAAGTTCTATTGAATCTGAAAAAATGATTAGTCAATTAGAAGATACAATCAATAGAAAAGTCAAAGAAAGTATTGATGAAAATCAAAAAGAATACTATCTAAGAGAAAAATTAAGAGCAATCAAAGATGAACTTGGTGATACTGTTGATAAAGGAGACGATGCTGAACAAATTCGTAAAGAATTAGCTGAAAATCCATATCCTCAATATATCAAGGATAAAATCGAAGAAGAATTACGTCGTTTTGAAGCAATGCCTCCAGCATCTTCAGAAGCAAACGTTGTAAGAACTTATATTGATTGGGTGATGAAAACACCTTGGTATCAAGAAACAAAAGATCAAGAAGATATTTCTAAAATTGAAGCAATTTTAGAAGAAGATCATTTTGGATTAGAAAAAGTTAAAGAAAGAATTGTTGAACACTTAGCAGTTAAACAAATGACACAATCTTTAAAAGCACCAATTATTTGTTTAGCAGGTCCTCCAGGTGTAGGAAAAACAAGTATTGCTAAAAGTATTGCTCGTGCCTTAGATCGTAAATTTGTGAAAGCTTCTTTAGGTGGAGTTAGAGATGAAGCCGAAGTTCGTGGACATCGTCGTACTTATTTAGGATCAATGCCTGGTCGTATTATTCAAGGAATGAAAAAAGCGGGTGTTGTTAATCCAGTCTTCTTATTAGATGAAATTGATAAGATGGCAAGTGATTATAAAGGGGATCCTACAAGTGCAATGCTTGAAGTGTTAGATCCTGAACAAAATTCTCAATTCTCTGATAACTATATCGAAGAACCATATGATTTATCTAAAGTCTTATTCATTGCGACTGCTAATGATTTAGGAGGAATTCCTGGACCACTTAGAGATCGTCTTGAAATTATTGAAGTTTCAAGTTATACAGAACAAGAAAAATTAATGATTGTTAAAGAACATTTAATTAAAAAACAATTAGATGCTCATTCATTAAAAACTGAACAAATGATTATTTCTGATGATATCATCATGGAAATCATTCAACACTATACACGTGAAGCAGGTGTTCGTGAACTTGAAAGATATATTGCTAAATTATGTCGTAAAACTGTTTTAGCTATCTTAAAAGAAAAAGTTGAATCAGTGACTATTGATAAAGATAAATTGGTAGAATTCTTAGGGAAAGCACCATTTGATCATACAAAGAAACTTCCTCGTCCTCAAGTAGGAGTCGTTACAGGTATGGCTTATACTCAATTTGGTGGAGATATTTTACCAATCGAAGTTAATCATTTTGATGGTACTGGTAAATTTATTATTACTGGTCAATTAGGTGATGTTATGAAAGAATCTGCATCAATTGCTTTAGATTATTTAAAAGCTAATAAAGAAAAATATGGTTTAGATGCTAAAGCATTTGAAAAACAAGATATTCATATCCATGTTCCAGAAGGAGCTATCAAAAAAGATGGTCCATCTGCAGGGGTTACCCTTACAACAGCTATCTATTCAGCTTTTACAAATAAACCTGTAAGAGATGATGTAGCAATGACTGGTGAAATCACATTACGTGGTAATGTTTTACCAATTGGTGGATTAAAAGAAAAATCTATTTCTGCACATCGTTCTGGAATTAGAAAAATCATTATTCCTAAAGAAAACGAAAAAGATATCGAAGATATCCCAGAATCAGTAAGAAATGATTTAGAAATCGTTTTAGCTGATCATATTGATACAGTTTTAGAACATGCAATTGTTAAATAACGGAAACTTGAATTTCCGTTATTTTTTTTGTACAATACAAAAGGTGAGAAAAAATGGTAAAAATTAAAAAAGCAGAATATATATTATCAGCAGCATGGAAAAGTCAATGGCCTGAAGAAAGTTTTCCAGAAATGTGTTTAGCTGGACGTTCAAATGTTGGAAAGAGTAGTTTTATCAATGCGATGTTATCAAGAAATGGTCTTGCTAAAGTATCAAGTACACCAGGTAAAACAAGAACACTCAATTTCTTTAATGTTAATGATGCACTTTATTTTGTAGATGTTCCTGGATATGGCTATGCTAAGGTTGCAAATAATGTGACAAAACAATTTGGTAAAACAATGGATGAATATATTAGTGAAAGACAAACTTTAAGAGGTTTTATTTTACTTGTTGATTATCGTCACAAACCAACTCAAGATGATGTCATGATGTATGAGTTTGTTAAACATCATGGAGTACCTGTTATTGTGGTTGCAACTAAAGAAGATAAGTTAAAACGAAATGATTTAAAGAAAAATGAAAAGTTGATTAAAGATACATTACACTTTGATCCAGATGATACATTTATTCGTTTTTCAAGTTTAAAGAAAAAAGGAATTCAAGAAGCTTGGAATGCTATTTATGAATTATGTGATTTAAATTTTGAGTAGGGAAACCTACTTTTTTTCATATCTCATTATTTTTAGCATAGACTTTGTTAGGAGGAGTGTTATGCAAAAAATATTTTATGAAAAGGAAATTGATTTATTACATCAATTAAAAGAATTAATTTCTTTAACAGTTGACGAATCTATTGATTATAAGATTGAAGATCATGGGGTTAGAGCTGTTGGGAGTCTTGCTATTAAAGGAGAATATGTCAGTGATGAAAAGAAACATTTTTTAGAAAATGTTGAATTAGATATTTATGCGGATGATCAAAAGATCACAGATCATCAAGATTTTCATTTAAAGGTTGAAGATTTTCATTATGATATTATAGAGGGTAATTTAAAAATTAAGATTGAAGTTGGGGTTTATGGTGTTGAAGAAGGAGAAAATCGCTATATTCAACTTGATGAAGATCCACTTGATGAAATTGAAAAGCTATCAAGAGATGTTGAAACTACAACTGTTGAAAAACAAATAGTTGAACCAGAAATATCAGAAGAAATTCAAGATGTAGAAAAATTACAAGAAAAAATATATGAATCAAAGGAAAAAGAAGAAAAAGCAGAAGATGACGAGGATTTAGGGGTTTATTACTTATATGTTGTTTTACCTAATGATACGTATGCTTCTATAGCTAGGCAATATCAAGTAGATGAAAAAATGATTCGAGAATATAATCAAGATGTAAGTTTAGATGCAGGACAAATTTTAATTATTCCTTATGCTGCAAAAGATCATTCAGACAAAGTATGATTTGGATGTTTTAGGACTTATTCAAATCAGTCCACGTGTTTATAAAGTTAAAACATCCACTTGTTTTTATTGTGTTAAGATTGTTGATGAGAAAAAATTAGAAGTGGCTTATCAGCATCTTAATACGTTACATCTCAATCATTTTATTCATTTGATTTTAAATAATGAACAACATTATTTTACGCCTTATCAAGACCAATATATCTATCTTATGCCTTATCTACAAGAAGATAATCATATAAAAAAAGAAATGAAAATAAAAACCTATTATCAAATCTTAGCTTATTTACACAATCATTCTTTTTTTATTCAACATGAAGAAACGAGCTTTTTTAAAAAGCAATATGATGATCTTTTTTCTTTGATTCAACAAAGAAAAGATGACTATGAGGAATTAATGAGAGAATTTGAATTTAGAAAATTTAAATCTCCAGCAGGTTGGATGCTTGTTTTAAATTATTATCGAATTAACCATTATTTGAATCAAGCACATTATTATTTGAGTCAATATCAAGAAATAATGAAAGATAAAAATGAAATTAGACTTTCTTTAACGTATAATCATTTTGATAAGGATCATATTTTTGTTAAAGATAAGACACTTATTTCTATTGATCGAATGAAAATTAATTATTGTATTTATGATTTAATAGATATATTTCAAAATTATGACGAATTATTTGATAGTATTTCATTACTTGAATATTATTTAAAAGAAGTAACTTTATTAAAAGAAGAAAAGATTTTATTACAATGTATTTTATCAATTGTTCCTCAAATTCAATTGGATTTACAAGAAGAAATAAATATCTATCAAATGTCGAAATTAATTTGTTATTTAGATGGTTTACAAGAAATATTCAAAAAGTTAATGATTGACGAGAAATAGTCTATTTGATAGAATAGAATTGCAATGATTTGGAGGAGTAGTTCTTCTTTGTTTGATAGAGAGTCCCGTTTGCTGGAAAGGGATAAATGAAAAGAGTGAAGGTAGCCAAGGAGCATGTTAGATGAAATTAAGTAGTTTAACACGTAGAACTGCGTTAAAGTTTTGAGGTGCTAAGTTATACTTAGAACTAAGGTGGTATCGCGATATAAGTCGTCCTTAGAGGGATGGCTTTTTTATTTTAAGGAGGAAAAAGATGAATTATTTAACAGAGTATTGGTATGTATGGGTCGTATTTGTTATTATGTTTGTATTTTTATTTAGTTTTTATGGAAAGAAATATAAACAAGTAAAAGAAAAAAGAAAGCAATATGAAGAAAAATTAGCTCAAGAAAAAGATATGTTTTCTCATCTTACAAGTGAAGTTTTTGATAAAATTGAACCAATCGATCTTACAAGAGCTGTTATTTTTCAGATTAACGCGAAAGAAGATCGTCTATTTGAAGATGATAACTATGATGGAAACATTATTCCTTATTTAACACATGAGGAATTATTGATTTATACAATGTACCAATTAGAATGCTCTTTAGAAGGTGGAAGAGGTTCAATTCATTCATTTTTTATTACTGAACCTTATTGTAATTATAGACCTTATTATAAAGAAGCATTTGAAACATTTAAATGTTATGACATTGCTCATTTATTAGAAGAAGCTGAAAAATTAGCTATTTTAATTGAAAATGATCAAGAAGATGAAATTGATGAAAGCAGTGAATATGCTACATATAATTTCTCTGATTTTACAAATGAATTTGTTTCTTTGTTACGTTCTTCAGGAATTGGGGAAAAATTAGGAGAATATATTAAGGAACATAAAGAAAGTTTTATTGAAAAGGATGATGAAAATGAAAAAAGAATTAGCGAGTAAATATGATCATAAAAGTGTTGAAAAAGGTAAATATCAACATTGGTTAGAAAAAGAATATTTTAAAGCTGGAGATGTATCTAAAAAACCTTATGCTATCGTTATTCCACCACCTAACGTTACAGGTAAACTTCATTTAGGACATGCTTGGGATACAACTTTACAAGATATGATTATCCGTTACAAAAGAATGCAAGGGTATGATGCTTTATGGCTTCCTGGTATGGACCATGCAGGAATTGCAACTCAAGCTAAAGTAGAAGCAAGAATGAGAGAAGAAGGTATTTCTCGTTATGATTTAGGAAGAGAAGGTTTCTTAGAAAAAGCTTGGTCTTGGAAAGAAGAATATGCTTCAATTATTCGTGCACAATGGGAAAAATTAGGTTTATCTTTAGATTATTCTAAAGAAAGATTTACTTTAGATGAAGGACTTTCTCAAGCGGTTAAAGAAGTCTTTGTTCGTTTATATGAAAAAGGATATATTTATCAAGGTAAAAGAATTATTAACTGGGACCCAGTACAAAGAACAGCTTTAAGTAATATTGAAGTTATTCATAAAGAAATTGAAGGGGCCATGTATTATTTCAAATATAAAATTGTTGATAGTGATCAAGAATTAGTCATTGCGACAACACGTCCTGAAACAATGTTTGCCGATCAAGCAATCTTTGTTCATCCTGATGATGAAAGATATAAAGATTTAGTTGGTAAATATGCTATCAACCCTGCTAATGGAGATAAATTACCAATTATGGCAGATAGCTATATTGATATGGATTTTGGTACAGCAGTTATGAAATGTACACCTGCTCATGATCCAAATGACTTTGCATTAGCTAAAAAATATAACTTAGATATGCCTATTTGTATGAATGATGATGGTACAATGAATGAACTTTGTCATAAATATCAAGGAATGGATCGTTTTGAATGTCGTAAACAATTAGTAGCTGATTTTGAAGCAGCTGGTATTGTTGATCACATTGAAAAACATATGCATCAAGTAGGTCACTCAGAAAGATCAGGAGCAATTGTTGAACCTTATTTATCAAAACAATGGTTTGTTAGAATGAAACCATTAGCTGAAGCTGCTTTAGCTAATCAAAAGAAAGATTCTAAAGTAAACTTTGTTCCAGAAAGATTTGAAAAAACATTCACACAATGGATGGAAAATATTGAAGATTGGTGTATTTCACGTCAATTATGGTGGGGACATCAAGTACCAGCTTGGTATCATAAAGAAACAGGTGAAGTTTATGTTGGAAAAACTGCACCAGAAGATATTGAAAATTGGACACAAGATGAAGATGTCTTAGATACATGGTTCTCAAGTGCTTTATGGCCATTTTCAACATTAGGTTGGCCTAATACAGAAGATCCTTTATTTAAAAGATATTTCCCAACAAATACATTAGTTACTGGTTATGATATTATTTTCTTCTGGGTAAGTCGTATGATTTTCCAATCATTAGAATTTACTGGTCAAAGACCATTTGAACATGTTTTGATTCATGGTTTAATTCGTGATGAACAAGGAAGAAAAATGTCTAAATCATTAGGTAATGGGGTTGACCCAATGGACGTTATTGATCAATATGGTGCAGATACATTAAGATTCTTCTTAACAACAAATTCAGCACCAGGTATGGATTTAAGATATATTCCTGAAAAACTAGAAGCATCATGGAACTTTATTAATAAAATTTGGAACTCTGCAAGATTCGTTTTAATGAATATTGATGAAGATCTAGAATATAAAGATTTAAAATTTGATCATTTAAATTTATGTGATAAATGGATTTTAAATCGTTTAAATAATGTAATTGAAGAAGTAGATGCTAACATGGATAAATTTGAATTCGTTAATGTTGGTAGCGAATTGTATAAATTTATTTGGGATGATTTCTGTTCATGGTATATCGAACTTACAAAAGTTCATTTAAATAGTGATAATGAAACAGAAAAACAAGCAAGTGCTCATACTTTAGTTTATGTTTTAAATGCGATTGTAAGAATGTTACATCCATTCATGCCATTTGTTACTGAAGAAATTTATCAAGCAATTCCTCATTTAGAAGAATCAATTTGTATTTCTAAATATCCAACAGTAAATCCTGATTTCAATGATGAAAACATCAACAAACAATTTACTTATTTAATGGATATTGTTAAAGGTGTTCGTGAAATTCGTGCAAACTATACAATTAAAAATGCAATTGAAGTTGAATATTCAATTGAAACAAAAGATGAAAACTTACAAGCATTATTAGATCAATGTGTTCCTTATTTAAAGAAATTATGTAATGCAACTTGTGTAGGCTATAATCAAGAATCTTCTAAAGATGTTGCGACAGCAATGATTCAAGGTGGTAATACATTAATTGTTGAACTTGGAGCATATGTAGATAAAGAAGCTGAAAAACAAAAATTAGAAGCTGAACTAAAAAAACTTGAAGGTGAAATCAAACGTTGTACAAATATGTTAAGTAATGAAAAATTTGTTTCTAAAGCACCACAAGCTAAAGTAGACAGCGAACGTCAAAAATTAGAAGATTATACATCTAAATATAATGCTGTAAAAGAAAAATTAGCAGCTATGTAAAATCAAGTTTGAAAAAACTTGATTTTTTTTTAATTTTTAAAAGAAAAATGCTCAAAAAATGTCTATATAAATAATGAGGAAGTTAGTGGGTGTCTATTCCTTAAATAAAAAAGGAGGAAAAGAAAATGCAAGAATTACAGTTGTCAAATCAAATGGAAATTACTGGTGGAGGAGTAGGAACATGGATTATTTGTGTAGTTGTAGGAGCTGCAGTTTATAAGATCCTCTATTCTTCTAGTGGACGTATTTCAATTCCAAGACTTGTTTCTATTGAATGGAAATAAATATATGAAGGTACTTTAGTACCTTCATATTCTTTACTTATTTTCATAGACTAGAAAGAGGTGAGTCTATGAAAAAGAAAGGAATGATTATTTTTACTTTTTTAATGCTTTTATGTAATACATTGACTTTATATTATGTAAATCAAGCACTTAAACAAGATATAAGTATTTATGTTGTGCAAATAGGCCGTTATAAAGAAAAAGAAAATGCTCAAAATACAATAAAACAAATGACAGAGTTGGGTTATAAAAGCTATATGTATCAAGATCAAGAATATGTAGTGATTACAGATATTTTTACTAAACAAAGTCTTGCACATCAACAAGCAAAAGAAATTGCTAAAAAAGGTAATACATGTGTAGTTAAAGAATATTTTATAGATGATACTTATCGAAAGAAAATAGAAAAGAAAGAATATGAGACGGTATATCAATTTTTAAAAACAAATTGACAAAGTAACAACTCTTTGATAGGATGCTTTCAGGAGGTGAAAACTTTGAAGTTCAAAGTAAAAGAAATTTGTTATTGTGCCTTGATGGCATGCATGATGGCACTGTTTTCACAAATTAAAATTGATTTACCAGGATATGTCCCTGTTACAATGCAAACCTTTATGGTCTGTTTGATTGCCTTAATTGCTCCTTGTAAAATTGCGGTAGTTTCATGTGCAGTCTATTTATTAATGGGAGCAGTTGGTTTACCTGTTTTTGCAGGCTTTCAAGGCGGTATAGGATCGTTAATAGGCTATAGTGGGGGTTATATTTTTTCATTTCCAATAATGGTTTATTTTATTTCAAAATTAAAACTAAAAATACCTGCTATTTTAGCGTGTATTGTAGGAAATGTCATATGTTATTTTATTGGAACATTGTGGTTTATGTTGATGACAAAAATGAATATGAGTGCTTCTTTGATGATGTGTGTTATCCCTTTTATACCTGGAGATTTTGTAAAAATATTTTTAGCGTATTGTTTAAGTAAAAAAATAAAAATAAAGATTTAAGAAATGTTAAATTGTCCTCGTCATGAAAGACCGAGAGAAAAAGCAATTTGTAAGGGAATTGAAACTCTATCTAATCAAGAATTGATAGCAGTTATTTTAAGAACTGGTAATAAGGAAATGTCAGTTTTAAATTTAGCATCTTTATTATTAGAAGAAATTGGTGGTTTTCAAGCTTTAAAAGATGTAGATTATTATCAATTAATTAAAATTAAAGGTATTAAGCAAGCAAAAGCAATTGAATTAATGGCAAGTATTGAGCTTGCTAAAAGAATGCAAAAAGAAAATACAAAAAGATTTGTTATTAAGGAACCGCAAGATGGTTATGAATATATTAAACATAAATTAATGTTTGAAAAACAAGAAAAAGTTATTTTACTTTGTTTAAATAGTCGTTTAGAAATCATTCAAGAAAAATTATTATTTATAGGAAGTGGTGAAGCTTCTATGTTAGAAACAAAAGAAGTTTTTCAATATACATTTAGATGTGGTGCAAATCGAATTATTTTGATACATAATCATCCAAGTGGTAATCCAACACCTTCTATAGAAGATGAAATAATTACTAAGAAAATTAAAGAAATGGCAGAGTGTTTAGATATAGAATTTATTGATCATCTTATTGTTGGTAAACATTGTTTTTATAGTTTTGCTTCAAAAAAAATCTATCAAAATAAAGAAGATTGATTTTTTTTGATGAACTCTATATAATGAATGATACTAGAGGTGATTATATGAACAATCGTAGAAAAAAAAGAAATAAAAGAATTATGATTGGTGTTTTTGTAGTTGTTATTTTATTATCTGTAATTGGTTTTTTTGTGGGAAGAAAGCAATCCCGTTTAGAAAAGACATTAAGTAATTCTATTTCTATGATTGAATATTATATTGTAAAAAAACCTATTTCTTTTGTAAGTGATATTTTTAATGAATATAATGATTTAAAAGATGTTTATGATGAAAATAGAATTTTGAAAGAAAAGTTAGATTCTTATGTCAATGTTGAATCTGAAAACGAAGTTCTGCAATCAGAAATAAAAAAATTAAAGAAATTAACTGAAATTGATTATCTTCCTAATGATTACAAAACTAAATCAGCTAGTGTACAAACGCGTGATCAAACAAATTGGAATGATGAAATTACAATTGATGTAGGAAGTTTGAATGATATTCATGAAGGAATGGCTGTTTGTGATGCTAATGGAATGATTGGAATTGTAAGTCATGTAACAGAAATAAGTTCAACTGTTTCATTGTTAACAAGTGAAAATCCAACGAATCAAATACCTGTAATGATTATAAATGGTGATGAAACAATTTATGGTTTACTAAAAAATTATGATGTTAATAAAGGTAATTTAAATATTACTTTACTTTCAGGAATTGATAAGTTAGAAAAAAATGCAAAAGTTTATACTTCAGGTCTAGGTGGAGATGGAAAATGTCCTAAAGGAATTTATATAGGTAAAGCAAAAAAATTAGTAACTCAAAGTGATGGAACAACAATGACTTTAACAGTTAAAGCGGCAGCTCAATTTGAAGATTTATCTTATGTATCTGTTGTAAAGAAGGTTAATGGCAGTGAAAAATAAACTTGTTAGATATTTAATTATCATGTTTGTTTCATTTATTGTCGACAGTATTTTACGTTTTTATTTACCATCTTCTATTTTAAAAGTGAATTTGACAATAATTCCTTATGTCGGTGTAATGATGTTTGATTTATTGAATAATACTATAGATGAAGATCATCGTTATATTTTTGCAGGAATTTGTGGAATTTATTTTAGCGTGATTTATGGAAATTCAATTTTTGTATATGTTTTATTATTTTTTATCTATTCATTTTTTGAAAAGCGTTATATGAAAAAAGCTGTGATGACTTATTTTGAAGCAATTGTTATCGTCGTTTTGACAATTTTTGTACAAGAGAGTGTGTTATATTCATTAATGTGGATAACAAATACAACTCAATTAGTGATAACGACATTTTTAATTAAGAGACTACTACCAACATTACTATTCAATATTGTTATTTTTAATGGAGTGTATTTTATCCACAACAAATTGAAGCTTGAAGGTGATATTGATGTATATTTTAGTTAAGAATCTTAACGGACGTTTAATTTTTATGATGGATAATGAAGTTGATTTTGAAGTTTTGTTAAAAGAATTAAAAGGCCTTTTGGTACAATCTTTTTTTAAAAAGAAAGATTATTACCCAAAGGCCTTTTTTGATTTGAAAGGTCGAATTTTGAAGAATGATGAAATACTACAATTTTTTGAAGTCCTTGTAGAATGTAAGAGTTTATTGTTTGGCGGATTTATTGAAGAAAAAACAGAAAAAAAGAAAAGGGTCAAGATAATAGAGGCTTCTATTCGTGGTGGAGAAATATTGGAAATTCATGAAGATACTTTAATTACCGGTAAAATTAATCCAGGAGCAATTGTTCAAGTTTATGCGAAATTATATGTTATGCAAGGAGTTTTTGGTATTATTGAAGGACAAAGTTTAGAGGCAAGTATTTCAAGTCAAAAATTCAAAGATGCAACAATTCGTTTTTTTGGAAAATCCATCCATCATTTTACAACTTTCGAAATGTCACTTGTTTATTATAAAGATAATGATATTGTTGTGGAAAAGGGGGATTACATACATGTCTAGGATCATTACGATAACATCAGGAAAAGGTGGTGTTGGAAAAAGTAGTATTAGTGTAAATTTAGCGATTGCTTTAGCCCATCAAAATTTGAAAGTATGTTTAATAGATGGTGATTTTGGCTTGAAAAATTTAGATGTTATGATGGGGTTGGAAAATAGAGTAGTTTATGATTTAAATGATGTGATTTCAGGTAAGTGTGAGATTCATCAAGTTCTTGTAAAGGATAAAAGAGAGCCAACACTTTATTTATTGCCAGCATGTAAGACATTGTCTTTTCAAAATTTAGATGCACAAATTATGGCAGCATTGATTGAACATTTAAAGAACGATTTTGATTTTATTATTGTAGATTCACCAGCAGGAATTGAACAGGGCTTTACTTATGCCTCATCGATTGCCGATGAAGCGATTATTGTTGTAAATCTTGATCTAGCAACACTTAGAGATAATGATCGTGTTATAGGATTATTATTAAAAAAAGGAATACAGGATTTAAAATTGATTATTAATAAAGTAAATTTAGATGATATAGAAGATGGTAAATCTCTTACGATAGATGACGCTCTTGATATTTTATCATTACCACTTCTAGGTATTGTTTATGAAGATCATGAAATGATAGAAGCTAATAATAAAGGACGTCCAGTTTATTTGTTGAAAGGGCATCTTTTACATGATTGTTTTGATAATATTGCACATCGCTTGTTAGGACATAAACGTGCTTTTGTTAAATGTAAAAGGAGAAGCTTATTAAGTCGTATCTTTTTAGGATGATTTCATATGATGTAATAGGTGATTATATGTCAGAATTAGATGATGTAAGAAAACGTATTGAAAAAAGAAAGAGACCACTAAATGATCATAATTTTAAAAAACTTTATAATGGTATGATACGCTTGATGGTGATGATGATTGTTGTTTTAGGATCATTGATTGTTTTAAAAAATCCAGAATTTGAACAAAAAATATTTAGTCAAAAGTATTTACAACAATTTATTACTTTTGTTTCACAAAGTGTTTTAGATTTTTTACCAGAAGATGTGAAGGTCAATCAAGAACTACAATATACTTTGTTGAAAGATAATTATTATCAAGGTACAGGAAATCAAGTTGTTGCGATGAATAATGGTAAAGTCATTGATGTAAAAAAACAACAAGTGATTATTTTAGATGAAAATGGAACAGAAATTACTTTTTCTAGATTAAAAGATATTCAAGTAAAAAAGCTACAAAATATCAAACAAGGCGATACGATTGCTTTGTATCAAAAAAAATTTAAGATGACATTTGAATATCTAGGAAAACAAATCACGTATCAAGAATATTTGGGGATGTAATATGAAAATACATCCCTTTACTTATCTTTATTTACTTTTAGCTTTTATATCAGGTTCTTCGTATTATGTGGCTTTTTTACTTTTTTCTATTTTACATGAAATAGGTCATTATTTAGTTGCTCTTTATTTTTCTTTTGAAATTGAAAAAATAATGATTCTGCCTTTTGGTGCTTTTTTATTGCTAAGAGATTTAGGAAAGCATTATGTTTATGAAGAAATATGGATGCTTTTTTGTGGACCATTTGTTAATATGATTTGTTTTATTCTTTTTGTTTTTTTTAAAGAACCATTATTGGCTAAAATCAATATTTATATTTTAATATTTAATTTACTTCCTATTTATCCTTTGGATGGGTCAAAATTATTATTATTATTTTTATCATATTTAATAGATTATCAAAAATGTATGCAAATACAAATAAAAGTATCTTTATTGTTTATTTGTATTTTATGGATAATGACAAAACAAATAGGACGAAAAATTATTTTAGGATATTTGTTTTATCAAGTGATTTTGTATTTAAAAAATTATCGTTTGATTTATATGGAGACTTTGATGAGTGATCATCTTAATAAAAAAAGGATAAAAATAAATAGACGTCTTGAATATTATCGACCTTATCAAAATATTTATCAATTACATCAACATTTTTATGATTTTGACACAATAAAAATTTATTTGATAAAATCTATGAAATCGCATTGACTTTAATTAGTAAATTCAGTATAATGCACTTGTTGTAGACCTCTAGACTACAACCGCACATAAAAGGTATTAAATGCGTTTGCTGCCTTGGTTGGCGAGTCTTAGAAAAAATTTATAGGAGGTGCGGTATGTACGCAATTATCGAAACAGGTGGAAAACAATTAAAAGTTGAAGCTGGTGATGCAATTTTCGTAGAAAAATTAGAAGTTGAAGCAGGAGAAAAAGTTACTTTTGATAAAGTATTATTAGTTGGAGATGAAACTGTAACTATTGGTGCTCCTTATGTTGAAGGTGCTACTGTAGAAGCTACTGTAGAAAAACAAGGTAAAGAAAGAAAAGTAACTATTTATAAATATAACGCTAAAAAACATTACCACAAAAAACAAGGTCATAGACAACCTTATACAAAATTAATTGTTGATGCAATCAACGTTAAATAATGATTAAAGTTCAAATAAAAAGAAATAATAAATATATTACTCAAGTTAAAATAAAAGGACATGCCGAGTTTGGTGAATATGGCAAAGATCTTGTTTGTGCTGGTGTCAGTGCAGTAGCCACAGGAATTTGTAATACCCTTGCTAAAAAAGGCTTTCTTGAAGAAAAAAAGTGTGCAATTATTTTAAAAAATGGTAATATAATGATAGATGTGTATGAAAATGATGAGATAATGCAAGTGATACTAGAGACTCTTGTGATTAGCTTAGAATCATTTACAGAAGACTATCATCAATATATCAAGATAACCTATGAGGAGGAATAACATCATGATGTTTAAATTAGATTTACAATTATTCGCTTCTAAAAAAGGGGTTGGATCAACTAAAAACGGTCGTGACTCAAAATCAAAAAGATTAGGAGCTAAATTATCAGACGGACAATTCGCTACTGCTGGTTCTATTATTTATAGACAAAGAGGTACTAAAATTCATCCAGGTACTAACGTAGGAAAAGGTGGAGATGACACTTTATTCGCTATGTGTGATGGAATTGTTAAATTCGAAAGAATGGGAAAAGATAGAAAAAAAGTATCAGTTTACCCAGCTGCATAATGAAATCCCTGAAAAGGGATTTTTTTTTGAAAGAGAGGTGGAAGTATGCAATTTATCGATAAAGCTAAAATATATATTGAAGCTGGTAAAGGTGGAGATGGAACAGTGGCTTTTAGACGTGAAGCACATGTTCCAAAAGGTGGACCTGCCGGTGGAGACGGTGGAAAAGGTGGAAGTATTATTTTTGAAGCAACAACATCTTTATCAACGTTATTAGATTTAAAATATAAACGTGTTTATAAAGCACGTCCTGGTGGTAACGGGATGGCTAAAAAAATGCATGGTGCAGATGCGAGTGATTTAGTAATCAAAGTACCAGTTGGGACAGTGATTACAAATGAAGAAACTGGAAAAATCATGGCTGATTTAACTGATGACAAACAACGTGTTGTTCTTGCTAAAGGTGGTCGTGGTGGAAGAGGAAATGCGCGTTTTGCAACTTCTCGAAATCCTGCACCACAAATTTGTGAAAGAGGAGAACCGGGAGAAAAATTTGATGTTTGCTGTGAACTTAAATTATTAGCAGATGTTGGACTTGTAGGTTTCCCTTCAGTAGGTAAATCAACATTTTTATCAGTTGTTTCACGTGCTAGACCTGAAATTGCTGATTATCATTTTACAACAATTGTTCCTAATTTAGGAGTTGTTCAAGCAAAAGATGGTCGTAACTTTGTTATGGCTGACCTTCCAGGATTAATCGAAGGAGCAAGTCAAGGTAAAGGGTTAGGACATCAATTTTTAAGACATATTGAAAGATGTCGAGTTATTGTTCATATTATTGATATGGGTGGTATTGAAGGTCGTGATCCTTATGAAGATTACTGTACAATCAATGATGAATTAGGACAATATCAATATCGTTTATTAGAAAGACCACAAATTGTTGTCGCTAATAAAATGGATGAAGAAAATGCTGAAGAAAATTTAAAAGCATTTAAAGAAAAAGTAGGAGAAGATGTTAAAGTATTCCCTATTTCAGCAATCATTCATGAAGGTGTTGATCAAGTATTATATGCTGTTGCAGATGCTTTAGAAACTGCACCTAAATTCGATATGGAAGAAGTAGAAGAAAATACGGTTGTTTATAATTATGAAGAAGAAGAGGCTCCATTTGTTGTTCATAATTTAGGTAATGGTCAATGGACAATTACTGGTAAGAAAATTGAACGTCTTGTATCAATGACTTCTCTAGTAAGTGATGATGCAATTAAACGTTTATCTATTAAAATGCGTAATATGGGAATTGATGAAGCTCTTAGAAACGCAGGATGTCAAGATGGAGATGTCGTTTCTATTCTTGATTTTGAATTTGAATTCTATGATTAATGAATCAGGCTTAGGCCTGATTTTTTTATTTTAAGTTAAAGGATACTATGATATAATTGAAACAAATTTGACACAAATTTGAGACGAATTGATTCGTTTTTTATATTATAATAGTAATAGGAGAAATATATGTATAGTTATATCAAAGGTTTAATTGTCGATATTCAAAGTGATCATATTGTTTTAGAAAATAATGGAATTGGATATTTAATTTATGTGAGCAATCCCTATGCTTTTTCTAAAGGAAAAGAAGTGGTTGTTTATCTTTATCAACAAGTAAAAGAAGATGGTATTTTATTATATGGATTTAATTTAAAAGAAGAAAAGGATTTATTTTTAAAATTAATTTCAGTTAAAGGAATTGGTTGTAAAAGTGCTTGTACAATGTTAGCAAGTGGAGATGTTGAAGGTATTTGTGAAGCAATTGAAAGCGGAAATATGACTTATTTAAAGAAAATACCTGGTATTGGTCCTAAAGCAGCAGGACAAATTATTCTAGATTTACAAGGAAAAGTAACTGCTACAAAACAAACAGTTGTTAATCAAGAATTAGAAGAAGCCATGGAAGTATTGATTGCATTAGGTTATAAACAAAGTGAAGTAGATAAAGTTGTTAAAAAATTGACAGATGAAAATTTAGATACAAATGGTTATGTCAAAAAAGCACTAAGTTTAATTGTTAAATAGGAGGGAGAACATGAACGAGGTTTTAGATCCTGAAATTGTAGAAGATGATGAAAGTTCACTTCGTCCGAGTGATTTTGATGAATATATTGGACAAACAAATCTTAAAGAAAATTTGAAAGTATTTGTTGGGGCTGCAAAGCTTCGTGATGAATCATTGGATCATGTTTTGCTTTATGGTCCACCAGGTTTAGGTAAAACAACGATGTCGATGATTATTGCTCATGAAATGGGGACTCATATTAAAATTACGACAGGTCCAAGTATTGAAAAGACAGGAGATCTAGTAGCTATTTTAACAGCACTTGAACCAGGTGATGTTTTATTTATTGATGAAATTCATCGTTTAAATAAAGTAGTAGAAGAAATTTTATATCCAGCAATGGAAGATTTCTGTGTTGATGTTGTTATTGGAAAAGAAGCTTCTACAAGATCAGTCAGAATTGATTTACCACCTTTTACTCTTGTTGGAGCAACAACCAGAGCAGGAGATTTATCAGCCCCATTAAGAGATCGTTTTGGAATTGTTTCAAAATTAGAATATTATAGTGAAGAAGAACTTACAAAAATCATTGATCGTACAAGTCGAGTTTATAACATTGTCATGGATGATGATGCTAAAAGAGAACTTGCTAGAAGAAGTCGTGGAACACCACGTATTGCAAATAGATTATTTAGAAGAGTAAGAGATTTTTCACAATTTTATGGAGATGCAACGATTACTAAGGAAAGAACGATAGAAGCATTAGAAAGATTAAAAGTAGATAATCTAGGATTAGATGATGTTGATCATAAGTATTTGTTGGGAATCATTCATCGTTTTAAAGGAGGACCTGTAGGTCTTGAAGCGATTGCTGCTTCTATTGGTGAAGAACCACAAACTTTAGAAGATGTCAATGAACCTTATTTATTACAAATTGGTTTGATTAAAAGAACGCCAAGAGGACGTATTGCTACAGCTGAGGCTTACCGACATTTAAATATTGAACAAGATTATGAATAGTTTTGAAAAGATAGGACTCATTGTCCTATTTTTTGTTTCTCTAATCTATAGTTATGTAAAGCCAACAGCTATTATTGAAAATATTCAAACCAAACAAAATATTACAATCTATGTAGAAGGAGAGTTTGAACAAAAACTCTCCTTTAAAACAAAACCAACAATCAATGATGTTTTAAATAAATTACAAATAGATAACCATTATCAGTTTGATGAAAATTATGTACTTGTACATGAAAGTAAACTTTATTTACCTTATGGTCAAAATCTTATTTCATTAAATCATGCTTCACTTGATGAATTAATGACTTTAAAAGGAATAGGGGAAAAAACAGCAATGAAAATTGACGAATATCGACAAAAAACACCTTTTCAAACGATTGAAGATTTAATGAATATTAATGGAATTGGAGAAAAAATGTATCTTAGATTAAGGGAATATTTATGTTTATAAAAGGGAGAGGATTTTATCTGGTCTTTTCGTTATTGATTGTTATTTTAGCTAAGATGCTACATCCAGTTTTATATGTTTTTCTTATTTTTTATTTTATGTTTCTTTATTTTAAACATTTTAAAATGATACTGGGAGTAAGTTTTATATTATCGCTTTTATTGATGATCTTTTTTTATTTACCACAACCTTTAAGTCAAACTGAAATTACTGGAAAAGTTGTAAATAAAGATGAAAATAGTATTGTTGTAAAAAAAGGTTATCATAAAGTAAAGGTTTATGGAGAGTTTCATGATGTTTTATTGTTTGATGAGGTTTCTTTAATAGGAAAGCCTTATATTTATCGACAAGCAAAAAATGATTATG
Source organism: Bacteroidaceae bacterium (assembly GCA_963618275.1). Taxonomy (GTDB): domain Bacteria; phylum Bacillota_I; class Bacilli_A; order Erysipelotrichales; family Coprobacillaceae; genus Faecalibacillus. Next base: position 24,521 of record CAVESC010000012.1, read on the forward strand.
CGTTTAATTATCAAAATTATTTATATAGTTTAAATATTTTTGATACTTTACAACTAGAAAAAATAAAAAATTGTAGACATCAAAAACACATTTATCATTATTTGCAGAAGAGGATAGAGACATCTTCAAAAGTAAAAAGTTTACTTTCTTTATTTGTTTTAGGAACAAAAGATGAACAAATGAAAGAATATTATCAAAAACTAACACAACTTTCGATTGTTCATTTATTTGCGCTTTCAGGTATGCATTTATCAATTTTACAAAAATGGTTAATGAATTTTTTGAAGTTCTTTTGTTCGAAGAAAAATCAAAAAATAATATCATTATTATTAATTGGTATTTATATGATGATTATTCCTTATAATATTTCTTATTTAAGAGCATATTTAATGCTATTTTTACCAATGTTGTTTGGTAAATGGTTAAATCAATTAGATTTATTTTCATTTTTAACAATTGGTATGTTACTTTACAATCCTTATTTAATTTATAATCTATCTTTTATTTTTTCTTATTTGATTTATTTCTTTATTCTACTTTTGCAAGATCAAAAATCAGGAAAATATTATTTATTTTTAGGATCTATTCCGATTATTATTTCTATTCAACATGTTTTACCAGTATTTTCCTTTTTGATAGGAATTCTTTTAATGCCTTATATAGAAGTTATTTATAAAAGTATGCTTTATTATTTATTATTAGGAAAATATGTTTTACCTTTTTTATCTTTAGAATATGAGATGCTTTTAAAAGTGATTGATTTTATTTATGATTTTTCTTTTTCTTTATCGTTTAGTCAACCAACACTATTTTTTATTGGAATATATTATTATCTTTATTTAAAAGGAATTTATAAACTGAATGTCAATAGAAAAATAACAAAGGAAATATGTATGTTGTTAGGTGTTTTGATTGCTTTTTATTTTTATCCTTATTACAACATAAAAGGACAAGTGGTGATGATTGATGTTGGACAAGGTGATTGTTTCTTTATTCAACAGCCTTACGCTAGAGGAAATGTATTAATTGATACAGGAGGATTACAAAAAAGTGATATAGCAACTTCTAGGTTAATACCTTATTTACAAAGTCAGGGTGTATTTTATCTAGATGCTGTTTTTATTTCTCATGGAGATTTTGATCATTGTGGGGCATTGGATTCTTTAAAAGAACATTTTAATGTAAAGAAAGTTATCTATGATTTTAAAGAGAAGAGAATCGGTGATTTGATTTTTAAAAATTTAGCTTTAGATAAGCATTATACAAATTCAAATGATCAATCTTCTATTATTTATGTGACAATCAATAAATTGAATTATTTATTTACAGGAGATATTTCTAAAGAAGTTGAAAGTGATTTATATCAAACCTATCATCATTTAGATGTAGATGTTTTAAAAGTAGCACATCATGGAAGTAGTAATTCGTCTAGCGATGATTTATTTAAAATGATTGATCCTAAAATAGCATTTATTTCAGTTGGAGAAAATAATCGTTATAAACATCCTTCTTATTTAACTTTAAAAAGATTAAATGCTTATGGGGTAAAGGTTTACCGTAGTGATAAACAAGGAATGGTGAGAATTGTTTATTATGGAGGTAAGAATTATGTCATGACTTCAAGTGGTTTTTAGTTTATAATAGCTATGGTGATGATATGTTATATGTATTATATGGAACAGAAAGATTATTGATGGATCAACGTTTAGATAAATTAAAAAAAGATCATCAATGTAATCAAGAACAAATGAATTATACAACCTATGATGTTTCTAAAGAAGGCATGAAGGTTGTTTTAGAAGATATTATGACACCTCCGTTTTTAAGTGATGAAAAAATGGTGGTTATAAAAAAAGCAGATTTTTTAACAACGAAGAAAATCAAAAAAGATAATCAAGATCTAGATTTTTTTATGCAATGTTTACCTTATTTAGATAAAACAGTACATCTTGTTATTTTTAATGATGAAAAGAATTTTGATGAAAGAAAAAAAGTCGTCAAGATGTTAAGAAAAGAAGCACAGTTTTATGAAATTAATCCTTTAAATTATTATAAAGTTTCTGATACAGCCAGACAGGCGGTAAAAAAAAGAAATTGTACAATTGATGATGATGCATTAGAGCTACTTTTAAGTAGAAAAGGGACAAATTTACTAGATATTGCTAGTGAAGTAGAAAAGCTTTGTTTGTATACGAAACATATTGATTTAAATTGTGTAGAAGAACTTGTCAGTCGACCATTAGATGAAAATGTTTTTGATTTAACAACAGCTATTTTAAGTAAAGATAAACAAAAGATGATGTCTATTTATAAAGATTTAATGACAATCAATGAAGAGCCTATTAAGTTAATTGTTTTAGTGGCTAATTCTATGCGTTTGATTTATCAAGTGAAATTGTTGGATAGAAAAGGATATACGGATCAAGAAATTGCTAAGATGTTGGCAGTTAATCCTTTTCGCTTAAAATATGTTAGAAAAGAAGGTCAGTTTTTTCAAATAGATGAACTTCTTAGGTGTTTAAATGAATTATCTTTATTAGATGTTAAAATTAAAACAGGAAAGATAGATAAAAAATTAGGTTTAGAATTATTTATGTTAAGAATATAGGAGAAATTATGGAATCATTAAGAGAATTGTTTAAGATAGGATTTGGACCATCCTCTTCACATACAATGGGTCCTCAAAGAGCAGCTTCTAAAATAAAAGAACAATATCCAAATGCTACACATTTTGAAGTTGAGTTATATGGTTCTCTTGCTTTAACAGGGAAGGGACATTTAACGGATTATATTATTAAACAAACATTAGGTGAACAAACAGTTGTTCATTTTAAAAGTGATAGTTTGCCTTATCATCCAAATGGCATGAAGTTTTATGTTTATCAAGATGAAAAACTTCTTGATACAATTACAGCTTATTCTATTGGTGGGGGAACTGTTGAATATGAAGGAAGTAAATTACAACAAATAAAACAAGTTTATCCTCATAAAAATCTTAAAGAAATTATTCAATATATTGAAGATAATGGAATTTCATTTTATGATTATGTTTTAAATTATGAAGATGAACATTTTAAAGCTTATTTATTTGAAGTGTTAGATAGTATGTTTACCTGTGTACAAAATGGTTTACATCATGAAGGGGTTATTCCTGGAAGGTTACAACTAAAAAGAGTTGCTAAAAGTATGTATCAACAAGCTATTAATACAAGAAGAGAAAGTGATCGAGAAAGATTGCTTATTTCTAGTTATGCTTATGCTGTTTCTGAAGAAAATGCTTGTGGTAATAAAATTGTCACAGCACCAACATGTGGAGCAAGTGGAATTTTACCAGCAGTCTTATTTTATTGTTATAAACAATTAGAAATTCCTCGTAAAGAATTGATCAAAGCTTTAGCTGTCGCTGGATTGTTTGGAAATGTCATTAAACATAATGCGACAATTTCAGGAGCTGATGGTGGATGTCAAGCGGAAGTTGGTAGTGCTTGTGCGATGGCTGCAGCGGCTTATGGTTGGATTTTAGAACTTAATAATTCTTTGATTGAATATGCTGCAGAGATGGGACTTGAACATAATTTAGGACTTACATGTGATCCTGTAGGGGGTTATGTACAAATTCCTTGTATTGAAAGAAATGGTTTTGGAGCTTTACGTGCAATTGATGCAGCAAGTTATGCTAAACAATTAGGCTACTTAAGAAAAAATAAGGTTTCCTTTGATTCGATTGTTAATGTTATGAAAGAAACAGGAAAAGATTTAAATAGTGCTTATAAAGAAACTTCTTTAGGTGGACTAGCAAAGGAATTTGGTTTAAAAGATGGAAACTAAAAGTTTATATGTACACATTCCTTTTTGTGAATCTATTTGTAGTTATTGTGATTTTTGTAAGGTCTACTATGATCAAAAACAAAGTGATCTCTATTTACAAAGATTAAATGAAGAATTGTCACAAATAGATCAATATCATTTAAAAACAATCTATATTGGTGGGGGAACACCAAGTGCTTTAAATGATGAGCAATTAGAAAAATTATTGGGAATGTTAAAGCCTTATAGTTTAGAAACTGAAGAATATTGTATGGAAGTTAATCCAGAGTCAATGGATTATTATAAGTTAAAGATTTTAAAAAAAGGTGGTATTAATCGTTTAAGTATTGGAGTACAAACATTTCAAGACCATTTGTTAAAAGAAATTGATCGTCATCATAATACAACACAAGTAAAAAATATTATCAAATACGCTAAAGAAATAGGTTTTGATAATATTTCTATTGATTTGATGTATGGCTTACCTAAACAAACAAAAGAGGATATACAAAAAGATATTGAAGTTTTAAAATCTTTAGATTTGCAACATGTTTCTTATTATTCTTTGATTTTAGAAGAAGGAACAATTTTAAAATATAAAAAATATCAACCTTTAGATGAAGAAAGTGAATATCAATTAACATTAATGATTGATCAAGAATTAGGAAAAGCAGGCTTTAAAAAATATGAAATTTCTAATTATGCTAAACGAGGATATCAATCTAAACATAATCTTACCTATTGGTATTATGATAATTATTATGGTATTGGAGTTGGTTCGTGTAGTAAAATTGATGGACAAATTATAGAACATAGTCGTTCTCTTACTAAATATTTAAATGGTGATTTTAAAACAACCACAATTGAACAATCTAAAGAAGAAACCATGTTTAATCAAATAATGATGTCACTTCGTTTAAAAGAGGGTCTAGATTTAAATAAGTTTAAAGAAAGATATCAAGAGGATGTGTGTGTGTTATATAAGGAAGCCATTACTAAAAATCTAGAAAATAGAAGATTGATTATTGAAAATAATTATTTAAAAACAACTCTAGAAGGACAATATGTTTTAAATGATATATTAATTGATTTTATGAAATAGCAGAAATGCTATTTTTTTAATTTTTTAGCACCAATGTGTTGACAGTGCTAAAATAAAATGTATAATGTATTTAGCACAAGAGAAATAGGAGTGCTAAAGGTGGTGAACTTGATGCTGACGGCAAGACAAATGCTGATATTTAAATGTATAGTTGAAGAGTTTATTGAAAATGCTGAACCGGTTGGATCCAAGGCATTGATGGTAAAATATCAACTACCATATTCAAGTGCAACGATTCGTAATGAAATGAACTTTCTAGAAAATTATGGTTATCTAGAAAAAACACATATTTCTTCAGGAAGAGTACCTTCTAAAGAAGGATATCGTTTCTATGTTCATAACTTAGGAAAAGTTGATTTGGATGAAGGAACAAAAAATCAAGTTGCTACAATTATTAATAAACATCGTCGAAATTTAAATGAGATGGTGCATGAAAGTTGTAACATGTTAAGTGAATTAACACATCTTACAAGTGTGGCTTTAGGAAATGCTTCTGATGATACATTGCAACGTATCTCCGTTGTTCCATTAGATGATGGACGTGTAACAGCAATTATCATCACGAGTCAAGGACATGTCGAAAATAAAGTATTCCAATTTTCAAGTGATGTAGAAATGGAAGATTTATTAAGTTGTGTCAATGTGATGAATGAATTATTAATAGGAACACCTATTAATGAAGTGGCATTTCGTTTAGAAAGAGATGTTCGACCAATTCTTACAACACAAGTTAAACAACATGAAGAATTGTTTAATGCATTTTTGGAAGCGTTCGTTAAATTTGCTTCAAATAGTGTTTATTTTTCTGGAAAGGAAAATATTCTTTATCAACCAGAATTTAATGATGTGGATAAATTAAGAAGACTTGTAAGTGCTTTTGAAAATTCAAAAGTTTGGAAAACTCTACCGTTATCGAGTGAGGATGGCATTCAAATTAATATTGGAAATGAAACTCCTCTAGGAAAAATGAATGATGTTTCAGTGATTTCAGCTTCATTTAAAACAGGAGAAACATCAAAAGGTTCTATTTCGGTAATTGGTCCAACAAGAATGCCTTATGAAAAAGTAGTGGCATTAGTAGAGTATATATCTGAAAATATTGAAAAGGCTTGTTTAGAAGATAAACAAGATGAGAAATAGAGGTGAACAAATTGGCTGAGGAAACTAAAGTTGAAAAAGAAGTAACTGAAGAAGTTGAAGAAAACAAAGAAGCTGAGGCTGAAGTTGTTGAAGAGGAAAAAATTGATCAAGAAGATCAAATTAAAATTCTTCAAGGTGAAGTTGATAAATGGAAAAATGATTATTATAAAGTGTTTGCGGATATGGAAAACATTAAAAGACGTATGCAAAATGAACATGCAAATAATTTGAAGTTTATGATGCAAGGTTTTATTGAACAAATGTTACCAATCGTTGATAACTTTGAACGATCATTAGCAATTGAAAATCCAAGTGAAGAAGTAGCGAACTTCTTAAAAGGATATGAAATGATTTATAAACAAATCATGACATTATTAGAAAACCAAGGAGTTAAAGTGATTGAAGCTGAAGGTAAAGAATTTGATCCTAACTTCCATCAAGCAGTAATGACTGTAAGTGATGAAAACTTTAAACCAGGTATGGTTGTTGAAGAATTACAAAAAGGTTATATGTTAAAAGATCGCGTTATTCGTGCATCTTTAGTTAAAGTAAGTGAATAAAATAGGAGGATTTATATTATGGCAAAAATTATTGGTATTGACTTAGGAACTACAAACTCATGTGTAAGTGTGTTAGAAAACAATGAAGTAAAAGTAATTGCAAACCCAGAAGGAAATCGTACAACTCCTTCAGTTGTATCTTTCAAAAATGGTGAAATTATTGTTGGGGAAGCTGCAAAAAGACAAGCAGTAACAAATCCTGATACAGTAATGTCAGTAAAACGTTATATGGGTACTGATCATAAAGAAAATGTAAATGGTAAATCTTATACACCACAAGAAATTTCAGCAATGATCTTACAAAACTTAAAAGCAACTGCTGAAGCTTATTTAGGTGAAACAGTAACAAAAGCAGTTATCACTGTACCTGCATATTTCAATGATGCTCAAAGACAAGCAACAAAAGATGCTGGTAAAATCGCTGGTTTAGATGTTGAACGTATCATCAATGAACCAACTGCTGCAGCATTAGCATTTGGTCTTGATAAATTAGATCAAGAACAAAAAGTATTAGTATATGACTTAGGTGGTGGTACTTTCGACGTATCTATCTTAGACTTAGCTGATGGTACATTTGAAGTATTAGCTACTGCTGGTAACAATAAATTAGGTGGGGATGATTTCGATAAGAAAATCATGGACTACATCGTAGAAGAATTCAAAAAAGAAAATGGAATTGACTTATCTAATGATAAAATGGCAATGCAACGTATTAAAGAAGCTGCAGAAAAAGCTAAAAAAGACTTATCTGGTGTAATGCAAACTCAAATTTCATTACCATTCATCTCAGCTGGTGCTGCTGGACCATTACACTTAGAATTATCATTAACAAGAGCTAAATTTGATGAAATTACTAGAGACTTAGTTGTTGCTACTGAAGGACCAGTTAGACAAGCATTAAGTGATGCTGGAATGCAACCAAGTGAAATCGATCAAGTATTATTAGTTGGTGGATCTACTCGTATCCCTGCTGTTCAAGAATCTGTTAAACGTTTACTTGGAAAAGAACCTAATAAATCAGTAAACCCAGATGAAGTTGTATCTATGGGTGCTGCTATCCAAGGTGGAGTTATCGCTGGTGACGTTAAAGATGTCTTATTATTAGACGTTACACCACTTTCATTAGGTATCGAAACAATGGGTGGAGTTATGACAGTATTAATCGAAAGAAATACTACAATTCCAACTACTAAATCACAAGTATTCTCTACTGCTGCTGATAACCAACCAGCTGTTGATATCAACGTATTACAAGGTGAAAGATCAATGGCTAGAGATAATAAACAATTAGGTTTATTTAAATTAGATGGTATTGAACCAGCTCCAAGAGGAGTACCTCAAATCGAAGTTACTTTCTCAATTGATGTTAACGGTATCGTAAATGTTAAAGCAAAAGATTTAAAAACTCAAAAAGAACAATCAATCGTTATTCAAAACTCTACAGGATTATCTGATGAAGAAATCGATCGTATGGTAAAAGAAGCTGAAGCTAATAAAGCTGAAGATGAAAAGAAACGTAAAGATATTGAAACAAGAAACAAAGCTGAACAAATGATCAATGAAATTGATAAAGCTTTAGCTGAACAAGGTAATAAGATTGATGCAAATCAAAAACAACAAGCTGAACAATTAAAAACAGAATTAAAAACAGCTTTAGATAACAATGATATGGCTACTCTTGAAGCTAAAATGTCAGAATTAGAACAAATGGCTCAACAAATGGCATCATATGCTTATCAACAACAAGCTAACCCTAATGGTGGTGCTGGACAAACAACATCAAATAACAATGATGATAATGTCGTTGATGCTGATTTCGAAGAAAAGAACTAATTACAAAAAAAACCAAGGTTCTTCCTTGGTTTTTTAAAAGTATTATAGAAAGGATGATTTTATGGCAAGTAAAAGAGATTTTTATGAAGTCTTAGGGATTTCAAAAACAGCAACTGCTGATGAAATAAAACGTGCATACCGTAAAAAAGCAAAACAATATCATCCCGATATCTGTAAAGAACCTGATGCAGAAGAAAAGTTCAAAGAAGTTCAAGAAGCTTATGAAGTTTTATCTGATGATAATAAAAGAGCGGCTTATGATCGTTATGGACATGCTGCTTTTGAACAAGGTGCAGGTGGTGCCGGAGCTGGTGGCTTTGGCGGATTCGGTTTTGAAGATGTCGATTTAGGAGATATTTTTGGTTCATTCTTTGGTGGCGGGGGAAGTCGTCGACAAAGACAAAATGGACCTCGTCGTGGAGATGACCATTTAATGCGACTTGAAATTGATTTCATGGAAGCAATTAATGGTGTTAAAAAAGATATTAAAGTTACTTATGATGCAGAATGTTCTCATTGTCATGGTAGTGGTGCTAAAACCCCAAATGATGTACAAACATGTCCACATTGTAATGGTACGGGAACTGTTTCTAAACAACAACAATCTCCATTTGGTACATTTGTAACACAAACAACATGTCCACATTGTAATGGTACTGGTAAAGAAATTAAAGTTAAATGTCCTGACTGTCATGGTAAAGGATATATCACAAAAACAGTTACGGTTCAATTAGATATTCCTGCTGGTATCAATGATGGTCAACAATTACGTGTTGCCGGTAAAGGTGGAAGAGGATCTAACGGTGGATCTAATGGTGATTTATTTGTAGAAATTCGTGTAAGAAATAATACGCACTTTATCCGTGAAGGACGTAATATCTATGTTACAATTCCTATTAGTTCTATTGATGCAACTTTAGGATGCGAAGTAGATGTACCAACAGTACAAGGTGATGTTAAAGTTAAAATTCCTGCTGGAACACAATCTGGAACAACTTTAAGATTAAAAGGTAAAGGTGTTAAAGATTTAAGAGGCAATGGATACGGAGATCAAATGGTTAAAGTCGAAGTTAAAATTCCTACAAAACTTTCTAGTAAAGAAAAATCACTTTATGAACAATTACAAAAATTAAGTAAAAAAGAATCTATCTTTGAATCATTTAAAAAAGGATTTAAAAGATAAAATAAAATGGTTTCATTTGATTGAAACCATTTTTTGTTTGTAGAAAAATAAAAAAACAGTACAAAGTACTGTTTTCATCTATTATCCAGCTTTTCTTAATGTTCTTAACTCTTTAGCAGAAATTCTAACTTTTGTAGGTTTACCATCTACTAAAATAGTAGCTTTTTGTAAGTTAACATTCCATTTTCTTCTACTTGAGTTTAACGCATGAGAACGAGTGTTTCCTGATAATGGACCTCTACCACTGATTTGGCATTTTCTTGACATGTTCTTTCCCTCCTTTAGTAGTTGTTCTACGTACTGTATTATATTAACATTATTTATAGTATAATGCAAACGTTTTTTTACAAAAAAACTGTTTTTATAGATAAAAATTGTTATAAATACTTTATATGTTAATAAAAATAAGTTAATTAGTATTCTTTTTTGATTATTTGTGATATGATGACCCCGTGTTTGGAAAGATACTAAAAGAGTGATTATAATTTGTAAATATTATATTTTTAAGGTATAATAATGTTTGAACATGAAATCATTTTAAGGAGGATAACTTGATGATTGAAAAAAATACAAATTTAGGGTCAGTAAATATTTCTTTAGATGTTGTTTCTACTGTAGCTGGTGGAGCCGCAACAGAATGTTATGGTGTTGTGGGAATGGCTAGTCAAAAGAAATTAAAAGATGGATTTTATGAGTTATTAAAAAAAGAAAATTATTCTAAAGGAATTATTGCTAGTGATGGAGAAACTGGTTTAATTTTAGATTTATATATCATTTTAGGATATGGAATTAAAATTAATGAAATTTTGGTTGAAGTTCAAAAGAAAGTAAAATACGTTGTTGAATCAACATTAGATGTCAAAGTTGAGGCAGTTAATGTTTATGTTCAAGGACTTCGTAATATCGATTAGTGGAGGAAAAATATGCAAATACTTACAGGAAAGCTATTTAAAGAGATGGTTTTATGTGGTGCGAATACTCTTCATAATAATCATCCTGAAATAGATGCTTTAAATGTATTCCCTGTACCTGATGGGGATACTGGAACAAACATGTCTATGACTTTTAATGCTGGTGCAGCAGAAATCAAAGATATGGATAGTGACAATATTTATGATATTGCTAAAAAATTATCTAAAGGTTTATTAATGGGAGCACGTGGTAACTCAGGAGTTATCTTATCACAAATCTTTAGAGGATTTGCAATGGGTCTAGAAGGTCATGAAAGTGTTGATGCTGTTGCTTTTGCTAATGCTTGGAAAAGTGGAGCAGAAGTTGCTTATAAAGCTGTTATGAGACCTGTTGAAGGAACTATCTTAACAGTTATTAGAGAATCAAGTGAAAAGATCGTTGAATATACTCAACCAGGTATGGAAATCGAAGATGTTTTCTCTTATTTTGTTAAAGAAGCAGAAAATTCATTAGAAAGAACACCTGAATTACTTCCAGTATTAAAAGAAGTTGGTGTTGTTGATAGTGGTGGAGCAGGTTTATTATTAGTTTTAACTGGATTTATGGCTGCTTTATCAGGTGATCGTGTTGATTTTGTTGATATTAAATCAGAAGGTCAAGTAAATGCAGGAACTGAATTAGAATCTGGTGAAGAAGGTTATGGTTATTGTACTGAATTTATTGTAAGACTTGAACCTTCGTTAGTTGATAAATTTTCTGAAAATCAATTAAAAAAAGAATTAGAAAGAATTCCTGGAAATAGTATTGTTGTTGTACAAGATGAAGATATCGTTAAAGTACATGTACATACATTAAAACCAGGTGAAGCTTTAAATTTAGCACAAAGATTTGGTGAGTTTGTGAAGTTAAAAATTGAAAATATGCAAGAACAAGCAAATAACTTACAAAACGCTGCAGCAAATCAAGGAAGTATTGTAGGTGTTGATGATAGCAAACCTCAAAAACGTGAAGCTAAAGAAACAGCTATTATTTCTGTTTGTGCTGGACAAGGTGTAGAAGATGCATTCTTAGAATTACATTGTGATTATGTTGTAAGTGGTGGACAAACAATGAATCCTTCTACTGAAGATATGGTTGCAGCTGTTAAAGAAGTAAATGCTAAAAATGTTATTATTTTACCAAATAACTCTAACATTGTAATGACTGCTCAACAAACAGCAACAATTTTAGAAGGAGAAGTGAATGTTATTGTTGTTCCAACAAAAACAATTCCTCAAGGATTATCAGCATGTGTTATGTATAATCCAGAAGTTTCTCTAGAAGATAATATTGCTGAAATGGAAGATGCAGTAGCAAATGTTAAAACTGGACAAGTAACATTCGCAATTAAAGATACAAACATTGATGGTGTTGAAATTAAAGCAAATGATTATATGGCTTTAGTTGAAAAGGACATTGTTGCTTGTAAACCTAATAAATTAGATGCAGTCAAAATATGTTTAGATAAATTAGTAGATGAAGATTCTGAATTAATTACTTTACTTGTTGGTGAAGATGTTGTTGATGAAGAAGTTGAAGAAGTTGAAAGCTATATTGAAGATAACTTTGATGCAGAAGTAGATGTTATTGAAGGAAAACAACCAGTTTATTCATTTATTATCGGTGTCGAATAAAATAAAAAGTCAAAAAACGTTGATAAAATCAACGTTTTTTTGTAATTGATTTATATTTTCCGTTTATTTTCCGTTTAAAATAAACGTTTTAGTCGTCTACAAGGTTAAATTCAATGATTTGAGCTACTTTTTGTTGCTGAGATTTTAAAACATCAGCATATATATCAGCTGTTGTACTGATATCATTGTGTCCTAAATGAGCGGAAACTATTTTAATGTCGACACCACTATTTAATAATAATGTTGCATTTGAATGTCTAAGAAAGTGAACTGTTATGTGCTCATAATCAGTTCCTTTTTTTATAGTATTTAATCTGTTATTAATATCTCTTCTATAAATATAATTACCAGTGACTTGACTGAAAACTAAATTATGGTCTTCATATTTATTCTTTAATTCTCTTTTTCTTTCATTTTGTTCTTTTTTAGTAAGTTTCAACAAGTTATAGATTGCATTATTCATTCCTAGAGTTCGATAAGCATTTTCTGTTTTTGGGGGACCAACAATGAAATCATCTTTAATGTAGTTAACAGTTTTATTAACATCAATTTCTCTTTTCTTGAAATCAATATCATCCCATGTAAGAGCAAGTGTCTCACCTATACGCATTCCTGTGAAGAGTTGAAACTGAATAACGGCATTATAAGTAGTATATTCGTTTGTTTTGTTTAATATATCCTTAATTTGATCAATTTCTAATGGCTTTTTCTTAACTGATCTATTTTTTCTTGGCTTTATTGCATTTGCACAGGGATTTTCTTTGATCCAACCATTAGAGATTGCAACATTGAAAATTCTGCATAGTGCAGAAAAAATTGCTTGTACGTAAGAATCTTTATAGTATTGTTTTGGTTTTAAAGGTTTTCCAGTTTTTCTATCTTTTTTTATGGATACCTCATTTAAAAACATTGTAATCCTATTAGTAGTAATTTGACCAATTTTTAAATGATCTAATTCTGGAAGTATTTTTACTTCTACCATATTATTAAGAGCATTGAAAGTTGTTTCTCTTAATTTATTTGGGGCATAATAGTGTTTATACCAATTCCAGACTTCTTCAAGTTTCATTTCAACACCTTTATTTTGATCTCGTTCAAATTGACGTTGGAATTCTAAATCTAATTCTTTGTAAGCGTCAAATAAATAAGCGATTATAAATAATGGATGAATTCAATACAATAA
>CAVESC010000013.1:0-37581 GCA_963618275.1 Bacteroidaceae bacterium
ATAGTACATTGTGCGAAAATAGCTCGTTGCCAGTTCTTTTTTTTTCGCTTTTTTTATGACATTTTTTATTCAATGTTTTTTTTATTTTCATATAATGAAAGCTTTTACATATTTAAAATAAATAGTATAAACTACTCCTTGAGGTGAATCCAATGGAATTAAGTATCTTATTAATTCAACAAATATGTCAATTATTTATTATGATCTTTTTTGGTTTTTTACTTGTAAGAGGCCGAGTTTTAACAGCTGAAAATAGCAAAGTATTATCTATTTTACTTTTATACGTTGCATGTCCTTGTGCAATTATTAACTCTTTTATGATTGATTTTACACCTGATAAATTAATCGGATTGGGAATTTCTTTTTTAGGTGCTATTTTAGTACATATTATTTTTATTCCTCTTGCTAATCTTTTAGGAAAAATCTTTGGTTTTACACCAATCGAAAAAGCCACTATTATTTATTCTAATTCTGGTAATTTAATTATTCCTTTAGTAGGCGCTATTTTAGGTAATGAATGGGTTATTTATTCAAGTGGATATATGGTTATTCAAACCATTTTACTATGGACACACGCTAAAAGCTTAGTTTGTAATGAGCCGTCATTTGATTTAAAAAAGATTTTATTAAATATCAATATTATAGCAATCGTTATTGGAATTTGTTTATTTATGTTCCATTTACAATTACCAACACTAATTGTTGATACATTTTCTAAAGTTGGAAGTATGATGGGTCCATTAGCCATGATTGTAATTGGTATGCTTATTGGAGAAATGGATTTAAAGAGTATTTTTGTAGAAAAAAGAACTTATTTAATTTCATTTTTAAGACTTATTGTTTTTCCACTTATTATGATCATTATTTTTAAATTTACAGGTATTTCATATTTAACTGTAGATGCTAATAAAATTTTGTTAATTACAATTTTAGCTGCTTCTGCACCACCAGCTGCAACAATTACTCAGTTTGCTCAGCTTTATAATAAACATCCAGGTTATGCAAGTGTTATGAATGTAATGGGAGTTATTTTTAGTATTATTACCATGCCTCTAATGATTATGATTTATCAATTGTTATAAAAAGGTAGAAATACCTTTTTTATTTATGTTTTAATAAAAAAGAGGTAAAAGTGAAAAGATTTTTATGTTTATTATTATTTATTATAGTTGGCTGTTCTCCTAAAACATCAATGATAGAAATTCAAAAACATGTATATGTAGAAAAAGAATTTAAAGATAGTTGGTTAGAAATAAATGAATTTGGTGATAGCTATATTAAGGAAGAATTACAGGGTGGATATCAGTATCCCTATAACTCACAATATTTGAAAAGATTTTTTAAAGATGGAGGAAAGATTGAATTATACAATTATAGTATAAAAAAAGACAATCTTATTATTTCAGGAGAAATGATACCTCCTTGTACTATTCGCCTTGTTCATCCTAATCTTGATAATATAACAAGTGAAGGAGTTATTATTCATGAATTAGGACATTATTTTGATGAAAAATATCATTTTAGTTCTTCTAAACAATTCACAAAACTTTATAAAGTTAATAAAAACCTATTTAATCAAAAAAATAAAAAAGAATTTTTCGCTGAATGTTTTAAAGAATATGTAGGAAATCATCAAGAAAAGGTAAAACCTTTTCAATCTTATATGAAAAAAATTACTAAAAAAATCCTACAAAAAAATAAATGACATATGCAAAAGGCGTGACTTATAGTGAAAAAAAAGATATAATGTGTCTAAAAAAGAAACTAATAAATTATTTTGGTAAATAATATTTAAGTATATTAAAATAAAATATGATAATATGTTATGGTGAGGTGAAAGGAATGGATGATTTTATTAGACCACCAAAAAAGGAAATAAAAAAAGAAGCGAAACGAAGACCTATAAAAGAGATTTTAATTGTTATTTTAATTATTATTTGTTTGGCAATTGGCTATTTTGCAGGATACGTTTCAAAAAAGAATGTTATTGTTAAAAATTCAAATAATAATATTATAAATGAAGTATATGATACCTTAAATAAATATTGGGTAAATACAAATGATCAAGATGTAAATTTAAATGCATCAGCAATTGAAGGAATGGTTGCTGGTTTAAATGATCCACATTCAAGTTATTTAACAAGTAAGGAAGCTGTTGAATTTAATCAAACAGTTGCTGGTAATTATCAAGGAATTGGTGTGGGCTTTTCCATGGTAGAACAAGGAGCCATGATTACTAAAATATATAGTGATTCTCCTGCTAGTAAAGCAGGTTTAAAAGTTGGAGATATTATTACTAAAGCTGATGGTAAAGATTTATCTCAAGCAGATACGGATCAAGTTAGAGAATATGTGCGTGGTGAAAATGGTACTGAAGTGACATTGACAGTATTAAGTAATAAAAAGACAAGTGATGTGAAAGTTACAAGAGGAGCATTAGATACTTCTGCTTTTTATGAAATAAGAAAACAAGGTGATGTTTCTTTTGGATATATAGAATTATCAACTTTTGGAACAGATACGGCTAAACAAGTAGAAACAGCCTTAGAAATGTTTAAAAAGAAAAATATTCAAACATTGGTTATAGATTTAAGAGATAATGGTGGAGGATATTTAACAGCTGCTACAGATATTTTAGATCTATTCTTTACTTCTGATGAAGTTATTTTTCAAATGAAAGAAAAAAATAGTGCAGCTAAAAAATATTATGCTGAATCTGATAAAAAATATGAATTTGAAAATGGTTATATTCTTGTTAATGAAAATACAGCAAGTGCATCTGAATTAACAGCAGGAGCGTTACAAAGTGAAAAGGGATATCAACTTATTGGTAAAACAACTTATGGAAAGGGAAGTGCTCAAACTCAAAAGACTCTTTCAGATGGTTCTGTTTTAAAATATACATATGCCAAATGGATGATTCCAAATGGAACATGTATTAATGGAAAAGGATTAACACCTGATATAGAAGTAGATAATGTTTCATTATCAGGTATTACTACTAAAGATGTTAAAGAAACATTAAAAGTTGATAGTGTAAACACATGTACTAAATCAATGCAAAAAATGCTTAATATTTTAGGATATCATATAGATCGTGAAGATGGCTATTTTTCTATTGGGACACAAGCTGCCCTACAACAATTTGAAACAGATAATGGTTTAAATGTTGATGGGGAATATAGTCAAAGTGATAAACAAATGTTAGTAGCGAAAATGATGATTTATATAAACAATCATGAAAATGATAAACAATATGATCGTTTAATGGAAATCATAAAATAAGGTGGTGAAACTATGTCTCAATTTAAACTCGTTTCTCCTTTTCAACCAATGGGGGACCAAGTTCAAGCTATTCAAGAACTTGTAGAAGGTTTAAAAGCAGGTAAAAAGGAACAAGTTTTACTTGGAGGAACTGGTACCGGTAAAACATTTACGGTTGCAAATGTTATTAAAGAATATAATAGACCAACTCTCGTTTTAGCACATAATAAAACATTAGCTGGTCAATTATATTCAGAATTAAAAGAATTTTTTCCTGAAAATAGAGTGGAATATTTTATTTCTAACTTTGATTTTTATCAACCAGAAGCCTATATTCCAGGGCGAGACTTATATATTGATAAAAATGCAAAAACGAATTATGAAATTGAAATGTTGCGTTCTGCAGCCATGAATTCTCTTATTGAAAGAGAAGATGTTATTGTTGTGGCCTCTGTTGCCTCTATCTATGGACTTGGAAATCCTGAACAATATAAAGAAATGATTTTTTCGTTACGTGTTGATCAGGATATTGATCGTCGAGAATTATTGACGTTTTTAGTTGATCGTCAATATCAAAGAAATGATATTGAACAAACTAAAGGAACTTTTAGAGTTCGTGGGGATGTGATTGAAATTGTTCCAGGACATAGCGAAAGTTATCTAATTAGAATTGAATTATTTGGAGATACTGTAGAACGTATATGTGAAGTAGATCCTCTTACTGGACATGTTTTAGGTTCTTATAATACGTATACAATTTATCCAGCCTATGGATATGTAACGAAAAAGGAACAAATGTTAAAAGCATGTGATACAATTTCAAAAGAATTAGAAGAAAGATTGCAATACTTTAAAGATGAAACAAAACTATTAGAATACGAACGTTTAGATCAAAGAACAAGACATGATGTAGAAATGTTAAGAGAAGTGGGAATGTGTCCAGGAATAGAAAATTATTCACGACATATTGATGGACGAAAAGCTGGACAAAGGCCATATACTTTGATTGATTATTTTCCTAAAGACTTTTTACTTGTCGTAGACGAAAGTCATGTGATGCTTCCTCAAATCAGAGGAATGTATAATGGAGATCGTTCTCGTAAAGAAACTTTAGTTGAATATGGTTTTAGACTTCCAAGTGCTTTAGATAATAGACCGCTTGTTTTTGAAGAATTTGAAGATTTGATTCATCAAGCTATTTTTGTTTCTGCTACACCAGGCGATTATGAATTAGATAAAGTTCATCATCAAGTTGTTGAACAAATTATTAGACCAACAGGTTTATTAGATCCAATTATTGAAGTTAGACCAATTGATGGTCAAGTAGATGATATTATTGATGAAATCCATCAACGTATTGAAAAAAATGAACGTGTATTAATTACAACACTTACTAAAAGAATGGCAGAAGATTTAAGTGCTTATTTAGTAGAATTAGGATTAAAAGTTGCTTATTTGCATAGTGATACAAAAACATTAGAAAGAACAGAAATATTACGAGATTTACGTCTTGGAAAATATGATGTTTTAGTAGGAATCAACTTGTTAAGAGAAGGTCTAGATTTACCAGAAGTATCTCTTGTTTGTATCTTAGATGCTGATAAAGAAGGGTTCTTAAGATCGGAAAGATCATTGATTCAAACAATTGGACGTGCAGCGAGAAATAGTCATGGTAAAGTTATTATGTATGGTGATAAAATTACTGATTCTATGCAAAAGGCAATCGATGAAACGGCAAGACGTCGTGAAATACAAGAAAAATATAATAAGGAACATGGAATTATTCCACAAACAATTAAGAAAGAAATTAGAGAAGCTATTCATGGACAAGAAAATGTAGATGAAGCAATTTCTCTTGTTAAAAAAGGTAAGAAAGCGAAGAAGAAAGATAAAGAAACACTTATTAAAGAACTTGAAAAACAAATGAAAGAAGCTGCCAAAGCACTTGATTTTGAAAGAGCAATGGAACTTAGAGATATGATGTTGGAGTTGCAAGGTGAAGTTTAAGTTCAATGATTTAGAAAAAAGTGTATTAGATTCTTTATCTAAAAAAGGACGTGTTTATCTTGTAGGTGGTATTGTTAGAGATATGGTGATGTACCAAAAGGTAGATTACCATGATGTTGATGTAGAAATCTATGATTTAGAGATTAGTGAAGTTATCGATATTCTAAGTCAATATGGAAATGTCAATGACGTCGGTAAAAGCTTTGGTATTTTAAAATTAGATTGTTTACCAAATTTTGACTTTGCTTTGCCACGTATTGAAAGAAAAAAAGGACAGACACATCGAGAATTTGATGTGGAGGTTCACAAAGATTTAGATTTAAAAACAGCATGTCGTAGACGAGATTTTACAATTAATGCAATGATGTATGATTATCAAAAGGAAATGCTTATAGATCATTATCATGGACAAGAAGATATTCAAAATAAATGTTTAAAAATGGTTGATGAAAAAACATTTTATGAAGATCCTTTAAGGGTATTAAGGTTGGCTCAATTTATTGCTCGTTTTGAGTTTCAAGTTGATTTAAAAACAAAAGAAATATGTCAAAAAATGGTTAGTGAAGGAGCATTGCAATATTTATCTTTAGAACGAGTTCAACAGGAATATAATAAATTATTGATGTCCTTGCATCCATCATTAGGTTTAAAATTTTTATTAGAAATCAACGCAATTATCCAACCTTTAGAAACATTAGTAACATGCCCTCAAAGATTAGATTTTCATCCTGAAGGAAGTGTTATGAATCATACTTTATTAGTTGTTGATTTAGCTGCTCTATGTAAGAATAAAACAAGTTGGCCACTTGCTTTTATGTGGAGTGCTTTGCTTCATGATATTGGAAAGCCATTAGTTACAACGCCTGAAGGGAAAGCTCCAGGGCATAATGAAAGTGGTGTAAAAGTTTTTAATCAGTATTTTGCACATTTTTTTACCAATAAAAAAATGAAACACTATATTCGTACCATGATTTATTATCATATGCATTTAATGAATATGGTAAGAAATCAAAGTAAAGATTATAGTTATTATAAATTATTAAAAGGAATAGAGGGAATCTTTCCTTTAGATGATTTAGTATATATGTCAAAATGTGACAAGTTAGGACGACTTGCTAATCGTCCAGAAACGATTTCAACATTAGATGCTTATGTTGAAGAAAAAGTTTCAAGATGTGGAAGTCATGCATTAAAACCTTTGATAGATGGTAAATGCCTTATAGATTTAGGGTTTAAGCCTAATCAAAATTTTAAAGAATTACTTGATTGGGCTTATGATTTACAAATGAGAGGACATGACATGGCAAGTATTATTCAATTATTGAAAGGAAGAAAAGATGGAAGATAAATTAATTATTCGAGGTGCAAGAGAAAATAATTTAAAGAACATTAATATCGATATTCCTAAAAATAAATTGGTTATTATGACAGGACTTTCTGGTTCGGGGAAAACTTCTTTAGCTTTTGATACGATTTATGCTGAAGGACAAAGAAGATATGTTGAATCATTAAGTGCTTATGCAAGACAGTTTTTAGGAAATATGGAAAAGCCAGATGTTGATGCTATTGAAGGATTATCTCCTGCTATTGCTATTGATCAAAAGACAACATCTAACAATCCTCGTTCAACTGTAGGAACAGTCACTGAAATTTATGATTATTTAAGACTGTTATATGCACGTGTAGGAAAGGCTTATTGTCCTAAACATGATGTTGTTATTGAAAGTCAAACAATTAAACAAATGGCAGATACGATTGATCAATACGATGATGGAGATCGTTTAATGGTTGTTGCTAGAGTTGTTAAAAGAAAGAAAGGAACTTTTAAGGATTACTTTGCAGACTTATTAAAAGATGGTTATTTACGTGTGGTCGTTGATGGTCAAAATTACATGTTAGATGAAGAAATAGAATTAGATAAAAATAAGAAACATGATATTGATGTTGTTATTGACCGTATTATCAAAAAAGAAGGTTATCGTAGCCGTTTAGTAGATTCTTTAGAAGTTGGTTTAAAACTTACAGGTGGGGAAGTTATTGTTCAAAACTTAACAAAACAAACGGAAGAATTATTTAGTGAACATCTTGCTTGTCCAATTTGTGGGTTTTCTGTTCCTAAATTAGAACCACGTTTATTTTCATTTAATAACCCCTTAGGGGCTTGTCCAGATTGTCGTGGATTAGGAATTAAAAATGAAGTAGATGATGATTTATTGATTCCTGATTGGAATAAATCAATTAATGAAGGTGGACTTCGTTATTTTAAAACAGCAGTAGGAACAAACCGTATTGAATGGCAAAGATTTTTAGTTCTTTGTAAGAAATATAAAATAGATTTAGATAAACCATTAAAAGATTTCACTAAACAAGAATTAAGTTATATTCTTGATGGTTCTAGAGAACCTATTAGTTATGAAATTGTATCAGATAGTGGAAATGTCTCACGTACAACAAAATTTATTGAAGGTGTCAGAACTTTAATAGCAAGAAGATATGAAGAAACAACTTCAAAATGGTCAAAAGAATGGTATGCTTCTTTTATGTCAGAACATACGTGTCCTACATGTAAAGGAAGAAGACTTAATGATCAAGTTCTTTCTGTAAGAGTAGGTGGTTTAAATATTGCTGAATTTACAGAACAATCAATTGAAGATGCTTTACAGTTTATTCAAAATATAAAATTAACAGACTATGAAATGAATATTGCTCGATTAGTTGTTAAAGAAATCAATGATCGTTTAACATTCTTAAATAATGTTGGACTTGGTTATTTAACACTTGCTAGACGTGCTGGAGGCTTATCTGGTGGAGAAGCACAACGTATTCGTTTAGCAACCCAAATTGGAACACGACTTACAGGCGTTTTATATGTCTTAGATGAACCATCTATTGGTTTACATCAAAGAGATAATGAAAAACTTATTAAATCTTTACAAGATATTAGAGATTTAGGAAATAGTGTTCTTGTTGTTGAACATGATGAAGATACAATGAGAGCTTCAGATTTTATCGTTGATATTGGACCAGGAGCAGGTGTTCATGGTGGGCAAGTCATTTGTGCAGGAACACCAGAAGAAATTATGAATTGTAAGGATTCTATTACTGGACAGTATTTATCTGGAAATAGAAAAATTGAAGTTCCTAAAAAACGTCGTAAAGGAAATGGTTTGTTTCTTGAAGTTAAAGGGGCTAAGGAACATAATTTAAAAAATATTAATGTTAAGTTTCCTCTTGGAAAATTCAATGTTGTTACAGGTGTATCTGGAAGTGGAAAATCGACATTGGTTAACGATATTTTAGGAAAATCATTAATGAGATATGTTTATCAATCAAAAGAAAGACCAGGTTTACATAAAGAAATCTTGGGAATTGAAAATATTGATAAAGTCATTGAAGTTTCACAAGATCCAATTGGCAGAACACCACGTTCAAATCCAGTGACTTATACAGGCGTCTTCGATGATATTCGTGATTTATTTGCCCAAACAAATGAAGCTAAAATGAGAGGATATGATAAAGGAAGATTCTCATTTAACGTTAAAGGTGGTCGTTGTGAAGCATGTCAAGGTGATGGTTTAAAGAAAATTTCAATGCACTTTTTACCAGATGTCTATGTTCCTTGTGAACAATGTGAAGGTAAAAGATATAATGAAGAAACTTTACAAGTGACTTATAAAGATAAAAATATCTATGATGTTTTAGAAATGACAGTAGAAGAAGCGTTAGATTTCTTTGATAATTTACCAAAAATTAGAAATAAAATTCAAACACTTTATGATGTTGGTCTTGGTTATATTAAATTAGGACAAAGTGCAACAACACTTTCAGGTGGGGAAGCTCAAAGAGTTAAACTTGCAAGTGAATTACAAAAGAAATCAACAGGAAAAACTGTTTATATTCTTGATGAACCAACAACAGGATTACACAGTCACGATGTTGCAAGACTTATTGATGTTTTACAACGTATTGTTGACCAAGGAGATACAATTATTGTTATTGAACATAATTTAGATGTTATTAAAGTAGCAGATCATATTATTGATTTAGGACCTGAAGGTGGAGCTGGAGGAGGAACAGTTGTTGTGACGGGAACTCCAGAAAAAGTAGCTAAATGTGAAAAAAGTTATACAGGTCAGTTCTTAAAATCAATGCTTTAAGGAGAAAAAAGATGAAATCAATTACAGTAGAAAAATTATTAGGGAATAATAAAAATTATCAACAAGTTACAGGAAATGAAGAATCTTTAAAAAGAGTTATTTTAACTGGTGAAATCAATCGACCAGGTTTTGAATTAGCAGGATTCTTTAAACATAGTGACTTTAGAAGAATTATTGTTTTTGGCGATAAAGAAATGGCTTTTATTGCTGAAATGACAGAAGAAAGACAAAAAGAAATCTTTCCATGTTTAATTAATGAAGAAGTACCTTGTATTGTGATTTGTAAAGGACATGCTTGTCCAGAAGTATTAAAGAATATTGCAGATGAAAGAAACTTTCCAATTTTTCAAACAGAAATGATTACAGGTGTTGTATCAAGTGAACTTATGAATACTTTAGAAGAAAAACTTGCAAGGGAAACACTAATGCATGGGGTATTTCTAAATATTCATGGTAAAGGTGTTATTATTAAAGGTGATAGTGGGATTGGTAAATCAGAAATTGCCTTGGAACTTGTTAAAAGAGGACACTTATTAGTTGCTGATGATGCAGTAGAACTTTATCGTGTAGGACAAAAAATTGTTGGGAAAGCACCTGCTGTTCTTGCTAATTTATTAGAAATTAGAGGAATTGGGGTTATTGATGTTTCTAAGATGTTTGGTATTTCTGCTATTTTAGATAGAAATGATGTTGATTTAGTTATTCAACTAGAACGTTGGGTTCCATCACGTGAATATACACGTGTAGGAGTAGAAGAAAATGATATTTCAGAAGATGTTTTAGGAATTAAAATTCCTAAAATAGTTGTTCCTGTATCAAGTGGTCGTAGTATGTCAGTTATTATTGAAGCTGCAGTTATGAATATGCGTTTACGTGACGTAGGTATCGATTCTAGTAAAGAATTTGTTGAACGTATTCTTAAAAATATTGATCATAATAAACAAGAACAATGAGATTCTTTCCAAGCTTTAATACCTTTGTAGAAATTGGACCACTTTCTATACAATGGTATGCGATATGTATTTTAACAGGTGCAGCAATTGCTTATTTTTTAGGACAATATCATTTTAAAAGATTAGGATATTCAAAAGAAATACTTTCTGATTATGTTTTTGGTTTATTATTTGTAGGAATTATTGGTGCAAGAATTTGGTATGTGATTTTTATGTGGAATGAATTATATGCGAATAATCCAGCAGAAATCATTATGATCAACCATGGTGGATTGGCTATTCAAGGTGGGCTCATTACTGGACTTATCTATAGTTATTTCTTCTTTAAAAAAAGAAATATCTCATTCCTTGTTGCTGGAGATGCTATTATGCCAGGAGTTCTTATTGCTCAAGCCTGTGGAAGATGGGGAAACTTTTTTAATCAGGAAGCTTATGGAAGTGCAGTTGATCTAAGTTTTTTAAAGGCACTTCATTTACCACAATTTATCATTGATAAAATGTATATTCATGGGCAATATTATCAACCTACATTTTTGTATGAATCATTAGGTTGTGTAATTGGTTTTTTGATTATTTTCTTTATTATTAGAAAATACCAACAAAAACAAGGAATTCAGTTTTTTACTTATTTTATTTGGTATGGTGTCATTCGTTTTTTCATAGAAGCGTTTAGAACAGATAGTTTATATGTTTTTGGATTAAAAACGGCACAACTTGTTTCTATTGTATTTGTTATTGTTGGTTTAATAGGATTTATTTATTGTCACTCTAAAGGACAGGATGTAATGAAAGAAAGATAGTGCATATGACTATCTTTTTTTTGTAAAATAGATATAATAATTAACATTAAGGAGAAAAGTATGAAAAAAGCAATTATTTTTGATTTAGATGGAACACTTTTAAATACCGATTTATTAATAAAAAAATCATTTATACACACATTTAAAAAATACAAACCAGGTTATACTTTAAGTGAAGAAGAACTTCTTTCATTTTTAGGACCTTCTTTAAAGAATACCTTTAGTCGTTATGTAGAAGAAAATCAAGTGGATGAATTAATTCAATACTATAGAGAATATAATCATGCACATCATGAAGATTATGTTACAATTTATCCATATGTTGAAGAAATGTTAAAATATTTAAAAGCACAAGGATTCCCTTTGGCTGTAGTAACAACAAAATATAAAGAAGCAGCTATATTAGGATTAGATTTATTTCATATTACACAATACTTTGATGTGATTATTGGAGAAAATGATGTAAAACAGTCAAAACCAGATCCTGAGGGGATATTATGTGCTTTAAAGAAATTAAATTGTCAAGAAGGTTATTATGTAGGTGATAATGTGACAGATATTCAAGCAGGTAAAAATGCAGGAATTAAAACAGTGGGAGTAAAATGGTCACCTAAAGGTTATGCTCTTATAGAAAAAGAACATCCAGATTTATTAATTAATGATTATCAAGAATTTATAAATTATATAAAGGAGAATGAAGAATGTTAGATTTAATAATTATTGGTGCTGGTCCTGCGGGATTAAGTGCTTGTTTATATGCTAGTCGTGCGGGATTAGATGTTTTAATATTCGATATGGCAGCCCCAGGTGGTAAATTAAATGTTACTGCTCAAATTGAAAACTATCCTGGACTTAAACCAACTCCAGGACCAGAAATTGCTTTTACAATGTATGAAAGTGCTTTGAGCTTTGGAGCTAAAATGGAATATGGTGAAGTTTTAGATATTAAAGATCATGGTGATTATAAAGAAGTTGTGACAACTAAACAAACATATCAAGCAAAGTATGTTTTAATTGCGACTGGAACAAAAGAAAGACAAATGAATCTTGAAAAAGAAAATGAACTTGTTGGACGTGGGATTTCTTATTGTGCTGTTTGTGATGGGCCATTCTTTAAAAATCAAGAAGTTGCTGTCATTGGTGGAGGAAATTCAGCACTTGAAGAAGCTATGTATCTTGCAACATTATGTAAAAAAGTACATTTAATTGTAAGACGTGATGTTTTTAGGGCTGATAAAATTATTCAAGATCGTTTGTCAAAAAATGAAAATATTGAAGTTCATTTTAAAAGAAAACCAGCTGAAATTTTAGAAGAAGACAATAAAGTAAAAGGTTTGGTTTTAGAAAATAGTGAAACAGGTGAAAAAGAAGAACTATCAGTTAAAGGTATTTTTCCATTTATTGGATTAGATCCAATGACTCAATGTGCAAAATCATTAGGAATTGTTAATGCAAAAGGTTATATTGAGGCAAATGAAAATATGGAAACAGCAGTTAAAGGAATCTTTGTTGCTGGTGATGTTAGAAATAAACAATTAAGACAAGTTGTAACTGCTACAAATGATGGAGCAATTGCAGGTCAATATATTGCTTCATTAAAATAAAAGTTCAGATGGTGACATCTGGCTTTTATTTAGAGATGAATTTTGATAGAATAGATACGAAAAATAGAAAGGGGAGGTATTATGGACAAAGTTGAGATTGTCATTGTTACAGGAATGTCAGGTGCTGGAAAAACAACAGCAATGGCTGCTTTTGAAAATATGGCTTATTGTTGTATTGATAATTATCCAATTGCTTTATTAGGTGCTTTTTCAGAATTTCTAAAGGATAATACGAATTATCAAAGAATAGCCATGGCAGTAAGTTTAGCTGATGCACCAAAAGCTATTCGTTTTTTAAGCAATGTAGATTGGTTAAATGTATCAGTAGTTTTCTTAGATTGTGATGATAATATTATTTTAAAAAGATATAAAGAAACAAGGAGAACACATCCTATTTTGATTTCTAATAAAGCTTCTACATTATTAGAAGCTATTGAATATGAAAGAAAATTAGCAAGACCTATTTCTAAAGAAGCAAATGTTGTTATTGATACAACAAATTTAAAAGGAAATAAATTCCAACAATTATTAGAAAACCAATTTAATCATCAATCTATAGATCCATTTAGAATTAGTTTTGTATCCTTTGGATATAAACATGGAATTCCTAAAGATGCAGATTTACTTTTCGATGTGCGTTTTTTACCAAATCCTTTCTATATAGATGAACTTAGAAATCTTACAGGAAACGATAAAGAAGTTTATGATTATGTAATAGATAAACCTGAAACACAAGTCTTTATTCAAAAAATGACAGACTTACTTGATTACTTATTAGAAGAATATGATAAAGAAGGAAAGACACATGTTGTTATTGGTATTGGATGTACTGGTGGACAACATCGATCAGTAAGCTTAACAAACTATTTTGCAGATCATTATAGTCAAAAATATCATGTTCATCGTCTGCATAGGGATGCTAACCATTAATGAAAGTATCATTTGCTAGACAAGTTAAAGAAGAAGTTGTTTTTAATGATTTTGATATTTGTTGTCAAAAAGCTATTTTATCAGCAATTATTAAAGTCAATGGAACACTTTCTTTATCAAATCAAGGTTTATTACTTACAATAAGAACAGAAAATGCAAAAATAGCGTCTAAAGTTCATAAAATGTTAAAAGAAGTGTATCATCCTCATATAGAGTTTCTTGTTTCTAGAAAAATGAAATTACAAAAAAATAATGTCTATATTCTTAAAGTTTCAAAAGCAAGAGAAATTTTAGATGATTTAGGTTTAATGAATGGATTAGGATTCCATACACTTCCTAATAAAAAAATAATTCAAAAAGAATGTTGTAAAAGAGCATTTTTAGCGGGTATCTTTTTATCTGGAGGATCTGTCAATAACCCAGAAACATCGAATTATCATTTAGAGTTATCTGTTGATGAAGAAGAATATGCGTTATTTATTCAAGAATTAATGAATTATTTTCATTTAAATGCCAAAATGACAAAAAGAAGAAACAAATATGTTATATATTTAAAATCGGCAGAGAAGATAGGAGACTTTTTAAGAGCCATCGGTGCGAGCCAATCGGTGATGAACTTTGAAAGTACTCGTATTGATCGAAGTATGTCAAATACTGTAAACAGATGGAATAACTGTGATATTGCTAATGAAGTCAAATCCATGGCTTCTTCAAATAAACAATTAGAAGATATTAGTATTATTGAGATGTTTATGGGACTTGATATGCTTGATGAAAAAACAAGAACTGTTGCTTTGATTCGTAAAAAATATCCAGATTATACATTAAATGAATTGTGTAATGCTTATCAAGATGAAACGGGTCTAACGATTAGTAAATCAGGATTACATCATCGTTTTAAAAAAATAAGTGAACAAGCAGCACAACTTATGCAAATGCAAAATGAATAAAGATATTCACATTTTATTTGGTTTACGAATTAAAGAATTAAGAGTGAGAGCCCATATCTCTCAAGAAGAACTTTCATTTCGTTCAGGACTATCTAAGAATTATATTTCAGATGTTGAAAGAGGTACAAGAAATATTTCTTTAAAGGCTATTTCAAAATTAGCGGATGGTTTAAAGGTAGAAGTGAAAGAATTATTTAATTTTTCTAAATAGGAGTAAAAAAATGCCAATTTATCAAATTATTTTAGTTATTGCAGTTGTTATTTTAGTTTTAAGTTTATTATTAAATTTATTATTTAGTCCTATTACATGGATTATTATTGCTATTCTTGTGATTTATTCTTTTATTAGAAGATATTTATATGAAAAACAATTAAAAGAATATAATGAAAGAATTGAAAAAGAAATGGCAGAGAAAAAAGCTGCTTATCAATCGGGTCAAGCTTACCGTAATGGGAGTGATGATGTGATTGATGTTAATTATGTAGAAAAAGATGAAAATGAATAAAAACTATTGACATCTAATTCATAGAGGTATACTATGATATCAACAATACAAAAAGACATTGAAAAGGAAAGTAATTTATTGAAAATGCATAGAGAGTTCTTGGTTGGTGGAAAAGAAACATGGAAGATAAATGAAAATGGCCTTGGAGTTGCATACCGAGCCCAAGTTGGTTAGGCTATGACGGATTCACCCGTTAAAGTGATAGAGTATGATGGTACTCGATGAGGAAATAATCGTGAGGTTATTTTAAATTAAGGTGGTAACGCGAGGTAACTCGTCCTTTGTATAAAGGACGAGTTTTTTGTTTGTTGTATTGTAATAAAAGAAAAAGGGGAAAAGAAAAATGAAAAAAGGATTAAAATTATTATTATCAGCAGCATTCGCATTATCAATTGCAGGATGTGCCAATGGTTCATCAAATGATGACAAAACAATCAAAGTAGGGGCAACAGCAATACCACATGCAGAAATCTTAAATGATGTGGTTAAAGATGAATTAGAAAAAGAAGGGTATACATTAGAAGTTACAGAATTTACAGACTATGTAACACCTAATACTTCATTAGAAGATGGAGATTTAGATGCTAACTATTTCCAAACATTAGCTTATTTAAAAGAACAAAACAAAGAAAGAAAATTACATTTAAAAGCAGTCGCTGGTATTCATTATGAAGCAATGGCTCTCTATTCAGAAAACTTAAAATCATTAGATGATTTAAAAGATGGAGCAACAATTGCTGTACCAAACGATGGTTCAAATGAATCAAGAGCACTTGCTTTACTTGCTAAAAATAACTTAATTGAATTAAACGATGATTCACTTTATACAGCATCAAGCATTACAGCTAATCCACATAATTATAAAATTGAAGAATTAGAAGCAGCCAACTTACCAAATAACTTACCAGATGTAGACGTTGCAGTTATTAATGGAAACTATGCTTTAGAACATAACTTAGGAGATAGTGCTAACGTATTACTTACAGAAAGCTTTACAGATGAAGAAGCACAACCTTATATCAATTACTTAGTAGTTAAAGAAGGAAATGAAAAAACTGCTAAAACAAAAGCTTTAAAGAAAGCTTTACAATCTAAAAAAGTAAAAAATTATATCAAAAAATATAAAGGTTCTGTTCAAGCTGTCTTTACAGATCCTACAAAATAAGGAGATTTAAAATGAGTGTTATTTATTTAGCTGGAGGATGCTTCTGGGGCGTTCAAAAATATTTTGATCAATTTGAAGGAATTTTAAAAACAACAGTAGGTTATGCCAATGGGCATACCAAAAATCCTAAATATGAAGATGTTAAAGCAGAAAAAACAGGACATGTTGAAACAGTCAAAATTGAATATGATGAAAATATTAGAAGTTTAAATCAAATATTGGATGATTATTATAAAATAATTGATCCTACTTCTTTAAATAAACAAGGGGAAGATGAAGGTATTTCTTATCGTACAGGTATTTATTATACAAATGAAAATGATTTAGAAATTATTCAAAATAAAACAAATGAAATTCAAAAAAATTATCAAGAAAAAGTGGTTGTTGAAATACAACCACTTGATAATTTCTATGAAGCAGAAGAATATCATCAAAAATATTTAGAAAAGAATCCCCAAGGGTATTGTCACATCGGAAAATGTTTCTTTGGTTGAGAGGATGAGGTTTATGATTGAAATTAAAAATTTGTATAAAAGTTATGGTTCTTTAGAGGTTTTAAAAGATGTTTCTTTTAATATTGAACAAGGAGATATTTTTGGAATTATTGGACAAAGTGGAGCTGGTAAATCAACATTGCTTCGTTGTTTCAATGGTTTAGAAAGTTTTCAAAAAGGAGAAGTAATTGTTGATGGACAAGAGATTTCTGCTTTAAATAAAAAACAATTAGGTTCTATCCAAAAAGAAATGGGAATGATTTTCCAAAACTTTAATCTTTTAAATAGATTAAATGTTTATGATAATGTTGCTTTACCATTAAAATTTTGGAAACAAGATCCTCGTAGTTTAGAAAATAAACAAAGAATTGAGAAACTTTTAAAACTTGTTGGTTTAGAGGATAAAAGTCAAGCTTATCCTCGTCAATTAAGTGGAGGTCAAAAACAAAGAGTAGCTATCGCTAGAGCACTTGTTTTAAATCCTAAAATTCTTTTATGTGATGAAGCTACATCTGCATTAGATCCACAAATTACCAGAGATATTTTAAACTTGTTATTAAAAATCAATAAAGAAATGAATATTACGATTGTAGTTGTTACACATCAAATGGAAGTTATTAAACAAATTTGTAATAAAGTTGCCTTCCTTAAAGATGGACGTGTTATTTCTGTTGGTAAACCTGAAGAACTTTTTGTAGCTCCAAATGAAGAAATACAAAAATTTGTAGGTGATGATATTGAAATATTGCCACAAACTGGTAAAAATATTAAATTATTCTTCACAAATAATAATTCAAAATCACATACCATTACCAAGCTTGCTAGAACACTCGATATCAATTTTGATATCTGTCAAGGAAAACTCGAAAACTTTAGAGGTTCTATGATGGGAAGTCTTATTATCAATATTGAAGAAAAAGATTTAAAAGCAGTAGGAAATTATTTAGATCAAGAAAGAATTACATGGGAGGAAATTGTATGAGTGATGTTATTTTAAAAGCAACATATGAAACATTATATATGGTGATTGGTTCAACTTTCTTTGCTGTTATTCTAGGTTTTATTCCAGCAATCATTTTAACACTTACAGCACCAGATGGTTTAAAACCAAATAAGGCAATCTACACAATTCTAGATGTTTTAGTGAATATCTTTAGAAGTTTTCCTTTTGTAATTTTAATGGTTATTGTCATTCCACTTACAAGATTGATAGCAGGTAAAGCTATTGGAACAACAGCAGCACTTGTTCCACTTACTATTTCAGCCATTCCTTTTGTTGCTAGAGTCATTGAAAGTGCTCTAAGAAGCGTAGATGTTGGTTTAATTGAAGCTGCTAAATCCTTTGGCGCAAGTGATTTTCAAATCATTTATCATGTTTATTTAAAAGAAGCTATTCCTGCTATTTTATCAGGAATAACACTTACAATGATTAGTATTATTGGTTACAGTGCAATGGGTGGTGCCTTAGGGGCAGGTGGACTTGGAGATATCGCTATTCGATATGGTTATCAAGCTTATAAAATTCCTTATCTTATTGTTACAAGTATTATCCTTATTATCTTTGTACAAATTATTCAAACGATTGGCAATCATTTATATAAAAAATTATCATAAAAGACCCAAAGAGGTCTTTTTATGTTATGATTGAACAAAGGAGTGGGAGTATGAAATGTAGGTATTGTGGAGTAGAAATAGGAAATAGCTTAGAATGTCATTTATGTGGACATAAACAGGTGGGGAAAATAACCTGTCCAGTATGTTCAAAACTTATTTATCCTTATCAAGAATATTGTTCTAATTGTGGAAGTCCTACTATTTATCGTAAAACAGAGACTATTAAAAAGGTAACCCCTGATACAAGTATTCATAGTGAAACAAGTCATAATTATAATACAGTTTCTGAAAGTTATGATTATAAAAAGAACGCTTATGATTATAAAAAACCTTTAAAAGAAGTAAAAAAATATATTCCAATTCAAAAAAATAAAAATCTTTATAATAGTCCAGATATGCGAAAAAGAAAATCTTTTATTAAATCAATAATAGGTATGATTGTTTCTGTATGCTTTATTTTTATTCCAATTGTTGAAATTATTATTGGTGCTTTAAATGATGATGGCATAGAAACAAATGATACAGCTCCTTTTGATGATCATGGAAATAGTAAATTATCAAGTTTACCACTTCAACAAGATACGTCACGTAGTGATTATAATTATAATTTTATAAATGAAGATGGTGGAGCATTTATTTATCATAATGAATTGTATGTTTCTTTAGAAAATGAATTAGTTAAATATAGTGCCTCATTTGAAAAAAAAGAAGTAATAGAAGATGAAAACTGTGGAGATCTTTATGTAGATGAAAGAGGTTGTTTTTATAGAAGATATGATGAATTTATTTATCTAAATACAAATGGAGAAAAGAAATCTTTATTAGAAGGTGTTGATCGTTGTTACGTAGATGGACAAAATATTTTCTATACAAAAGAAGATAGGTTATATTGTTTGACAGTAGATCAAAATATGAATACTGTAGCTGATTATAAAGTTAATAAGAATGTGATGGATTTTTATATAGATGATGTTAATCAATGGATTTTATATAATGATGATGATTATAATATGCATTTAATTGATTATCATGGAAATGTTATTAAGAAAAAGATGGATCAATATGATGGTTGTTATTTTTCTAATGGACTTCTTTATTATCAAGACTATGATGGTATTTATAGTATAAATCTACAAAATAATGAAAAAAATAAATTGCAATCAATGGATAATATACATTGCTTTGGGATTGCAAATGATCAAGTCAATCAACAAGAAATCAATTATGTTGTAGATTATGATGGTTTATTAGAAGCATATATAAATGATGATGTCTATCATATTTATGATGATGCGAGTGATTTCTTTATTGCTGGTGATAAAGTTATTTTCTTTACGTATGATGACGATGATAATCAACATTATTTTATAAGTACATATGATGGAATGTATGCACCTTTACAAGAATGACAATTTAGTCATTCTTTTTATTTTGTGACTGTGGTAGAATAAGGACACTAGGAGTGATAAAAATGTATTGTAGTCAATGTGGAACATATGTTGAAGATGATATGCTGTTTTGTCCACAATGTGGAAAACAGTTAAAACCTATAAAGAAAGTTTGTGTGCGTTGTCATATTCCTTTAGCTGAAGATGAAGAAATCTGTCCTGCTTGTGGAATGAAACAAACACCAGAAGAAATAATTGAAGAAGAGGATCCCTACAAAGGTTATTGGAAAAAACCAATTCTTTGGTTTATTTCAGGCGTTTTATGTTTAGCCGCTGTTTTTCTAGGAAACTATATGGTAAGCCATCCATTACAGTCAGCTTCAAATCAACAAACAAATTATACTTTAAAAGGAAAAGTAAGTACTTATAATATATCAGCTAATAATCAAGCAGGTGGTCAATATTTTAAAGATAATAAACATCTTTATTATGTTGTGAATAATCAACTTTTAGTAAGTGATTTAGATCAATTAGAAACAAGTGAAGTACTAATAGATGATTGTGTAGGGTATTTAAGTATTGAAGATGATATTCTTTATTATTGTGATACAAATTATAATTATCAAGCTTATGATTTGAATCAAAAAACAACAACTAAAATACTTGAAAATGTGTATTATCCAATTATTAAAAATCATAAGATTTATTATCAATTAGATCAAGACCATGAAAGTCTTTATTGTTATTCATTAAAGGATCAAACAAATAAAAAATTAAATGATGAAACATCTTATGATCTTACAATAGATGGTGGCTATATTTATTATTTAGCTAAAAATAATGAACAATATGCTTTAAAAAGAATGACAACTAATGGTGAAAAAGTTGAAACGCTTTATGAAAACCAATGTACTTTTACACTTGATCAAAACAATATTTATCTAACAAATCAATCACAAATTATTAAAATAAATAAAAAGACATTAAAAAAACAAACTCTAAAAAAAGTAGAAAATCGTGCTATTGCATTAGTTAATAATAAAATTGTTTATGCTTCAGGGACACAACTTAAAATGATGAACTTAAAAGGAAAAGATGATCAGGTTTTATTTAAAAATATTGTTGTATCAGATTTACAAGTTTTAGGATCTGATATATTTACACAAGGATATAGTCAAGATGGTGGACTTAAATATATTGTTTTTAATATTCAAGGACAATATAAATCATTAAGTGAAGAAACAACACAAGACTTTGAAAATTTACAAGATGTATAGGAGAATAAAATGAAAGTATATGAAATATTAGAAGCAACACATGGAACTTTATTATCAGGAAATAAAGAAGATGATATTTGTTTTTTTAGTCAAGATAGTCGACAAATGAAAAATGGAGGAATGTATATTCCTTTAAAAGGTGAAAGATTTGATGGACATGATTTTATTGAAAGTGCTTTTCAAACAGGAGCAACAGCAATCATTACAGCTAAAGATGTAAGCTATCCAGATAAAATTGTTATTAAAGTAAAAGATACTTACCAAGCATTAAAAGAAATGGCTATTTATTTAAGAAGTCATCGTCCTGTAAAAGTAGTTGGTGTTACAGGAAGTGTTGGAAAAACAAGTACAAGAGATATGGTTTATAGCGTTGTTAAACAAAAGTATAAAACATTAAAAACTGAAGGAAACTATAACAATGAAATCGGCTTACCTCTTACAATTTTAAGATATCAAGATGAAGAAGTGATGGTCTTGGAAATGGGAATGAATCATTTAAATGAAATGTCAAGATTATCAATGATTGCTCATCCTGATGTAGCATGTATTACAAATGTTGGAACAGCACATATCGGTGAACTTGGAAGTCGTGAAAATATTTTAAAAGCGAAGTTAGAAATTACAGATGGCATGAAAGATCAAGCAACTTTAATTATTAATGATGATAATGATATGTTGCATACAGTTGATTTACCTCGTTTAAATGTAGTAAGAGTAGGAAAAAATAAGACTGCATCAATTCAAGCAAGTGATATAGAACTATTTGAAGATCATAGTACTTTTGTTGTACATTATCTTGAACAAAGTGAAGAAATTGTTGTTCCTGTTCAAGGAGAACATAATGTTTCTAATGCTTTAATTGCAATTGCTGTAGGTTTAGAATTAGATATTTCTTTAGAAGATATTAAAAAAGGTATCCAAGAATTTGAATTAACTAAAAATAGAATGGATATTGTTGAAAAAAATCATAAAACAATTATTGATGGTACTTATAATGCCAGTGTAGATTCAATGAAATCAAGTATTGATGTACTAGCAAATTATAAAAAACGTAAAGTAGCTATTTTAGCAGATATGTTGGAACTTGGAAGTTATAGTCAACAACTTCATGAAGAAGTTGGTAATTATGTAGCTGCTAAAAAAATAGATGTTTTGATTTGTATTGGTAAAGAAGCAAAATATATGTCTCAAAAAGCTAAAGAAAATATGGAAAATGTTTATTATTTTGCGACTAATCAAGAAGCGATAAAACAATTAGAAGATCTTTTAAAAGATGGGGATGTGATTTTAGTAAAAGGAAGTCACTCTATGAATTTAAAAGAAATTGTAGAAAAGATATAAATTATGAAAAAAAAGAAAAAATTAAAACTAAAAAAACCTTTTCAACTTATTTTAACAGCTTTATTATTTTTACTTGCTTTTTCATTCTATCAACTTATTAAAAATCAATTTAATCAAGAGAATAAATTGGTATCAACTCAGGTATTGAATTATGAAGATTTAATGCTAAAATATGCAAGGGAAAATAATATAGAAGAATATTTAGGATTATTACAGGCTATGATGATGCAAGAATCAGGGGGACAAGGAAATGACCCAATGCAATCATCAGAATGTGAATTTAATACACAATTTGAAAAGAAACCAAATGCTATCAATAACCCCGAATATTCTATTCAAGTAGGTATTCAATATTTTGCTAAATGTTTAGAAAAAGCAAAAGTAACATCTTTAAAAGATGAAAAAGGTATCTTTTTAGCCTTGCAATCTTATAATTATGGTATTGGATATATAAATTACATTGAACAAACAGACAAGCAATATACTTATCAAAATGCTATAGATTTTTCTGAAAAATGTAAAAAGGATTATAACGTATCAGTCTATGGAGATAGTAAATATGTATATCATGTTTTAAGATATTATGAAGATACTACTTTAGTGGATGATTGGTTAGAATTATATCGTTAAGGAGATTATTATGAAACAAAAACTTATGGTCGTTTGTGGTGGACAATCGAGTGAACATATTGTTTCTCGTATGTCTTGTACATCAGTAATGAATAATTTAAATATGGAACATTATGATGTAACATTAGTAGGAATTGATCGAGATGGATCTTGGTATTTATTAGATCAAGATCAAGCTGATTTAGCTCAAGATACTTGGTTAGAAAATGCTCAAGCTATTCAAGATATTTTTGGATTATTAAAACAACAAGATGTTGTTTTACCAATTTTACATGGTGCTTTTGGAGAAGATGGAACTATTCAAGGTTTATTTGAATTAGCTGGTGTTCCTTATGTTGGATGTCGTGTTTTAGCATCTGCTGTTTCAATGGATAAAATTTATACAAAGAAAATTTTAGAAACTGCAGGAATTCCTCAAGTAAAATCTTTATATGTTAAAAAAAGATATGATGGAAAACTTGTTGTTGTCAATAAACAGTTTGATGAAATTGAAGATATTGAAAAAACAGTCGAAGAAGAATTAGGTTTCCCATGTTTTATTAAAGCAAGTCGTTCTGGATCAAGTGTCGGATGCTATCGTTGCGATCATAAAGAAGACTTAATGTCTAAACTTACTGAAGCTTCAAAATATGACCGCCACATTGTTGTAGAAGAATGTGTAGATTGTATTGAATTAGAAACTGCGGTTTTAGGAAATGATGATCCAATCGTTTCACGTGTAGGACAAATTATGCCTCATGGTGAATTCTATACTTTTGAATCTAAATATGAAGATGAAGAAAGTAAAACTTGTATTCCAGCATTAGTTGATCAAGAAATTCAAGATAAAATTCGTGAATATGCTTTAAGAGTTTTTAAAGCAGTTGATGGACATGGTTTATCAAGAGTTGATTTCTTCTTAGATAAAAAAACAAATCAAATTTATTTAAATGAAATCAATACTTTACCTGGATTTACAAAAATCTCTATGTATCCACAATTAATGAATGATTTTGGTATTTCTTATAGTGAATTATTAGATCGTATTATTAAATTAGCATTTGATAAATAATCATTATTCCTATTACATATTTGTGTAATAGGATTTTTTTATTTTCTATGTTAAAATATTTCGAAGAAAGAGGAATCTATATGAGAAATTATCGCCTGGTTGTTAGAAAACATGAATTAATTGAATACCAACAAAGAGAATTTTATACTGTTAATCATAACTTTTATCATCAAGATAAAGTATATGATAAACATTGGCATAATAGTATTGAAATAACGTATGTTGTTAAGGGTAGAAAGATTCAAACATCTTGGGAAAATGGTCAGGAAAATAAGGTGATTGCTGATGAAGGAAAATTGTTACTTGTTAATTCAGGAATAAGTCATAAAATAGAGGTTTTAAATGGTTTAGAAGGAATTGTTTTATTAATTGATAAGGGAGTTATTCGTGAATTTTATCCTACATGGCAAGATGAGCATTTTAATTTAGCACTTAATAGAAATATAGAAAAGAGAATTATTGAATTGATGTTGTTACTAGCACAAGCTAAAGATCAAGCTCAAAAGATTCAACAACATATATATGTTTTACAAATTATTTCTTTATTAGTTGAAAACTTAATTGATGAAAATGATCATTATCGTGAAAGACATGATGAAAATAGTGAATTGATTACTTCTATTATGGAATATATTGATTATAACTATTTTAAGCCAATTACTTTAGATGAAATAGCAACTTATACAAGTTATAATAAATCTTATTTATCTACTTTATTTAAAAAGAAAATAGGAATTACAATATTTGAATATTTAAAAAATATTAGATTAGAACATTGTTTAAAAGAATTAAAAACAACAGATAAAAATATTGTAGATATTGCTTTAAATAACGGTTTTGCAAATATTCAATCATTCAATAAAGTATTTAAAGAAGTTTATCATCAAACACCTTTGCAATATAAAAAATCTAAATAAATATGAATCATCAAACAAATAAATCACAATAAACAAAAAATTCTCTATGATATTCTATTATACGAGGAGGAAATAGAGAATGAAAAAAATATTTACATCAACATTAGCAGTATTAGTAGCTATGGTTATGTCAGTATCAAGTGTTTTTGCTGCAACAACAAGTCAATTTGTACAAAATCTTGATACACAAAACACATTAGGGTACGTAGATCCAGAGGTGGATCAATTTGAAACATATAGTGAAGTGAAAAAATCAGGAGATACTTATACAAGTATTGCTTCAAAAATTTATAAACCAGTTTCAGGAGATACATTAATTGTATGTTTCCATGGAAATGGTGAAGGTGGAGTAGATGGTAGCTGTAATAACTATTCTCCATTAGCTGGAAATCAAATGGCAACAACATTTATTTCTAATGATGTACAAAAAGCTTATCATGGAGCTTATGTGTTAGCTTTCCAAGCACCTGATTATTGGTATAATGATTATACTGCACAAGCAAAAGCTGTTATTGATCAAGCTAAAAATGAATTTGGAATTAAACAAGTTTTTGTAACAGGTCTTTCTGCAGGTGGATTAATGACAGAAAGAATGCTTAGCAAATATGGAAATTATTTTTCAGGAGCACTTATTTCATGTGCAGCAATTGCTAAAAATGGACAAGCAGTAGAAGGTTTAGGTGGAGATTATTCTGCTGATAATGGTTATTTAGATGAAACATTAGGACTTAAAAAACCTGTTGATTATGATCAATATGTTTCTAACTATAAAAATTGGTTAGAAAAAATAGCAGAAAGTAATGTTCCAATGTATTTAGTTCATTGTTTAAAAGATAATACAATTTCTTATACTTGGTCAAAACTTGCTTATGAAACAATTAAAACTTATCGTGATGAACATCAATTAGATGGAGATATTTATTTCCAAACAATTGAAAGTACAGGAATCAATAAAGATACAGGAAGTGAAATGTCTGGACATTGGGCATGGGTTAAAATGTACAATAATGAAATTTCAGTAGATGGTATTTCTACATTAGATTGGTTTGAAAGTTTATCAACTTCAACAAATTCATATCAAGAAAAAGAATATACACTTCCAACTGCAGGAGCAAGTCAACAAGAAAATACTTATAAATTTAATTTAATTGCTCAAGTAAGAGAAGATGGTGAAAAAGTCGTTGCTATTGAAATTGATATGAATGGTCAAAAAGTAGATGCTTCAAAATTAACAACAGATATGTTTAAAATCAAAGCATATAATAAAGATGCACAAGCTGCTTTAGGATCAACAGTTAATTATGGTTTATTTGATGAAACTGAATTAGAAGTAGCGCAAGTTTCTGTTAATGAAAGAGGAAATATTGTTTTAGATTTAGCTGTAAGTAGTTATAAAGGTGTTTTAAACTGGAGTGGAGATTTATCACGTAATTTAACAACACAAATGATTTATTCTATTGAACCAGTTGCTTTACCAATTGTTGAACAATCGACATCAACAGATGATAAACAATCACCAGCAACATCTACAGATAAAAAAGAAGATGCAGTTAAAACTGGAGATAATAGTCTAGTTGAAGTATTTGCAATGCTTTCATTATTATCAGCTGGAATGTTTGTTTATGTAAAAAAACATCAAATGAATTAAGCGCATAAGCGCTTTTTTCTTTTTCAAAAAGAAAAAAATGATATAATACTTGTATATACAAATACTTTTTTGGGAGGAAGTAAGATGAGTATTATTGTTAAATTAACAGAAAAGAAAGGTTTTTCTATTGCTGAAAGTAAAATCGCAGATTACATTATCGCTAATAAAGAAGAAATATTACATTTAACAGTAAGAGAACTAGCCAAAGCAACTTACACAGGCTCTTCTACTGTTATGAGAGTCATTAAGAAAGTTTATGATGGAAGCTTTTCTGATTTTAAAGTGGATTTAGCTTATGAATTCCATAATGCTCGTAATAGTGAATCAAAAATACAATTTCAAATTCAAAATCAAGAAACTGCCTTCTCTATTATGGATAAAATTGCTCGAGTAGAAAAAGATACAATAGATCAAACAAGAACATTACAAGATTATCAACAAATTGAAAGAGTGACCAAACTTATTAACGAAGCAACAATTATTTATATATTTGCAGATGGAATTAATGAACAAGTAGGACATGAATTTAAATATATGATGGCTCGTATTGGAAAAGCAGTAGAGATTGCAAAAGATGATTTTTGGGTATCTTTAAATTGTTTAAGTGAAACATCTCGTCCACTAGCAATCTATATAAACCATCGAGAGCATAATATTTCTCTTTTAGAAAAAGTAAAATTAAATCATAAAATAGGTATTAAAGGTATTGCGATTACTGGTTACACAAATTCAACATTTGAAACAGGGTGTAAAGAAATTATTTCTATTCCTACAGGTGTTAGCTATTCGGATTTAGCACCTGTGATTTATACAACAGCTATTCGCTATGTATTAAATATTCTTGTTAGTTGTATAATAGCTACTAATCATCAAAAAAGTATGGATAAATTAGTGGAATATACTGAACTTTCAAAAACAGTTAAATGAGTTAGATGGTACAATGTGCCATCTTTTTTCTTTGTTAAATAATAAAATATAAAATATTGTACCAACTTAAATACATTTTATAAAAAAAGTAAATAAATATGTTAATAATAAAGGTAGACGATAAATTTTAAATAATAATTATGGGAAAGGGATGAAATAATGAAAAACTCTAAAAAGATTTTAGCAACTTTAATTGCTGCTATGACGGCAGTCTCACAAATAGTACCAGCAATAAAAGTACAAGCAGCTACCGATAGTATTAGACTTGCCACTTTTAATATTGCGGCTAATAAAAAACCAGATGTTGCTAAATTAAATGAATTATTAAAAAATAATCAAGTGAATGTTGTTGGATTACAAGAAGTAGATGTTAATACAACACGTAATCCATATGACATGTTAGAAAAATTTATGGAACAAGGTGACTATGAATACAGCCATTTTCAAAAGGCTATTGATATGAAAGATGGCGTAGGAGAATATGGAATAGGTTTATTGTCTAATTTAGAATTATCAAATAGCACAGGTGGTTCTTTAAATAGTGAAGGTATTAAAGAAGCACGAGCTTGGCAAAAAAGTGATATAGAATTTAATGGAAAAGTAATTGCTGTTTATAATACGCATTTGACACATGAATCTATAGATGCACGTGCGAAACAATTACAAGAACTTAAACAAACAATGGATCAAGATCCAACTGAATATAAAGTTGCTTTTGGTGATTTTAATGTGGATCAAAGTCATGATGAAATTTATCCATTTTTAGAAGATTATAATATTGCTAATGGTAAAGATGGTAAATGGTATGATACATATAATGGTGTAGATTCTACAATGAAAACAAATGCTATCGATAATATTATTACTTCTAGAAATATGGAAATTAGTAATATTACAATGGTAGAAACAACTTTATCAGATCATAATATGCTCTATGCAGATGCTAAATTATTAGATAAAGCAGTAACTTCTAGAGAATATTTAGATTTGATAATCAAACAAGCAAATGCTTTAGATGAAGATCAATATAGTGATGCAACTTATAAAGCATTAGATGAAAAGTTAACAGCTGGTGAATTACTTGATGAAAATGCTTCTCAAGAACAAATTAATCAAGCTATTAAAGATATTCAAAATGCACAAGAAAATTTAAAAGTAAAATATGAAAATCTTGCTTTAAATAAAAGTGTCAGTGTTTCTGGACTTGAAGTCAATGATGGACGTTTTACGGCAGATAAAGCAGTAGATGGTGTTGTTTCTAGCACAAGTCGTGTCTCTTTTGCGAAAGATAAAGATGAACAATGGCTAGAAGTAGACTTGGGAAAAATAGAAAATATTTCTCATTTTGTTATTAATTATGAATCTCAAGCACCTGCATTTAAAATTCAAGTAGCTGGAGAAGATAAAGTTTATCAAGATGTTTATGAAGTCAGTGGTTTAGATGGACAAATTAGTAATGTTCAAAATATTACTGTTGGTCCGGTAGATGCACGTTATGTAAAATATGTACAACTTAAACGTTGGAAACATAGTGGAAATGGAAGATATTATAGTGGTAGTATCTATGAATTTGAAGTTTACAAAAAAGATCCAAACGCTAAAAACTATGATAACCTTGCTTTAAAGAAAGATGTGAGTGTTTCTGGTCTTGAAGTTAGTGATGGACGTTTTACGGCACCAATGGCAGTAGATGGCGTTGTTTCTAAAGAAAGTCGAGTATCTTTTGCAAAAGATAAAGATGAACAATGGTTACTTGTTGATTTAGGTGGAAGAAAAACAGTTTCTGAATTTGTAATCAACTATGAATCATGTCCACCAGCATTTAAGATTCAAGTATCAACAGATGGTGTTCATTATAAAGATGTTTACAAAGAAGAAAATCTTGCAGATGGTGGACCAAGTACTGTTAAAGAAATTCAAATTGAAGCAACAAAAGCACGTTATGTAAAATATGTACAACTTAAACGTTGGAAACATAGTGGA
Source organism: Bacteroidaceae bacterium (assembly GCA_963618275.1). Taxonomy (GTDB): domain Bacteria; phylum Bacillota_I; class Bacilli_A; order Erysipelotrichales; family Coprobacillaceae; genus Faecalibacillus. Next base: position 29,607 of record CAVESC010000013.1, read on the forward strand.
AATGGAAGATATTATAGTGGTAGTATCTATGAATTTGAAGTTTATAAAGAAAGAAATCATGCAACAGCTAGTGAAGTATTAAAAGTTGCTAGTAAGGAAGCTCCTCAAATTGAAGGAAATAAACTTGTTTTACCTACAGTACCTGAAGGTTTTGAAATCAGTTTATATGGTTGTGATAATAAACAAGTTGTAACAATGGATGGAACAATTATTCAACCATTAGAAGATATGAATGTTAATGTTTTATATCAAGTTAAAAATTTAAAAGATGATAGTGATGTAGCAACAAGTGAAGAAGATATTAAATTTGTTGTTCCAGGAAAATATAGTAAAGAAGAAAGTGTAAATGCGAAACCTAATGTTATGCCTGGATTACGTGAATGGAAAGGTAATGAAGGTGAATTCACACTTACAAAGAATTCTAAAATCGTTGTTAAAGATGAAAGTTTGAAAGCAACTGCTAAACAAATTCAATTCTATTTAAAAGAAATGGTTAAAAAGAATTTAGCGATTGTAAGTAGTGGAGAAACAACAGGAGATATTGTTTTAACAAAAGATAGTAGTTTAGATGTTTTAGGTAAAGAAGGCTATACTTTAGATATTAATGATTTAATTGAAATTAAATCTAATTATGAAACAGGTATTTTATATGGTGGTATTTCTATCACTCAAATCTTATCTCAAGATGAAGGTAAAAATAATATCGCTAAAGGAATTGCTAGAGATTATCCAAAATATGAAGTAAGAGCAGGAATGTTAGATGTTGCACGTACATATATTCCAATGGATTATTTAAAAGAAATGACAATTTATATGGCTTACTACAAATTAAATGAAGTACAAGTTCATGTAAATGATTATTGGGGTGCTACTGGATATTCAGCATTTAGATTAGAATCAACAACATATCCAATGATTACTTCTACTGATGGAAGCTATACAAAAGAAGAATATAAAAATTACCAAAAAGAAATGAAAAATTATGGTATTGATGTTATTACTGAAATTGATACACCATACCATGCAGAATGTTTTAGAAGTATTCCAGGTGCGAAGATGTTAAAAACAGGTGCTTTGGATATTAGAGAACAATCATCTTATGATATTATTGAAAATCTTATTGATGAATATTTAGATGGTGATGATCCAGTTATTGAAAGTGATAAATTCCATATTGGTACTGATGAATATGATAAAACTTATTCAGAACAAATGAGAAAATGGACAGATCATTTCATTAACTATGTTAATAATAAAGGTTATAAGACAAGATTATGGGGTTCTTTAGGTAGTCGTGGATTTAATGGAACAACTCCAGTTTCTAATGATGCAACTGTAAACTTATGGGCACCATATTGGGCTGATGTTAAAGAAACATATGCTTCAGGATATGATATTATCAATACATGTGGTGGATGGTTATATATTGTACCTGGTGCCAATGCTGGTTATCCAGATCGTTTAAACATTTCTACATTATATGATAAATTTGATGTTAATAACTTCTCACCAAGTAGAAATGCAGGACAAGGAACAGCTATTATGCCAGTTGCTCATCCACAAACAAAAGGAGCACAATTCTGTATATGGAATGATATGACTTCTTATGGTGGAGGATTTACATGGTTTGATATTTATGATCGTTTTAAAGACGCTGTTATGATTACAAGTGAAAAAACTTGGTATGGTGAAAAAACTGCTGGTCAAACAGCTGCTCAATTTGTTGAAAGAGTAAATAAACTAAATAGTGTTGTACCAGGTGCTAATCCAGGTAGAGTTGTAGAATCAGCTGATAAGAATGTGACAACGATTGATTTTGAATCAATCAAAGATAATAAAGCTATTGATTTATCAAAGAATGGTTATGATGCCTCATTAAAGAATGTTACAATTGAAAAAGGTAATGGTGGGCATGTTGCTACATTAAATGGTGATGGTTATGTTTCATTACCATATCAAACAATAGGTTATCCATATACAGTGATGATGGATGTTAAATTAGATAGTAATACACCTGAAAATACAGAAATCTTTAGTGGTAGTGATGGTGTGATGTATGCTAATGTTGATGGAACTGGAAAAATTGGTTACAAGAGAAGTGGTTATACATTCACATTTGATTATGAACTTCCTAAAGATAAATGGTTCAATTTAGCACTTACATGTGATCAAAAGAATACAACTTTATATATTAATGGAAAAGCAATCTCAACTGGAATTAATATGAAAACAGCAATTAATAACAGAAAAGATTCAAGTACATTTGTATTACCAGTTGAAAAAATATTAAATAACGCTAAAGGTAGTGTAGATAATATTAAAATCTATAATCAAGTATCTAGTGCAAGTGAAATTGCTGATGAATTAGGTTATCTTTCATTAGAAAACTTAGCACTTCATAAAAATGCAACAGCATCTTCTGTCTATCCAGGAAGCAATAAAACACCTGATTTAGCAGTAGATGGTGATAATAGTAAATCTGCTGATAATCGTTGGTCAAGTAAACGTGCTACAGGAAATGGAAGCAATGAAGATAGTGGACAACATGGTACAAAAGAACAATATCTTACAGTAGATTTAGGAGATGTTTATAAAGTTGATAAAGTCTTTATTTCTTGGGAAGCAGCTTATGCTATAAATTATACAATTCAAGGATCATTAGATGGTGAAAACTTCTTTGATATTAAAGTTGTTGATGATGGCAAAGGTGGAGAAGAAACACATGATGATTTAGGAAATAAAGAAACAAGATATATTAGAATTTTATGTCGTCAAGCAAAAACAGCTAATTATGGATATTCTATTTATGAATTAGAAGTTTATCAAAGTGCAAATGAAGAATTAAGAAAACTTGCTCAAGCTGGAAAAGATCAATTATCTCAATTTGAAGCAGGTAATAAAAATGGAAATATTGCTAAAAAAGATTATGAAGAATTAGAAAAAGCTTATAAAGATTATTTAGATTTAGCTAAAGGTGAAAAGATTTCTGATGAAGAAATTGGAAGATTATTAAAAGAAGTAACTGAACTTAATGATTCGATTGAAAGTTATGTTATTTATTCTAAAGATGAATTGAATGAACTATATAAAGCTATGACAGCTTATAAAGAAAAAGATTATACAAAAGATAGTTTTGTAGGATTTAAAGATCAATTAAATGCTCTTAAAGATGTGATTGATCAAGCTGATGATTATCAAAAAGTAAATGATGCTTTAAAACAATTAAAAGAATTAGATAACAGCTTAGTTAAATTAGATAGAAGTAAGTTAGAAAAACTTATAAAGAAACATCAAGAATTAAAAGAAGAAGATTATACAGTAGATTCTTGGCAACAAATGAAAGAAATTTTAGATGCTGCTCAAGATGTTTACAATAACCCAAGCTTAAATCAAGAAGATGTTGATCAAGCAGTTGCTTCATTTGATGGTATTCAATTAGTTCAAAGAGGAAATATTGATGAATTAAAAGAATTATTAGCTTCTATTAAAGAAAGTGATTATACAGTTGCTTCATGGTTACAATTTGATTCAATTTACCAAGAAGCTAAACAAATGGTAAATGATCATCATAATATTAACCAAACAGAAGTTGATGAAATGATTGAAAAAGTAAAAACTGCTATGGAATTACTTGTTAAAGCTGGAAATGTTGAAGATTACCAAGAAGCTGTAGATAAAGTAAATGATAAAGTAGGTAAACTAGATCAATCTAAATATACAAAAGAATCTTGGGATAAACTTCAAGAAACATTACAAAAGGCAAAAGATTTAGCTACAAAAGAAGATGTTTCTCAAGAAGAATTAGATAACATGTTAACTTCATTAAATGATGCATATGATGCTTTAAAAGAAGCAAAAACAGATTCAGTAATTACAGATACAGATACTAATGATAAAACAAATACAACAGATAAAAATACAACAAAAACAGGTGATGATGTATCATTATTTGGATATGTAGGTTTATTATGTATTGCATTATTAGGATTTGTTTATAGTAAAAGATTTGAATAAAAAGTAATGAAAGAGTTTCCTGAGGGAAGCTCTTTTTTATCGGTTTATTAAGTCCACATAATATTGTGGATTTTTTTATTTTGTCAAAAAGCAGTCAAAGTATAGGCAAATACATTTTGTGTAGAAAAGGCTATAGTAAAGACAAGAAAGGAGGAGAAATAAAATGATGTTAACAAAAGAATTTTTATCTAATTGGGAGGATTATGGATTGGTACAAAATATTCAGTTTAATCAAAAATTTGGTCTTGACGAATTAGAATATTGCTTTAATTCCAATGAAGGATTTCCTAAGATAGGAATAGGATATAGTTTAAGAAGAGAGCAACTACAATCTGGTGGTATCTTTAGTAAAAAATATGAAGATTGTCTTGTATTAATGACAACAGAGATTGAAGGGTGTGCTGGTTTTGTCTTTACAGTCCAAACAATGGGAAATATTACGAAATTATCAATTTATAGATTAGGAACAGGTGCAAGTCAAGCTCAAATTAACAAGAAAAATAGAAGAATGAGAGGTGGAACAGTAAGTAAGATTGCAGGTCTTATGACAAAGGTTGATTCATCAGCAATGGAAAGAGAAAATTTTTATTACTATGCAGTAATTAATGTCATCAAGGATTTATTTCTTTCTTAGAAGTATTTGTTTATGCATTGGTTAAAAAAGCTGATTTTATTTACTTGTCAAAGTTGTGGTTATAGTGATTATGTTGAAGATATAACTGATTCGTATCAGTGTCCAAAATGTCAAGGTTTAATAAAAAATAAAGAAAGAGGAGAAAAAATATGAAAAAATTTTTTTATAGAGTAAGAAGTTACATATCAGATCATTTTACATGTTCAAATCCAAATTGTGGATATGAAACATATGTGAAAGTAATTGGAAATACTTATAAATGTCCTGAATGTGGTGGGACTATGTATCGAGATTAAAAAGGAGAAGCAATATGAAAAAAATTGTAATTTATACAAGATATAACATTTGGAGATGTCCAAATTGTGATTATGAGACAGAGTATGATGGCTCAGGAAACAAAAGATGTCCAGTTTGTAGTGCATGGATGATGGAAGAATAATTTTTTAAAAAAGAGGGCAATTGCTAAATGCAAATTGGTCTCTTTTTACGTATACGATATATTATAAAAAAATTAACATCATAACTTGTACATATACAAAATATTTCATTTGAAGTAAATGTCGATGTTATCTATTTTATCTGCAGGAGCATTTGTAGAAATTAAAAAATATAAAAATATTTAAAATTTTTGAAGAAGAAAGTCAATTTAGAGTTTCTTCTTTTTTAATAAATAAAATAACATCATCGTGATAAAAAAATATTGATTTATAAAATTACTTCAAAGACATTGACTTTAGTAAAAAAAAAGTCTAACATTACAAGTAACCATAAAATAAATACTTCGATAGGAACTAGTAAGTACTATTTCAAGGCATAGAGAGATTCTGGCTGGTGTAAAGAATTGTTTGAGTAATACTGAACTCATCCTTGAGTGGAGCGCTGAACTTAAGTAGGTGGCTACGGTATGCAACCGTTATTTTGCAAGAGTATGAACTATTATGTAGCGTACTTAGCGAGGTGAATAAAGTGATTTATTCACAAATTGAGGTGGAACCACGAAGTAATATAACTCTCGTCCTCAAAGTGGCCGGACTGGCTATTTTGAGACGGGAGTTTTTTTATAGTATTAAGGAGGAAATGGAAATGAATTACGAAAAGTACAAGAGATTTGAAACAATTAAATTAAAAGACCGTACTTGGCCTGATAAAACAATTGAAAAAGCACCAATTTGGTGTTCAGTTGATTTAAGAGATGGAAATCAAGCTTTAATCACACCAATGAAAATAGAAGAAAAAGTGGAAATGTTCCAACTTTTAGTAGATTTAGGATTTAAAGAAATTGAAGTAGGTTTCCCTTCTTCAAGTCAAATTGAATATGATTTCTTAAGATTATTAATTGAAGAAAACTTAATTCCTGATGATGTTACTGTTCAAGTATTAACTCAAGCAAGAGAACATTTAATTAGAAAAACATTTGAAGCTTTAAAAGGATTAGATAAAGCTATCGTTCATGTATATAATTCAACTTCTATTTTACAAAGAGATGTTGTATTTAATAAAGATAAAGATGAAATCAAACAAATCGCAATTGATGGGGTTCAATTAGTCAAAGATTTATCAAAAGAATTTGAAGGAAAAGTTATTCTTGAATATTCACCAGAAAGTTTTACAGGAACTGAAGTTGATTACGCAATGGAAGTTTGTGAAGCTGTAATGGATACATGGGGAGCAAGTAAAGATAATAAAGTGATTATCAACTTACCTTCTACAGTTGAAATGGATACACCAAATGTTTATGCTGATCAAATTGAATGGATGTGTCGTAACTTCAAAGACCGTGAAAGAGTCATTGTTTCTGTTCATCCTCATAATGATAGAGGTTGTGGAATTGCTTCAACTGAACTTGCTTTATTAGCTGGTGCTGATCGTGTTGAAGGAACATTATTTGGTAATGGTGAAAGAACAGGTAACGTAGATGTTGTGACTGTTGCTTTAAATATGTTTACACATGGTGTAGATCCTCAATTAGAATTAGGAAATATTAATGATATTAAACATGTTTATGAAAAATGTACAAAGATGGAAATTCCACCAAGACATCCATATGTTGGACAATTAGTCTTTACAGCATTCTCTGGAAGTCACCAAGATGCAATCAATAAAGGTATGCATGCTTTAAGAGAAAGAAATTCAAAAATGTGGGAAGTTCCTTATTTACCAATTGATCCTAGTGATTTAGGTAGACAATATGAACCAATCGTTCGTATTAATTCACAATCAGGTAAAGGTGGAGTTGCTTATGTTATGGAAAGCATGTATGGATATCATTTACCTAAAGGATTACAAGTAGATTTCGCTAAAGTAATTCAAGATATTTCTGAAGAAGAAGGGGAAGTTTCTCCAGAAAGAGTTTACGATACATTTATTGAACAATATGTAGATATTAAAGAACCATATGAATTTATTAAACAAAAATTAATTGATATTTCTGAAGATGATTCTGAATTTGAAAGAAAAGCAGAAATTACTTTAAAAGATCATGGAGAAGTAAGAACAATTGTTGGTTATGGTAATGGACCAATTGATGCTGTTAAAGACGCATTTAATGAAAATGGCTTTGTTTATACACATTTCTTAGATTATAGTGAACATTCATTATCATCAGGATCTAGTTCAAAAGCTGCTGCTTATGTTTATTTAAGAGTTAAAGGAAGCGCTGTTCAAGAATATGGAGTAGGGGTACATCCAAATATTACAACAGCAACAATTAAAGCTATTATTTCAGCTATGAACAGAATTCATAAACAATTAAAAAAATAGGGAGGATTAAAACATGGATAGACTTGTTTTGTCATTGCTTGTTGAAAATAATCCAGGGGTTTTAAATCGTGTTGCTGGATTATTTAGTAGACGAGGATATAACATTGAAAGTATTTCAGTAGGACAAACAAATATTGAAGGAATGTCACGTATGACAGTTGTTTCTACTGGTGATGAACAAATTTTAACGCAAATTGAAAAACAATTAGGGAAACTTGTTGAAGTCGTTGAAATTGAAAAATTAGAACAAGATGATTCGGTTTATCGTGAACTTGTCTTAATTAAAGTAGATGCAAATGCTGATCAAAGAACAAATATCACTTCAATTGTTGATATCTTTAGAGCACATATTATAGATGTTTCACCAACTTCACTTATTATTGAAGTTACTGGAAATACAAGAAAAGTTAATCAATTATTAATGATGCTTAACGGATTCCACGTGACAGAAATTGCACGTACTGGACTTGTTGGAATGCATCGAGGAAGCCAAGCAGATTAAGGGGGATATTAAAATGGCAAAAATTTTTTATGAATCAGATTGTGACTTATCATTATTAGATGGGA